>JAADDR010000137.1 GCA_013153865.1 Chlorobiota bacterium | reverse complement strand
TTATACATTGGTTTTTCCAAATAAAACGCAAGAAAAACATAATCATTTCAGTATAAAAGAAAATAAAGTATATATAATACCTGCAAACGGTATAACGGCAATAAATATTTATATCAAAAAAACATTTTTTATACTGCAAAAAGGATATTATAAAATCCGGTTGGAAGCAACTTTTTTTGACAAAACGATTAAATCAAACGAGATAATTATAAAAATCTGAAAAATATTTAATAACGGCAAAATACATATCCTTTTAAAACGTAAAACCGTATCTTTTATCTTTGCATAAACGCCTGAAAATATCCTTACACCGGTATAAAGACAATACATCTAACCGATGCAAACGACACTCTTATTGCCGAATATTCCTGCGGCGTTTTTGTGCCCGCGAGACTCCGAAATACGCAGGGTTTTGCCTTTAAAATCCTCGTTTTAGTTTCCAGTTTGATTTTTTTTGCGATAAGTTTTTTGTTGCCGGTAATTTATTTTTGTTTAGGGTTTCGGAAAAAACATATGCTGCAATTACGGCAGCGACGGATGTTTCTTTTTCCGAAGGTTCTTCAATAAGATTTTCGGGTTTAAAGTGATTGTTGACAAAGTTTGTGCAGTAATTTCCTTTTCTGAATGCTTCGTGTTGCATTACGAATTTGCCGAACGGTAAGGTTGTTTCTATTCCGCTGACTTTGTAATCATCGATTGCCCGTATCATTCGGTCTGCGGCTTCTTCGCGATTTTTACCGAAAGTAATGAGTTTGGCTATCATGGGGTCGTAATAAATCGGAATATCCGCACCTTCTTCAAATCCGTCGTCAACCCTTACTCCCGGACCTTCGGGTTTTTTGTATTCCGTAAGTTTGCCGATATCGGGCAAAAAGTTGTTTGCCGGGTCTTCGGCATATACTCTTACTTCTATTGCATGCCCGTTTATTTTTAAATCTTCTTGTTTAAAACTTAATTTTTTGCCTTCGGCAACGCGAATTTGTTCTTTTACCAAATCAATGCCCGTTATAAGTTCAGTTACCGGATGCTCTACTTGCAGCCGTGTATTCATTTCCAGAAAATAAAATTCGCCGTCGTTATACAAAAATTCAACAGTGCCTGCTCCGGTGTAATTGCATGCTTTTGCGACTTTTACGGCTGCTTCGCCCATTTTTTTTCGTAATTCGGGAGTTAAAACCGCCGAGGGGGCTTCTTCTATAACTTTTTGGTGTCTTCTTTGTATCGAGCATTCTCTTTCGAACAGATATACCGTGTTACCGTAATTATCCGCCATAATCTGAATTTCGATATGCCGCGGAGCCGTAAAATATTTTTCTATAAATACCGAGCCGTTTCCGAATGCCGAAGTTGCTTCGTTTACGGCTGTTTTCATTTGTTCTTCGAAATCTTCCGTTTTTTCGACCGTGCGCATTCCTTTTCCGCCGCCGCCTGCTGCCGCTTTTATCAATATCGGATAACCGATGTTTTCGGCAATTTTTTTGGCGGCTTCGATATCCGTTACGGCTTTGTCGGTTCCGGGTATCATGGGTATATCGTAATCTTTTACGGCATTTTTGGCAAGAAGTTTATCTCCCATAAGTTTTACGGCTTCGGGTTCCGGACCGATAAAATTTATTCCGGCACTTTTTACGGCTTTTGCAAATTCGGCATTTTCCGATAAGAATCCGTAACCCGGGTGTATTGCGTCCGCATTCAGCTTTTTGCAGTAATCAATAATCTTGTCTCCGAGTAAATATGACCGGTTAGACGGCGGAGGTCCGAGCAAAACGGCTTCGTCGGCATATTTTACGTGCGGAGACCTGCGGTCGGCTTCCGAATATACCGCAACTGTTTTTATGCCGAGTTCTTTGCACGAACGCATTATTCTTAAAGCAATTTCTCCTCTGTTGGCTATCAGTATTTTTTTTATCTTCGTCATTTTCGGATTTGAATTTTGTCTGCTAAATTAGTGAATTTCGCAAGAACAGCCAAACTCATAATTCATAATTAAAAATTTACCCGCCCCAGCTTTCCCTGTCCAAGCTTCTGTATTGAATTGCTTCGGCAAGATGTTCGGGCTTTATATTTTCTGAATCTGCCAAATCGGCAATTGTTCGCGATACTTTTAATATACGGTCGTAGGCGCGTGCCGACAATCCTAGTTTTTCCATTGCGTTTTTCAGCAGGTTATCGCCGTTTGAGTCCGTAATGCAAAACTTACGAATCATTTTTGAACTCATTTGTGCGTTGTTGTGTATGTTTTTGTATTCTTTAAATCTTTTTTCCTGAATTTTTACGGCTTTAATAACTCTTTCTCGTATTACTTTACTGCTCTCTCCGGTTGTTGTTTCGGAAAGTTTCCCGAAAGGTACCGGAACAACTTCTATGTGTATGTCTATGCGGTCGAGCAGAGGTCCGGATATTTTGTTTAAATATTTTTTAACGGCATTTACCGAACATACGCACTCTTTTTCCGGATGATTGTAGTATCCGCACGGACAAGGGTTCATGGATGCAACGAGCATAAAACTTGCGGGGTATTCAACCGTAAATTTTGCTCTCGAAACGGTAATCTTTCTGTCTTCGAGAGGTTGTCGCATTACTTCGAGAACACTTCTTTTAAATTCCGGAAGTTCGTCTAAAAATAAAACTCCGTTATGTGCCAAAGAAATTTCTCCGGGTTGCGGAAATTGCCCTCCGCCTACGAGTGCCACATCGCTGATGGTATGGTGAGGAGCTCTGAAAGGTCTTTTGTTGATGAGAGCCGTATTACGATCGGTTTTTCCTGCAACCGAATGTATTTTTGTGGTCTCGAGGGCTTCGCTTAAACTCAGGGGAGGCAATATTGTCGGTATGCGTTTGGATATCATTGTTTTTCCGGCTCCGGGAGGTCCTATCATTATTATGTTATGTCCGCCCGCGGCGGCAATTTCCAATGCTCTTTTTACGTTTTCCTGACCTTTTACGTCGGTAAAATCAATATCGGTATCGTTTATGTGTTCGTAAAATTCTTTTCGGGTATTTACTATTGTGGGTTTAAGCTGCTTTTTTTCGTTAAAGAAATCAATAAGTTCTTTTATGTTTTTTATTCCGTAAACTTCTAAGTCGTTTACTACTGCAGCTTCTTTGGCATTTTCTTCGGGCAGTATAAATCCTTTGAATTTTTCGGAGCGTGCTTGCACGGCTATGGGCAAAACTCCTTTTACGGGGTGCAAGGTGCCGTCAAGAGAGAGTTCTCCCATTATTATGTATTTGCTTATGTTCTCGGATTTTATTTGCCCCGATGCCGCAAGAATACCTGCCGCCAGAGTAAGGTCGTAAGCGGAACCTTCTTTTCTGATGTCGGCGGGAGCCATGTTAATGACAATTTTTTTGCCGGGAATTTTGTATCCTTGTTCTCTCAGCGCCGATTCTATGCGTTGATGACTTTCTTTTACGGCAGCATCCGGTAATCCTACGAGATAAAAATTAGTGCCGCGCGAAATATTTACTTCAACGGTAATAGTAACGGCATCAACGCCTTGTACGGCACCGCCGTATGTTTTTACGAGCATTGTTTAATATTTTTTCCGAACGTGTGAATGTAGTAAGAAAATTTTAAATGATGAAATATTATCGATAAATATTTGGTACAGTTTATGTTTTAATGTTTTCGCATAATATGCCTAAGCAGTTGCCGTATTTTCTTGGTATGCTTTTTGATTTTTTAAAATTATCAAATAAAAATAATGGAAAACACTATACGAGTCGAAAGAGCAAAAAAACGAATTACGCAGGCGGAACTGGCAAAACAGGTGCATGTTTCCCGGCAAACCATACATGCAATAGAAAATAATAAGTTTGTGCCTTCTACTCTTCTTGCCTTAAAAATTGCTCGTTATTTCGGTATTTCCGTCGAAGATTTATTCATTCTTGAAAGATCTGATTTGGAAGATTAATTTATTACTTTCTCGAGGTATTGAAAATTTATGAAAAAGACTTTAAAATCTCGACTGTATGAAATTGTCTTTGAGGCAGATACACGAGCAGGCAAAGCATTTGACATTATTTTGCTCATTCTTATTTTGTTGAGTGCTTTTATTGTTATGGCGGAAAGTATTGAAGATGTTTCCGTAAAATATCATCGTATTTTAAGAGCATCCGAATGGGCTGTTACGATTCTTTTTACGTTTGAATATTTTTTGAGAATCCGGCTGGTAGAGAAAAAAACTTCTTATATCTTCAGTTTTTACGGTATTATAGATTTTCTTTCGGTAATACCTACTTATCTCGGTTTTTTTATATTCGGAGAGTCGGCGGGTTTGTCAATAATTCGTTTAATGAGACTTCTTCGTATTTTTCGTATTTTTAAATTATCGCCTTATGTTTCCGAAAGCAGAATTTTGGTTAAAGCAATGTTGGCAAGTCGTCATAAGATTGGGGTGTTTTTCTTTTTTGTAATAATGATTGTTGTTATTCTCGGAACCGTTATGTATATTGTTGAAGGCAAGGATAGCGGTTTTACGAGTATTCCTCAGGGAATTTACTGGGCTGTGGTTACTCTTACCACTGTAGGATACGGAGATATTGCTCCGGTTACCGTTTTAGGTAAATCTATTGCCGGTTTTGTAATGATTTTGGGTTATGCCATTATTGCGGTTCCTACCGGTATAGTAACTTCCGAAATGTCCGGGCATAACAAAACAAAATCAGTATCTACCCAAGTTTGTCCGGAATGTCTTAAAGAAGGGCATGACTCGGATGCCGAGTATTGCAAATATTGCGGAGCAAAGATAAATCCTTAAAAAATAAATTTCCGGTATTTTATTTTAATGCGTCTTTTTGCCTTCGGTAATATATACGCCGGTTAGGTATTTAAAAATGCCGTGAAATAAAGAAAGTTTTATCTTTAATCGGGTTAAGTATCCGGTAAATCTTAATGAAAAATATTAAGTTTTTCATATTCAGCTTTGTAACTTATAAATTTAAAAAATTTACAAACTTCCGGGTTAAGTATTCCGTGTTTTAATTTTTTTTCTTAAAAAAAAGATGTAGATTTGCTTTAATTTATTGCAGTTCAATAAAATACAACGTCATTTAAAATTGTGTTTAAAATGCCGTTTGAAATGCTTGTTTTATCTGTGTTTTAAATGATTAGGCCTTTTTTATAAATTTAAAATTATATAATTATGAAAAAAATTATGTTTGTTTTTATTTCGTTCGGTTTGTTTATGCTGTCTTCATGTGATAAAGAAGATTGGTTTGAGCAACCGAGTATTGAAGTAACGGGAATATCTTTGCGAGAACTTCCCGGAGATTATACGTATTTGAATATTGATTTATCCGTTATCAATAACGATTCCAGAGATGCGGAAATAAAAGATGTTGAATATACGGCCGTAATAGAAGGTATAAGCGCAGAGCCGGAAAGTTGCGATATTAATAAAGAAATGCTGTCCGGAACTCCTTTGGCTTTAACTCTTCCTTTGACTTTAAAAACAAAAGATGCGATTAAACTGCTTGCAAAACTGAATGCCGGAGAAAGTCTTGATTATACGGTAAAAGGGACGTTTCATGTTGATGAACCTGTTTTAAAATATTTTGACCTGCCTCTTAATGTCGGCGGAACAGCAAATATTGATGTCGGATTTGAAGATTTTTACGAACAACCCGAAGTTACGGTAACAAAATTGGGTATAGCATCTTCGGAAGATACGGGCGACGGATTTGAATATAATTTTGAAGTTACGTGCGATATAAAAAATAAAGATGAACGCAGCGTAACTGTTGACGAGATTGAATATACGGTAAATATAGCCGGAATACCGTCGCAAACACATTATTATTCCGATACTTATTCGGAAAATCTCGTGCTTGAAGGCGGAGAAACTGTTTCTTTAACGTTACCTGTTACAATTATTTTGGACGAAGATCAAGAAACCGATTTTAATAATGCTTTAGCTTCCGGGACAGTTGATTATTCCGTTGAGGGTACTTTTCATGCAGTAAAAATTAATGAAACCGCTTCGGATTTTATTTTGCCTCTTTACGTAACCGGAAATATTTCCGTGGAAGATTTGTTCGGGCATCCGGATATTACGGTTAATGATATCGAATATACTTATACGGCAGATCCGCTTGCCGACAGTTATACTATTTACATGGATGTTAATACTTCGATTACCAATACGGACGAAAGGTCTGTTAATATAGATGAGGTTGAGTATGTGGTTACGGTTGAGGATGTTGTTTCCGAGACTCATTATTATTCGGATACTTATTCCGATAATCTTGTTCTTGCGGGCGGCGAAACCGTTGACTTGACTTTACCCGTTACTTTACATCTTAATACGGCTGAAGGTTTAGATTTGCTTAACGATTTAAGTGACGGATATGCCGATTATATTATAGACGGAACATTTCATGCCGTTAATGTTGACGGCGAAGATGTCAATCTGCTTCTTCCGTTGCATGATACCGGAAGTGTACCGGTATCGGAAGCGGCAAAATAATGTTTTTAAACCGGTAATTTGCAAGTCGCCGTATTTGTCAGGAATAAAACGGGTACGGCGACTTGCCGTTTTTATCGGGTGTAATAAAAGGAATTTACCCCGTTTACCGGTAAAAAACCGATTTTCGGGGTAATTTGTTTTCTGTTTTCAGACAAAAGGCGACATCAATAATATTTTTGTTTCGCTGTTTTTATTTCAGAAATTTATCCAGCCATTTTTTAAATTCTCTTTGCCATAAAATACCGTTTTGAGGGTGTAACACCCAGTGATTTTCTTCCGGAAAATAAAGCATCTCGGCGGGAACACCTTTGAGTTTTGCGGCATCGAAAGCGCTGAAACCTTGCGAATCCAATATTCTGTAATCTCTGCCGCCGTGAATTATCAAAATCGGAGTATCCCATTTATCTACAAATTTATGCGGCGAATTTGCATAACTTCGTTGTGCGATTTTATTATTCTTTTCCCACGGAGCACCGCCCAAATCCCAATTTGCGAACCAAAGTTCGTCGGTTTCTGTATATTGCGATTCGAGATTAAAGATACCGTCGTGAGCAATAAATGCTTTAAAACGTTTGTTATGATGTCCGGCAAGCCAATAAACGGAAAATCCGCCGTAACTTGCACCTACGGCACCGATACGATTTTCGTCTATAAAAGGTTCTTTTTTAAGAGCATCGACAGCCGAAAAATAATCTTTCATGTTTTGTCCGCCGTAATCGCCGCTTATTTGTTCGTTCCATTCCTGCCCGAAACTCGGAAGTCCTCGTCTGTTAGGGGCAATAACCACATATCCGTTTGCCGCCATCATTTGAAAATTCCAGCGATAAGACCAAAACTGACTTACGGAAGATTGCGGTCCGCCTTGGCAGTAGAGTATTGCCGGATATTTTTTGTTTTTGTCGAAATGCGGCGGATAAATAAGCCAAACGAGCATATCTTTTCCGTCGGTTGTTTTTACCCAACGTTCTTCAACTTTTGCAAGTTCGAGTTTGTCCAGAATATCTTTGTTTATGAAACTGATTTGTGTTTCCGTTCCGTCATCCGTAACGGCAAAAATTTCGGTCGGCATCGACATTGATTGTTTTGTGGCAATGAGCTTGTCGGATAATACCGCAACGGAACGGTAATTATGGTCGCCTTGCGTAATTGCTTTTATTTCGTTGTTGTCGAGGTTTAATTTATAAATTTGGAAACGCGCGTGATAATCGCTTACGAAGTAAATATTTTCTCCGGATTTATCCCATGTTAAACCGTGAACGTTTTGGTCGAAATTTTTTGTATAATCTTTCTTTTCTTTTGTATTGAAATCATAAATAAAAAGTCTGTTTTTATCCGATTCGTAGCCGTCTCTTGCCATACTTTCCCATGCAATTTTGCTTCCGTCGGGCGAATAAACAGGTGCTTTGTCGTATCCGGGCATTCCTTCGGTAAGATTTTTTGTTTTTCCGGTTTCCGTATCGTAAAGATATATGTCCGAATTTGTGGAGAGGGTGTATTCCACGCCTTTTTTCTTAACACAGGTATATGCAATTGTATTTCCGTCGGGACTCCATGCAATTTCTTCCAATCCGCCGAAAGGTTTAAGCGGCGAATCGTATTCTTCGCCTTTCATAATGTCTGTTCCTTCCGGAACATTGTTTCCGCTGAAAGCGGCAAAGAAAATATGACTGTAAGAATCCGTCCATGTATCCCAATGTCGATACATCATATCGGTAATAATGCGTGCGTTTGCTTTCGGAAGGTCGGGGTAAACGTCTTTTACGTCTTTTACCAAATCGACTTCTTTTGTGTAAAGAATTTTTGTTTGGTCGGGAGAGAGTTTAAATCCGGTAATACCGCCTTCGATGTTCGAAATTTGTTGTTTGCCGCTACCGTCGGCATTCATTTTAAATATTTGCATACCGTTTTCGGCAGATGTCATAAAATAAACATATTTTCCGTCTTTGCTCCATACGGCGTTGTATTCGCCTTTTGCTGTTTCGGTAATTTGTTTCGGTTCGCCGCCTTTTGCCGGCATTGTGTAAAGTTCGCGGTTGCCTTTGTCTTCGGCAATGTCGTAATATGTTATTCCGAAAAGCAGGGTTTTTTCGCCGGGCGAAACCTGCACATCGCTCAGGCGACCGAATGACCACAGAACTTCGGGTGTCATTATGTCGTTTTCGAGTTTTAAATCCGGTTTACCGATAATTTTTTCTTCGGTATTTGTTTCGGAATTTTGCGGTGTTTTGCCGTTTTCGTCGGAGCAAGCGGCAAAAATCATAATTAACGAGAATAAAAATATTATTTTTTTCATGAGAATTTGATTTGAAATTTTGAGTAAAGGTATTAAAAAAAGATAAATTGTTAAAAGACCTTGCATGAAATAAAGACCCTGCGGGTGTATAGAGACAGTCTGCCGGACTGTTTCTACAATCGTACGGAATAATAAATTACCGATTCGCACAGACGCCTTGCGGCTGTCTCAATTTTATATAATGCAGGGCGTCTCGGTTTCATTCCGAGACACGCGCAACGTGTCTCTACGAGAATAAATTATTGAATTTCCCATTCAAAACCGTCTTTTTTGTCTTTTACGACAATTCCGAGTTTATTCAGTTCGTCTCTTATTTTGTCGGAGGTTTCAAAATCTTTGTTTTTTTTGGCTTCGAGCCGGATATTAAGTAAAAGATTTACAACTTCTTCGAATTTGTTATCCGTTTTTTGTCCTTTATTTTCGTTTTTAAGTCCGAGGATATCAAAAACAATAAGTTTATAAAAGTTTTTTAAATCCGTTAAATCGGTGTCGTTTATTGTTTCGTCGCCCGAATACAGTTGATTTATGATTTTTATTCCGTCGAAAAGATGTGCGATAAGTATCGGAGTATTCAAATCATCATTTAAAGCATTAAAACTTTTGTCTTTAATGTCTTTAAAGTTTATGCTTGATTCTTTCGAAGGTTTTATTTTATCGAGAGTTTCCATACCTTTAAACAGACGCTGTAATCCTTTTTCCGATGCCTGTAATGCTTTATTCGAAAAATCGAGCGTGCTGCGGTAATGTGCCTGCAAAATAAAAAATCGAACGACCATAGGACTGTATGCCTGTTCGAGCAAATCATTTTCTCCGGAAAACATTTCGTCGAGTGTGATAAAGTTGCCGAGAGATTTGCTCATTTTTTGCCCTTCAATGGTAATAAGGTTGTTGTGCATCCAATATTTCACGGCATCTTCGCCGGTAGCGGCTTTCGATTGGGCTATTTCGCATTCGTGATGAGGGAATTGCAAATCCAGCCCTCCGCCGTGAATATCGAATTTTTCGCCGAGGTATTTTGTGCTCATAACCGAGCATTCGAGATGCCAACCGGGAAAACCGTCGCTCCATTCGGAGGGCCAACGCATTATATGTTCGGGTTCGGCTTTTTTCCAAAGAGCAAAATCAAAAGGGTTTTTCTTTTCGCTTTGTCCGGCAAGTTCGCGTGTGTTTGCCGTAAGGTCTTCGAGTTTTCTTCCGGAAAGTTTTCCGTAGTTGTATTTTTTATTGTATTTTTCTATATCAAAATATACCGAGCCGTTTACTTCGTAGGCATAACCGTTTTTCAGGATTTGTTTTACCATTTCGGCTTGTTCGATAATATGCCCGGAAGCATGCGGTTCTATGCTCGGCGAAAGCGTATTGAGTTGAGCCATATTGCGATGGTAACTGTTGGCGTATTTTTGCACTATTTCCATCGGCTCCACTTGTTCGAGTTTGGCTTTTTTCGCAATTTTGTCTTCGCCTTCGTCGGCATCGTTAACAAGATGCCCGACATCGGTGATGTTACGCACGTATCTTACTTTGTATCCGAGATATTTCAGGTATCTGAAAAGTAAATCGAAAGTTATTGCCGGGCGTGCGTGTCCGAGGTGTGCATCGCCGTAAACGGTAGGTCCGCAAACATACATTCCGACAAAAGGCGGATTTATCGGTTCGAACTTTTCTTTTTTGCGGCTTAGGGTGTTGTATATCGTTAAGTTATTTTTCATTTTAATTATTTTGTCATTATTATACTTACTTTTTTAATTTTTCCGCCCACGGGAGGATTCATTTTAGAAAGTTTTACGGTAACGGATTTTATATTGTCAAGTTCTTTATATAAAGCGTCTAAAATTCTTCCGGCAATGTTTTCCAAAAGATTTGATTTTTTTTTCATTTCTTTTTTTATGATTTTATATGCCGTTTGGTAGTTAACGGCATCTTCTATATCGTCGCTTTCGGCGGCTTTCGAACAATCGGTTTCTATTTTTAAATCAATTAAAAAACGGTTGCCGACAATTTGCTCTTCTTTGTAATGCCCGTGATAGGCATAAAATTCCATACCTTCTATTTCGATAAATCCCATTTATGATTTAAAAATTAAATTAATTCAAACTGCAAATGTATTAAAAAACAATAATTCATTTTATCTTTGCCGGATAATTTTTATGAACGAAGCAATGACGGAAAAAGAAACTAACGAAATAAGAGAAGAAAAAAAATCATTGAATTTTATAGAACAAATTGTCGAAGAAGATTTAAAATCAGGCAAGCATAAAGAAATTATCACGCGATTTCCGCCCGAACCTAACGGATATTTGCATATAGGGCACGCAAAATCAATTATCCTTAATTTCGGACTCGGCGAAAAATACAACGGAAAAACCAATTTGCGATTCGATGATACCAATCCGGTAAAAGAAGATGTCGAATATGCGGATTCTATTTTGGAAGACGTAAAATGGCTCGGTTATAAATGGCACGGAGAAGTTCGTTATGCTTCGGATTATTTCGAGCAGCTTTACGAATGGGCAATAAAACTTATAAAAGACGGATATGCTTATGTTGACGACCAAAGCGGAGAAGAAATATCGGCAACGCGAGGCACACCTTTGCAACCGGGTAAAGAAAGTCCGTTCAGAAACAGAAGCGTTGAAGAAAATCTTGATTTGTTCGAAAGAATGCGAAAAGGCGAATTTAAAGACGGAGAGAAAGTATTGCGTGCAAAAATAGATATGTCGTCGCCGAATATGCACATGCGCGATCCGGTAATGTATCGCATCAAACATGCCGAGCATCACAGAACCGGAAATAAATGGTGTATATACCCGATGTATGATTTTACTCACGGACAATCGGACTATATTGAGGGTATTACACATTCGATTTGTACTTTGGAGTTCGAAAATCACCGCCCTTTATACGATTGGTTTTTAGACCGGATATACGAAGAAGGAAAAACACGACCGCGACAAATAGAGTTTGCCCGCCTCAATTTGAGCTATACGGTTATGAGCAAACGAAAACTTCTTAAACTCGTTGAAAACGGTTACGTATCCGGTTGGGACGACCCGCGTATGCCTACGATTTCCGGATTGAGACGCAGAGGATATACCCCCGAATCGCTTAAAATATTTGCCGAAAAAGTAGGTGTGGCAAAACGCGAAAATATTATTGACGTAGGATTGTTGGAATACAGCGTAAGAGAACATCTTAACAAAACGGCACAACGACTGATGACCGTTTTAGACCCGCTTAAAGTTACGATTACGAATTATCCGGAAGATAAAGAAGAAATGTTGCCCGCCGTAAATAATCCGGAAGACGAAAGTGCCGGCACCAGAGAAGTTCCTTTTTCCGGAACTTTATATATCGAAAGAGAAGATTTCAGAGAAGAAGCAAACCGTAAATTTTTCCGGCTTAAACCGGGCGGAGAAGTTCGTTTACGATATGCTTATTTTATAAAATGCAACGAAGTAATAAAAGATGAAAACGGCAACATAACCGAACTTTTATGCACATACGACCCGCTTTCGAAAGGAGGAAAATCTCCCGACGGCAGAAAAGTTAAAGGAACTTTGCATTGGGTATCGGCAAAACATGCCGTTGATGTTGATGTAAGATTATACGACAGACTTTTTTCGGACGAAACACCCGACGGACATAAGGATAAAGATTTTACGGAATTTATAAATCCGGAATCTTTAAGCGTTTTAAAAAACTGTAAATCCGAACCTTTTATAAAAAATGCCGTGCCGGGCGACAGATTTCAATTTGAAAGAAAAGGTTATTTTTGTGTTGATAAAGATTCATCAAAAGATAAAATCATTATAAACAGAACAGTTGCTTTAAGAGATTCCCGGAGCAAGAAAAACGGTTGATTTTTTGGTGTAACCGATGAAATTTATTATTTTCGGATTTTTAAAATCATAAATAGAAATGGCTAAAACTATCATTAACAGTTTGGATGAATTTAAAGCTTTGGAAGGAGAAGTTTTGGATTATTCCGGTTATTTAAAAATAACTCAGGAAATGATTAACAAATTTGCCGATGCGACGATGGACCATCAGTGGATACACGTTGACGAAGAAAGAGCAAAAAAGGAATCTCAATTCGGTTCCACGATAGCGCACGGTTATTTGACCTTATCAATACTTCCTCCTTTATGGTGGGAAATAATGGAAGTTCGTAATGTTAAAATGCTTGTTAATTACGGAATAGATAAGTTCAAGTTTAATGAAGCCGTAAGAGTGAACGATGAGGTGCGTTTAAAAGTAAAAGTTTTGCGAGTTCAGGATTTGAGAGGTATATGTAAGGCAGAGATGCAGGCTACATTAGAAATTAAGGACAGAAAAAAACCTGCTTATACCGGAACGATTATTTTCCTTTATCATTTTAAATAAGTTTTAATTGAAAAATAAAAAAACGGTAAACTTTATCTCGGCTTACCGTTTTTTTATGCGTTATATAATTTGTTTTAATTTACCATTTATCGGTAAATTTTATTCCCCAAACCGTTATGTCGTCGCGTTGTTCTTCGTCTCCCTGATGCTCGGCTAATTTTTGTTCTATCAGTTTCTTTTGTTCGATAAGACTTAAGTCTTTACATTCTTTCAGAGTATCGATAAATTTAGGTGTTCCGAAACGTTTTCGTTCGGAGTTGTTTTGGTCTATAATACCGTCGGTAGCCAACCACATAATATCACCTTTGTTAAGATAGAAATCTTTATCGGTAAATTCTATATGTCCTCTTTTTTGTTTTGCACCTCCTATGGAGCGTCTTTCGGAAGACAGAACGGTAATATCGTCATTTTTACGAGAGAAATAATAAAGGTCGGATTTTGCTCCCGAATAAGTTATATGATAAGAATCTTCGTTTTTTTCGATAACGCACAGGGCCATGTCCATACCGTCGTTATTATCGGTTGTTTCTTGTCTTAAAGCCGTTTTTACTTTTTTATCGAGTGTTTCGAGGATGTCTTTCGGATCCGAGATATTTTGTTCCAAAACAATTTCACTCAGCAGTCTGCTTCCTATCATTGACATGAATGCTCCCGGAACTCCGTGACCGGTGCAATCAACTACTGCCAAGAAAAGTTTTTCGGGACTTCCGTCTTCTTGTAATTTTTCGGTAAACCAGTAAAAGTCGCCGCTTACAACATCTCTCGGTTTGAAAATTATAAACGAATCGAAATATTTTTCTATATCTTCGGGAAGCGGCAGAATGGCTTGTTGAATGTTTTTTGCGTAATTGATACTCGCCGTAATCATTTCGTTTTGAGCTTCAATTTGTTCTTTTTGCTTTCTGATTTCTATTTCCGATTTTTTTTCTGCCGTAATATCCGTATCAATCGAAATTAATTTTACGACTTCATTGTTTTCGTCTAATATAGGCGTAATGGTTGTTTGTACCCATATTTCTTCTCCTGTCCGGGTTTTATTACGGTTTTGGTAAGAACCTGCTTGTTTTGTTTCAATAATTTTATTTATGATATTCTGAATATCCGGGTTGTTACTTGCACCTACTATATTGGAGTCGAGTTCGTTTTTCAGTAATTGAAGCGTATATCCGTACATTCTCGTAAAACCGGGATTTACCCATTGAAAATTTCCTTTTACGTCCATAATAGTAACCGCATTATCCGTTTCCGAAGCTACGATGGATAATTTTTCAAGTTCGGTATTAACCGATTCAAGCAGTTTTGCCTGATTTTGAATTTCGTCTTTTTGCGAGTTGATAGCGACATACTGTTCGCTTAATTGTTTATTGATTTTTTGTTTGTTAAGATAGCCGTTAATAATTATAATCCCTAAGAATATAAAGATAACGAGTGCGGCAATTGCAAAATATATAATATTTTTTTGAGTAGCAACGGTTTCTTGTGTTTGCCCCAAACGTTCGTCTATTTTGCGAATTTCTTCTTGTTTTGCTTTTAACTCCCGGCTTGCCAAAGCCATTGAATCTCTTTGTAATTCGGCAATCATGCGTTGCTTTTCTATTTTTCTGGAAAGTTCTTCCACCGCCGCAAGATTTTCTTTTAATATTTCTCTTTGGCGTTCTACTTCGGCACTCATCGAGTCTAATTTCATATTTTGTTTTTTCAACTCGCTTTCTTTGGTTGAAATTAAATTTTCTTTACTGGCAATACTGTCTCTTTGAGCTTTAATTCTGGCTTCTTGTTCGGCTAATAAACGTTCTTTATCGGCAATTTCTTTTTTCTTTTCTTCGAGTGCTTTTTGTTCGGCAAGTAATTTTCTGTTTGTTTCCGCATAAATTTTTTGAATATCTTGCCGGCTTCCTCCGATTTTAAGTAATTGTTTTGAAATTTTAATACGGTTTTGGTTTGCCAAAGTTGTGTTTATTGAAAACGGAGGAGCTCCGCTTTTTTCGACTTTTAAGAAATTTATTATACTGTATTCCGGTTGTTTTGACCGGTCTGATATTATTAAAACATTTTTTCCTTTAAGTCTTTGATAAACAAAACCGAGGTAAGCATTTTCGTTTCTCGAAACATATACAATATGATTTGCTTGAATATCGGAATAATCCAGATATCTCACAACTTCTACGGGTTTTCCTTTAATTTTTGTACTTTTTGCAAGTTTTTGCAGTTCGTTAAATACACCTTTCGACGAAAAAACACCTATTGTGTAAGATGTTATTTTGTTTTCGTCTTCCCAGGTAATACCGGCGGAAATATTAAAAATCCATTGAGCTGTTTTGGCATCGCCGGTTTGCTGTGCAATACTTTGTTTGGAAAAAACAGAAAAAAATAAAAATAATAATGAAAAATATTTAATGTAAGATTTCATTTATAATTAAATTTATGATAATTTGTTATTAAATTAAAACAGCAGAGCGATAATACCTGCAAGCATACAAAAATAATACAAATTTGTATAAAATTCACGTTTTTTTCAGGATTTTCTTACTTTTAGCCGAAATTTAAAATTTTGATGAACGATTTGATTCAATATATTATTTCTGCGGATGTTCGTCTTTTTTTATTTTTGAATAAATTTCACAACGCTTTTTTTGATGTTTTTATGTACGGCGTAAGTGCGAAATATACATGGTTGCCGTTATATATTTATCTTTTTGTGATTATTTTAAAGAAGTTTAAATTTAAATCTTCCGTAATTATTCTTATTTCGATTGTATTTTTGATTGCCTTATCGGATCAAAGTTCCGTTCATATTTTTAAATTTACTTTTTTACGGTTTCGTCCCTGTTATAACCCGTCAATTTCGGATTTGGTTCATACGGTAAAACTTCCCGGGGGCAAATACGGATTTATTTCTTCTCATGCATCCAATGCTTTTGCTTTGGCATTTTTTATACATCTTTTATTCAGGAGACGTAATTTGTCCGTTTTTATGTTTTTATGGGCTTTACTTACCGCTTACAGCAGAATATATTTGGGAGTTCATTATCCTGCGGATGTTTTCTTCGGTGCTTTGTGGGGAATGCTTTTGGCGTATTCGGTTTATTTTGTGATAAAAAATATGATTTTAGAGAAATAATTTTAACAATTAAAATTCTTGTTCCAATTGTTTAATTTCCGCAACGGCTTTATCGCAGGCATCCAAAAAATCTACAATTCTTTTATTAAACGATTCAATGTTTTCGGCATTTCTGATATCTTTTTCAAGTAATTTCATATTTTGGCTCTGTTCGTGCATTCCTACTATTGCGGTGCTTGATTTTGCTTTGTGAACAAGTTCGGCGAGAGCATCGTATTTTTTGCTTTCGGCAAGCTCGGGCAAATCTTTTTTAAAGGTTTTAACTTCTTCCTTAAATAAAGAAAATATCTTTTTTAAAAAGTCGTTATTTTTAGAAATATTATATAAATATTTTGTGTCAATATATTTAAAATTATCTTTGTTATTCATGATTTAATATTAAAAAGTAACTGTAACGAAAATAAAAAATATTATTTTTGTCGATTATAAATATTTATTTCGAACAACAAACAAATCTACAAAAAATAAATCTATTCAGAAAATTATGAAAAAAATATTCTTGGTGTTTTTCAATTTTTGTATCGTTTCGGCGGTATTTGCGCAAGGCAGTATTACGGCAGCCGGACAAGATGCCGAGCTTGCTTATAACGAAGGAGTAAAATGTTTTATGCAGCAAGATTATGCCGGAGCAATTTCAAATTTGGATAAAGCAATAAAGTTAAAACCTAATTTCGGAAAAGCATATTATAACAGAGGGGTTATTAAAAACGAACTGAAAGATTTTGAAAGTGCAATTGCGGACTTATCAGTTGCGGCACAATTGATAAACGATATGCCTAAAATATATTTTGCAAGAGGTTTTGCCAAAGTTAACACAAGCGATTTTGAAGGTGCCGTTGCGGATTTTACCGAAGCTCTGTTCAGGGGATATAAGAAACCTAATGCGTATTATTACAGAGGGGTAGCATATTTAAAACTGAAAAAATACGATGATGCGATAAGTGATTTTAATAAAGCTGCGGCAATAAATTCGGATTATGCATATGCTTATCACGACAGAGGAAGTGCAAAACGCCTTAAAGGAAATTTGGAAGGTGCGGCGGAAGATTACAGAAAAGCGGCTTCGGCCGATACACAATTATATTTTGCTTATAATAACTTAGGTTCTGTTTTAAACGAGTTAAAAAGATTTAAAGAGGCATCCGACGCTTATACCAAAGCTTTGAGCATTAATCCGGAATATTTCGAATCGTACAACGGACGCGGTCTGTCTAAATATGCAGAAGGTTTGCAAAATCTGGAAAACGGCAAGGATGCCGAAGCGGAAAAAAATTTTAAAGATGCTTTAAGTGATTTTGAAAAAGCCGTTAACTTTAATAATAATTACGCCGAAGCATATAATAATGCAGGAGTCGTAAAAATAAAACTTAAAGATTATAAAGGAGCAGAAGAAGCTCTTAATAAAGCCGTTAAAATAAACCCCGATTATGCGGAAGCATATGCAAACAGAGGAATTGCCCGCGAAAACCTCAGACGTTTTAAAGAAGCCTGCGCAGATTGGAATAAAGCGGTAGAATCAGGAGTTGAAAATCCGGAAATATACTCGGAAGGTTGTAAATAAAAAATAAACATAATAATAATTATGAAACTTAAAACTGTAATTTTATTTTTAATATTCGGCAGTCTTTTACAAGTTGTTTCTTTTTCTCAGAAATTCGTAAAAGTTAAAAAGAAAGATTTTAAAATAGAAGACGAAGGATTTAAAGAAGCATGGAAACATGTAAAAAAAGCCGGCAGATTATATAAAATGAATAAAAAAGGAGCTTATGCCGAAGCTCTGGACGATTACTTAACGGCTTTAAACTATAATGAAGATAATGCGGCACTGAATTATTTAACCGGAATATGCTATCTTAAAACCGCCGAACCGCGAAAAGCATTAAAATATCTGGATAATGCATATTTTAATTATTCCGGAGTTGTTGACGATATTCTCTATTGGCTTGCTTATGCATATCAATATAATTATAAATTCGAAGAAGCAATTGAAAATTACGAAGATTATCAAGAATCGTTAACCCCGAAAGAATATAAAAAACTTAAATATAAAATAGAAAAGCGAATAGAAGAATGCGAAAACGGAATAAAATTAATGAAAAATCCCGTAAGATGTTTTGTAGATAATCTGGGAGACGGAGTTAATACCAAAGCACCGGAATACAGCCCCGTTTTCTTTTTTAAAGATTCTGTTTTATATTTTACTTCCCGCAGGGAGAACACGACCGGAGGTAAAAAAGATCCCGCAACACGTTTATATTACGAAGATGTTTATATGTCCGAATATTCAGACGGAAAATGGGGAGAAGCCGTTCAGATGGAATATCCGATAAACACAAAACACAATGACGCCGTAACCGATATATCTCCGGAAGGCAGAGAATTATGCATTTATCGCGGGTATAAAGGTAACGGAGACTTATATAACAGTCAGTTTAAAGGTGATTATTGGAAAAAACCCGGAAAAATGAGCCGTATAGATAAAAATAAATACAGAGAAAGTTCGGTTTCGGTTACGCGTGATTCCATGGTGCTGTATTTTATAAGCGACAGAAAAGGAGGACAAGGCAGGCAAGACATATGGGTAAGTTATAAAACTCAGGACGGCAGAAAATGGCAAACACCTCAAAATTTGGGTCCTGTTGTAAATACTAAATACGACGAAGAAACCGTAGAAATTTCTGCCGACGGAAGAACATTGTATTTCAGCTCAAAAGGGCATAACTCAATGGGCGGCTACGATGTTTTCAGGACTCACAGAAATAATGACGGAACTTGGACGGAGCCCGAAAATATAGGTTACCCGATTAACACACCCGGCGACGACGTATTTTTTATGCTTGCGCCCGACGAGCATTTCGGATATTATGCTTCGGACAGAGAAGGAGGGTACGGCGATAAAGATATTTACGAAGTAGTATTTTTAGGTCCGGAAAAACCTGTTCTTACGTCAAAAGAAAACCCGAACGATTTAATAGCATATTTTGCCGAGCCTGTCAGCGAAACGGATATTGAAAAACCTGTTAACATAAAAGTAATTCAACTTTCTACGGTAAAAGGAATTGTTACCGACGCATTATCCGGCGAACCTGTTAAAGCAACGCTGGAGCTTGTCGATAATGCAACCGGCGAAGTCGTAAAAGTTGTAGAATCATATGCTTCTACCGGAGCATATTCGGTTCCGTTGCCTCCGGGAAAAGATTATGCGCTTACGGCGGGTGCTCCCGACTATTTCTTTCATTCGGAAAATTTTGTTATTGCAGATACTTCGACCCACGAAGTTATTCGTAAAGATATTCAGTTGCAACCTATGGGGGTAGGAGCAAAGATAGTTCTGAACAACGTATTTTTCGATACCGGAAAAGCTACTTTAAGACCCGAATCTTTCCCCGAACTTAACAGATTAGCTTCGTTACTGATTAAATATAAAAATATAAGAGTTGAAATATCCGGACATACCGACAGCCAAGGTTCTGCGGCTTTTAATCAAAGGTTATCGCAAAGAAGAGCTCAGTCCGTTGTGGATTATTTGCTTTCGCGAGGTGTTAATTTGGCACAATTGGTAGCCGTAGGTTACGGTGAAAGCATGCCGAGGGCGGATAATTCTACTGCCGCCGGACGACAACTTAACAGGAGAGTTGAAGCAAAAATACTTGAAAAATAATGTCTTATTGTGTCGTAAATAACCGGATATAAGAAATTTAAATAATGAAAAAACAGTAAGCCGGCATTTGCCGGCTTACTTGTTGTGTTATTCCGAAAAAAGTTCGGTTAATATGTTTATCAGGAGTTTGTCGTTTTCTAAAATGAAACTGCCGTTAATTTTATCGGATTTTAAAAATTCGGAAACAATTGTTTTTAGTTCCGATTCATTTTTACGAGAGATATAGAAAAAGTCAATTGTTTTGTATTTCGGTATTAATATCGCATTTGAGCTTTTATTTGCCAACAGTAAGTGCGTATCATCTTTTTTGTCGGTATATTTGAAAACAGAAAAAATATTGCCTTTAAAGTTTAAATCTTCGATTTTAGAGAAGTTAAATCCCGTTATTCGGTTTACAGCCCATACAAGAGCGTATTCTTTGTAATGAGATGCAATTCCTATAAGTTTGCCGGGAATATCCGGTTTGTCGGTAAGTTTTATGCGTTTTTTCACTTTTCCAAAGTAAAGTTACCGGTTTTTATTTTATTAACGGCTTCTTCCGAAGCTGTTTGTTCTGCCGTTTTTTTAGATATGCCCGTTCCGCTGCTTATTAATTTACCGTTTATAAACAATTTAGATGTAAACAATTTGGATGATTCGGAAACAGGATTTGTAATAAATTCTATTTGAATTTTATATTTTTGAGCCCACTCTATAATTCTGCTTTTAAAATTGTTGTCAACAAAACGTAATTTATTTAAATCGATATGTTCTACCATTATTTTTTGCAGAACGAATTGTTTTACGTATTTAAATCCTCTGTCGGAATATATTGCTCCTATAAGTGCTTCGAAGGCATCTTCGTATATTCTTTCCGTAATTTGTTTTGATTTTGTAAATATTAGTTTGTCGAGATGAAGTTTTTTTGCAAGTTCCGTAAGTTTTTTACCGTTTACTATTTTTGTTCTCATTTGGGTAAGAAAACCTTCGTCGGCAGATGGAAATCGTTTAAAAAGCAGGTCGCTTATTGCGGCATCCAATATTGCATCGCCCAAAAATTCCAATCGTTCGTTGTTAACTCCGGTTCCTTTTATGCACGGGTGCAAAGGGGATGATTTCGGGGTTAATGCCAGAATGTAGTAATTTAGATTTTTGGGTTTAAAGCCCAGTAATTTTTCGAGCGACAAACTTAACCGTTTGTCTTTGCAAGTGTTTTTTTGTCTGTTAAAAAAAGACACCCGAATAATTATTTTTCAAACTTTTTAAAAATAACCGAAGCATTGTGTCCGCCGAATCCGAATGTATTGCTTAAAGCAGCATTTACGTTTCTTTTTTTAGTTTTGTTAAAAGTAAAGTCGAGTTTCGGGTCTATGGCGGGGTCTAATTCGAAATGGTTTATCGTGGGCGGAATTTGCCCTGTTTTAACAGCTAAAATCGAAGCAATTGCTTCTAATGCACCTGTTGCTCCGAGCAGATGCCCCGTCATTGATTTGGTTGAACTTATGCTTAATTTGTATGCATGGTCGCCGAAAACCTTAATTACGGCTTTTGTTTCCGCAATATCTCCCAATCCGGTAGATGTTCCGTGCAGGTTAACGTAATCTATGTCTTCGGGTTTAAGGTTAGCGTCTTCAATGGCATTTTTCATTACCGTAGCGGCTCCTCTGCCTTCGGGATGCGGTGCGGTAATATGGTGGGCATCGGCGCTTAAACCTCCGCCGGCAAATTCGGCGTATATTTCGGCGCCGCGTTTTATTGCGTGTTCGTATTCTTCTAAAATAAGAGCAGCTCCTCCGTCGCCCATTACAAATCCGTCTCTTCCCGCATCAAACGGTCTTGAGGCGGTTTTCGGGTCGTCGTTTCTTGTAGAAATTGCTCTCATGGCGTTAAATCCGCCTAATCCCGCTTCCGTTACGGCGTGTTCCGAACCTCCGGTAATGAAAACGTCTGCTTTTCCGAGCCGTATGTAATTAAAAGCGTCTATAAGTGCATGAGCTGAAGATGCGCAAGCCGATACCGTTGCGAAGTTCGGACCTCTGAAATCATATTTTATGGATATGTGTCCGGCGGCAATATCAGCAATCATTTTAGGAATAAAAAACGGATTAAAGTGAGGTGTGTAGTCGTTGTTTACGTATCCTTCTATTTCTTCTTTGAAAGTTTGCAGTCCTCCGATTCCGGATGCCCAAATTACGCCTGCTCTGTCTTTATCTAAGTTATCGAAATCAAAACCTGCGTCTTTTACGGCTTCTTCTGCGGCAATAAGGGCAAATTGGGTAAATTTGTCCATTTTTCGCGCTTCCGGTTTTTTAAAATATTTAAGAGGGTCGTAATTTTTTACTTCACAAGCGAATCGTGTTTTAAATTTACTTGCATCGAAACTTGTTATGGGACCTGCGCCGCTGACGCCTTTAATCATGTTTTCCCATGTTTCGTTTACGTTATGACCGAGCGCATTAATTGTTCCGATACCCGTAACAACTACACGTTTTAATTCCATAAATGATGTTTTTTGATTAGTAAAGAGAAAAAGGGATTACGTTTTTGGCGTAATCCCGATAAATTTTTTATTTAGAATTCTCTTCGATATAGCTTATCGCATCTCCTACAGTAGCGATAGTTTCAGCTTTGTCATCAGGAATAGCGATGTTAAATTCTTTTTCGAATTCCATGATTAACTCAACAGTATCAAGTGAGTCTGCACCTAAGTCGTCGGTAAAACTGGCTTCCGGTGTTACTTCACTTTCTTCAACACCTAATTTGTCTACAATAATTGCTTTTACTCTTGAGGCAATGTCTGACATAATACTAAATTTTAATTAATAAATAAATGATTTTGTGAAATGCAAAGAAAATTAATTCTTCAAAAAAAAAAAAATTATTAACCTTTTATATTGCTTGTTTGTTTGTGCCGGTTTTGTGTGTTTTGTAATTATTTTATTGATACTCAATGAGTAGATGTGTGTGACGTGTGTTTGTTTTTAACAATTTTTAACTCGGTTTTCGATACTCAGCACAGGTTTATGCAAAGTTCCGTAATAAACAGATTGTCACTTGAATGTATTTCTAATTTATGTTTTTCGGGATATTGTAAATCTAATCTTCGTTTAAGGTTTGAAAGTCCTATTCCTTTTTCGGTTTTGTTATTTGGTTTGTTGAGACTGTTTGTAACTTTAAGATTGAATCTGCTGTCGTCCGATACGTTAATTTCTATTTTAACGAAACCTTTTCCGGCGCTTTTGTCGAGACCGTGTTTAAATGCGTTTTCGATAATCGGCAGTATAAGCAGCGGGGCTATGCATATTTTTTCGGGGTTTCCTTTTATGTTTACGTTTATGTTTATTTTTTCGTCGTATCTTATTTTTTGCAGGTCGATATAACTTTTAATGTTGTTTATTTCTTTTGTAAGTTCTATTTTGTGCACGTCCGATTCGTATAAAACGTAATCGAGCAAAGCTGATATTTTGAGTACCGTTTCCGGTGCTTTGGGTGATTTTTCCAGTATCAGGGCGTATAAATTATTGAGTGTGTTAAATAAAAAGTGCGGATTTATTTGTGCTTTGAGATATTTGAGTTCGGCTTCTTTGAGTTGCAGTTTAATTTCTAATTTTTCTTTTATAAGGTTTTGTTGTTTTTTTTGTGACGAGAGCCATATTTTTGCGAGTTTGATGCTTCCCGCAATTCCTATAATCATTAATTTTAATGTTGTTGCTATAAGAACGTTTTGTTCGGCAAATTCGAAATATGAAGGCGTGATATTACCGGTTCGGGTAAGTTCGATGTATAATCCGAGATATTGCAGGGGTAATGTTACTGCAAATATCAGAATTATAAAAAATGTGAGAAATGCCGCCGTAAAACCGAAGTATTTTTTTTTCAGTAAAAACCGGGGTATTAGAAAATATAATGTAAAATATACGCCTAATATGTCGGAGGGGAGATAAAACAAGATGTCGCGTATAATGGTTTCGGTAAAAGGTTTTTGCGACATGTAAGAGGTTACCGAATCGTAAAAAAGACTCAGTGTAAGCCAAAAAAGAACGTGGTATCCTGTTCTTTTAAGGTTAAACCGCGGTTTTATTTTGAGGTTCATTAAAGTTGAGAGTTAAAACGCAAAGGTAAATTTATTTTTTACGGAATATATCTTGTTTTTTCGGAATTACATTTTTATTGCATAAAAAGGGCTTTAGGGAGTATTAACTGCACGGTTTATACGGGTAGTTTTATTTTGCTGTCGGTTGAGCGTACAGTTTTACGTCTTTTGCGGTAATTTTTTTGTCGCAAAGAATCATAAGTCGTTCTATTACGTTTCGAAGTTCCCGGATGTTTCCCGTCCAGTTTATTTTTTGCAGTTCTTTTACTGCCGCCGGTTCTATTTTTTTCTTTGCCGTGCCGTGTTCTTTGCTTATTTGCGATATAAAATGTTCTATAAGCAGCGGTATGTCTTCTTTTCGTTCGCTTAGAGAAGGTACGTGTATTAATATTACGCTTATTCTGTGATACAGGTCTTCTCTGAAGCGTTTTGCGGCTATTTCTTCTTTTAAGTTTTTGTTTGTTGCTGCAATAACGCGAACATCCACTTTTATTTGCTTGTCGCTTCCTACTCGCGATATTTTATTTTCCTGCAATGCTCTGAGTACTTTTGCTTGTGCCGATAAGCTCATGTCGCCGATTTCGTCGAGAAAAATGGTTCCTCCGTTTGCTTGTTCGAATTTTCCGGTTCTTTGTTTGTGAGCGGAAGTAAAAGAACCTTTTTCGTGTCCGAACAGCTCACTTTCAATTAATTCCGAAGGAATAGCGGCACAATTTACTTCTATAAAAGGACCTTTACTTCTGTTGCTTTTTTCGTGTAAGCGGTGGGCTACGAGTTCTTTGCCTGTTCCGTTATCGCCGGTAATAAGAACTCTTGCGTCTGTTGCGGCAACTTTGTCCACCATTTCTTTTATATGTTTTAGGGCTTTACTTTCGCCTATCATTTCATATTTTTTGCTAACCTTTTTTTTCAGAATTTTTGTTTCTCCGGCAAGTTTTCCTAATTCGAGAGCATTTCGAACGGTAATAAGCAGTCTGTTAAGGTCGAGAGGTTTTTCTAAAAAGTCGAAAGCTCCTTTTTTTATTGTTTCTACGGCGGTATCTACCGTTCCGTGTCCTGATATCATAATAAATTTTGAGTCGATATTTTGTTCGATTGCTTTGTTCAGCACTTCGGTGCCGTCAATACCGGGCATTTTTATGTCGCAAAGAACTATGTCGAATTCTTTTTCCGAAAGTTCTTTTAATCCTTTTTTACCGTCTTCGGCGAGGGTTACTTCGTGTTTTTCGTATTCGAGAATGTCTTTGAGTGAGTTTCGTATTGCTTTTTCGTCGTCTATTACAAGTATTTTAGCCATGTCGGTATATATTAAATCTTTTGTTGCAAATTTATATTATTTTTTTATTACCGTGAGTTTTAATTTTTGGGTTTTTGATAATTGATTTTAAGTTTTTTAATAGTGAGTTGTCCCCATACGAAGGCAATTAGTGAAGCCGTTATGTTTCCGGTAACGATTCCCGCAGAGATTCCTGATAATCCGAAATCGGCTTTTATTCCGAACAGCCATACGAATAATATTTGAAATACGAGAGTTCTCATAATTGTAATGGCAAGCGAATATTCTCCTTTTCCTATGCCTTGAAACATTGAAGATGTAAACATTCCGGCGGGGACGAAAGGAAGAAACAGTGCCAGTTGTATCAGGGTTTTTTGCATTATTTCCGATATATGTGCGGTATTTCCCGAGTGTGTAAACAGGTATGTCAGTTGAGGAGACAGTATGATTATAAATGTTGTTATCAGTATTTCTGTTATAATTCCGATTTTTATTCCGTAAAAATAACCTGTTTTTAATTTTTTGATATTACGTGCTCCGAAAGCGGCGCCTGTTACGGCTGTTACGCCTGCGGATATGCCCAGCAAAGGAACCAATCCAATCATAATGATTCTCCATGCACCGGTAAATACCGCAACTCCGTTTGTTCCGGCTGATATTACAATAAAATAATTGATGATGAATATGGCTAATGCCATGGACATTTGGGCAAGTGATGCCGGAATTCCCACTTTCAGTATTTCTGAGGTTATTTTTTTATTTAGTTTTAGAGTTTTGAGTTTGAATGTTGTGTATGTGTTTTTTTTGATAAACAGCCAGTAAAAATTTAATGCCGCCGTAAAAGACATTGATGTTAATGTTGCCCATGCCGCACCGTTTATGCCCATTTTAAAAGTGTATATGAATAAGGGGTCGAGTATTATGTTTAATACCGAGCCTAAGCTCATTGCATACATTACGCGTTTTGTGTCTCCTTCGCCTCTGAGAATACCTCCGGCAATGTTGTTGAATATAAGAATTGCCGATCCGCCGACAATAATTTTTCCGTATGCGGCAATAAGTTCCGCTACTGAAATTTCCGCACCTAAGGCGATAAAAAATGTTTTGAGAAAGGGCAGTATAAAAATAAGTATAAATATTGCCGCCGCTGCTCCCATAAATAATGTGTGTCCTGCAGCCGAATCGGCGGCTTGTTTGTCTTTTGCGCCTATTTTTCTTGATATTGCCGAACTTCCGCCTATGCTTATGCCTGATGCCAGGGATATTATAATCATGAAAACGGGGAAGAATAATCCTATTGCCGCAAGTTTATCGGATCCTAATCCGGCTACCCATATACTGTCTATTATGTTGTAAAGAGTTTGTACGGACATGGCAATAATCATCGGTCCGGAAAGTTTGCGTATTGCTTTTTCGGGAGTACTGAGAAGTGTTTTTACTCCTTGCGTAGATTTTGCGGTATTATTTTTATCTTCTTGATTTTCTGTCATAAACCGACAAAGTTATTAATTTATGCATAAATAAAAAGCACTTTCATTTATATTTTGAAAGTGCTTTTTATGTCTGTAAGTTGATATTAATCAACAACAAAACTGACTTTAAGGTTGACTCTGAATTCTGTAACTTTATTGTCTTTTACAATTACGGTTTGGTCTTTTACCCAAGCCGATTTGATATTGTTTACAGATTTGCCTGCTTTTTCAACAGCTTTTCTTGTTGCATCTTCCCAGCTTTTTTCCGAGCTTGCCATTAATTCAATAACTTTCAGTACCATAGCGATAAATTTTAATTGTTAATAATTCTATTTCTCCAAATATACGAAAAAAAACAGATTTATACGAATAAAAACGGCTATTTCAGTACTCTTTTGAAATTAAAATTTGATGACGGCTGAATTTGTTGCGATTGTTTGTAACGTTTTATTAATGTATTAATTCTGTTTCCGGAGGGTTTTTCGAAACTTAAATCAATCAGGAAGTTTTTAAATCCTTGTTGTTTTAATTTTGAGACATATTGCATAAACGAAACCGGAATTTCCGGCACGGTATAAGTTATGCCGTCGCGTACGATTTTTCTGTAAGTGTTTCCTGTATCGTCTTTAAAATTTTCTTCTTTCTTTATTTTAACCGGCATGCGCGAGATAAACAAGCGCGGGTAAAAATAAACCGGCATAATGCCTTTTTTGTTTTGGTATGCAAGTATGTTTTCTTCGTCGTTTTCAACCGGATAAGTAACAAGTTTTGCCCCTTCGGAAAAATAAAAATCGCTTGCGGCATCGTTGTAGGCATACATATTTTCGTTTCCGGCAAAAATTGTATTTTTCGGCAATAACAGTTTTTGCGAAATATGACTTAAAAAGAATTTGTTAAGCCCTTTTTGTGAAAATTTTTTTGCAAGATTTTCGTAATATTTAATTTTTCTTTCGGGAATAAAATGCGGAAATTCAATCCAAATTTTTTGCTTAAATTTTCGGATTAAATTTGAATTTGCGTCAAGACTGTCAAAATCTTTTTGCGTAAACGAAAAAATTATGTTATCAATCGCATCGAAACGTATTTTTCGCATCCACGCAACGGAATCTATTCTGACGAATAAGGTAAAACTTTTCTTTTTCTGAATGCTTGCAAATGTTTGTATGATTTTTTTCTTTTTTCCGTAAGGCAATCCGAAACGAATGTCTTTTTTGTTTTCCGGCAGTTTAGAGGAGAATTTTTTTTCGATAATTCCGGAAAGGTAAACCGCACTGCCGGCAATAAATTTGCCTTCGGCAACAACGGTTACTGTTTTATTTTCTTGCGAAAATTCTTTAACTTTCAGATTTATTTGCTCGTCTTTTTTCGGGTGTTTTATTCGGATTCTGAAATCGTTTTTTAAATCGTATTCGCAATTAAAAACAAATCCGTTTTTCGTAAGTTTCTCTATTTTGCCGAGATACAAACCTGTATTCGGGCTTTCGTAAGTTACGGCATCTCTTAAATCGTTACCGAGGAAATATGATGTTTTCTTTCTTCCGGTTTCGGTTTTCAGCATTTCCGTTGCAAGCGGAAGTTTGTTTTTGTCGTCGATAACCATACGGTAGGCACGTGCGACTTTATATACGTAATCGGATGATTTTAAGCGACCTTCTACCTTCAAAGAATCAATACCCGCCTCAATTAAATTATGAATATTCTCAATTTGTTGATTGTCTTTTAAACTGTAAAAATATTTTGCTTCTTTTCCTGTGTTGAAAGTTCTGCGGCAAACTTGCGAACAAATACCGCGATTGGCTCCGTGTCCGCCGAGATACGAGCTGAAATTGCACATACCGGAAAATGAATAACATAAAGCTCCGTGTATAAATACTTCGGTTTCGATTTTTGTTTTTTTATTGATTTCTTCGGCTTCTTGCAGAGTTAACTCGCGAGCCAAAATGACACGTTCAAAACCTTTTTTATATGAATAATTTGCTCCCGAGCTGTTGTGATTTGCCATTTGTGTGCTGGCATGCACGGTTAAATCCGGGAAATGTTTTTTGATGATGTGATAAACGCCCCAGTCTTGAATAATGACGGCATCGGGTTTTATTTTGTTTAAAAAATCCAAGATATCGAGTAATTCGGGAAGTTCTTTGTTTTTTATGACGGTATTAAGTGTAATGTAAACTTTCCGTTTTTTTTTGTGTGCCAAATCAATCAGAACCGGAATTTGTCTGTTTGAGAAATTTAAAGCTCTGCCTCTGGCGTTAAAATATTTCAGTCCGAGATAAACGGCATCGGCACCGCCTTCGAGTGCCGCATAAAAAGTTTCGGTATTTCCGGCGGGCAGGAGGAGTTCGGTTTTTTTCATATGCAGGAAGAGTAATTGGTTTTATTCGGATTTTTCTATGCTGATACCGACGGAGTTTATTTTAGGTAAATCATTTTTTCGCATGCCGTGATTTAAGCAAAATTTGTAATTTCCTGTTTCCGGGAATTTTACGTGAGGTTTATAAAGGAATTTGTTTTTTATTGTATTACCGTGTTTTTTGCCGAGCCATTTTCCGTTTTTGTCTGTTATGTAAAACATTACCGTATCGTTAAGTATGTTTCCGGAGGGTGATGTTGATTTTACGAACAGCCATATGTTTTCGGTAAGAAAATTTTCGTCGATATTTAAGTTTATGAAAATATTGTAATAATTTTTTGTGTCTTTTATTTCGGTATTAAAACAAATTGAGTCTCCTATTTGCCATGTTTTATTTTGTATTTCGGTTGATGCACGGTATAAAACGTTTTTTTTGCAATCGGTAAAAAAAAGTAAAATAATCAGACCTGAGAGTAATAAAATTTTTTTATTCGGCATCTCGTTTTGTTTTATTTTCTGTTTGTTTGTTTTGGTGTTTATTGTTGTCAGAACGGTTTTTGTTTTGTTTTCTGCGGTTTCTTTTTTTTCTGCGTTTTTTATTTTTAGGTTTATTGTCAAAGCGTGTTATGCTGTCTTGTCCTAAAAGGTCGTTAAAGTCTGCCGATTTAGAGTCGGTAACGGTTTCGTCGGCAAGTCTTTCCGGTTTATCACCTTTTTTGTTCATTTCTATTATCTCGAAAACTCTTTCTGTCGAAACCGATGTTATGAATTCTCTGGTTTCGGATTTTACGGAATACCAGATTAATTTTTTATAAACGTCAATTTTCATGTAACGTGCTGTTCCGTTTTGAGTTTGCAGGTTTATTTTCGGCGGAAATTCCGAAATAGCATCTTTATAGCTTTCTTTTTCGAAATTAAGGCAGCATTTAAGTTTGCTGCATTGTCCTGCAAGTTTTTGCGGATTCATCGACAGTTGTTGTTCTCTTGCCGTATCGGTCGTAACGGAACTGAAATCGTTCATCCAGGAGGAGCAGCATAATTCTCTTCCGCAGGATCCTATGCCTCCTATTCTGCCGGCTTCTTGTCTTGCACCTATTTGTTTCATTTCGATGCGTATTTTAAATTCGTCGGCAAATATTCTTATAAGTTCTCTGAAATCGACTCTTTTATCGGCAATGTAATAAAAAATGGCTTTTGTTCCGTCGCCTTGAAATTCGACATCTCCTATTTTCATGTCGAGATTCAGGCGTTTTGCTATTCTCCGTGCGTTTAGCATTACTTCGTTTTCGCGGGCGGTTGCATTTTCCCATTTTTCGATGTCGGCGGGTTTAACTTTTCTGTAAACGATTTTAAAATCGTTTTCGGGAGAGACGCCTTTTCTTTTCATTTGTTCTCTGACTAATTCTCCCGTTAAAGATACCGTGCCTATATCGTGTCCCGGAGAGGCTTCTACGGCAATCATGTCTCCTTCGGTAAGGACTAATTGATTTATGTTTTTATAAAATTCTTTTCGGGTATTTTTAAAACGAACTTCTATTATATCCGGGGTTAACGGTGTTTTCGGATAATTTCTCAGTTCGTTAAAAACATTCAGTTTGTTGCAACTGTGAGGGTTGCAATTTTCTCCCTCTTTTATTGCTTGTGATGCGCAGCCTCTTAAAGTATAATCTTCTTCTGTTTTCATTTCTACTGTTTTTTATAACAGTAAAAAAAGTATGCGTTCCGTTATGTCGTATTTATTTAATACCGAGCTTAGTATAATTTTATTTTTTAAAAAATATTAAATAAACTATATTGTTTTTATTTTAATTTTTTTTGGAACAACCGACTTTTTACTGTGGTTTAGTTTTTAATAACCTTGCCGTTTTAAGTGCAAGATCCAAAAAAACGAGTTTTGCGTAGCCGTTTCTTTCTATGTGATTATAAGCTTCGTTAAACTCATTTGTTAATTGATTTATATTGTTTTTATGTATAAATTTATAAAATTTATTCGAGAAATTTTTTTCATTATCGGTCAAAAATATAATTTTATTTTGATTTTCGGGACTGATATTTAATATAAAATTTTCGCGCAACATTTTTAATGCATAACGTAAAAATGCTTTTTGGCTTTCTCTTCCCGATTTAGCCGTTTCTTCGACTGTATTTATAAGTTCGCTTAT
>JAADDR010000023.1 GCA_013153865.1 Chlorobiota bacterium | reverse complement strand
TATAAAACAATAAAGTTAATAAAAACGTTTTTTTTCGCATATTGTTTAATAATTATTTACAATTTTGCCTTAAAAATTAATCGTTATGAAAGCTCTTGCCACAATAGGACTATTGATTTTATCAAATACATTTATGACTTTTGCATGGTATGGTCATTTAAAATTTTCGCAGTGGAATTGGTTTAACAAATTAGGATTAATCTCAATAATATTAATCAGTTGGGGTTTAGCACTGTTTGAATATTTTTTTCAGGTTCCGGCAAACAGAATAGGATATAAAGAAAACGGCGGACCTTTCAATCTTATGCAATTAAAAGTTATACAAGAAGTTATAACACTTGCAGTATTTACTGTTTTTTCAATTCTCGTTTTCGGCAACAGGTTAAAATTAAACCACTTAATAGGTTTTATTTTTTTAATTTTAGCAGTTTATTTTATTTTCAAAGATTAAAAAACACGGTCAATATTCTTATCTTTAAGGATAACACCTCCTTTTATAAGCCAAGAAGTTCCGAAAGCCCATAGAGCAATGCTTTCCAACCAGAATACAGGATGATATTTCTCCGCTTTTTTAAGAATATAATCCGGTTTAAGCATATATGCAATAATTAATAAAAGTGAAATTAAAATTACAATACCGCTTATACGGTAAATAATATTGCGTTTCTGTTTCTCGCGAGTAAAAACAAGATTATTATCGGTTTTTGTAAACAAAAAGAACGAAACATAAGCAAGCGTAAGAAAATATAATCCCGCTGAAACAAGATGTGCCGGTCTTACCCAGTCCGGACGTTCATAACCTAAAATTTTATAATTACAATTTATCACAACTTCCTTAGTCGGCGGAAAAAAAGCAATTCCCAAAACAAAAATTCCGGCAACGGCTGAAACAATGCGATCATGAGAATTATATCCGCGATAAAAAAATAAAAATAATGCATTCGAAACCAAAACGGCAATAAACACATTTCTCATAATCGTGTTATAATACAAACTTACAGAATGCTGAACAGAATCGCAATTACCTGCAATTACAGCTCCGACTGCAACAACAGGCGGTAATGCCATACCCGATATTCCGATAAATATTCTTAAAGCCTTTTCGTTCATAAATCGTTTTTTTACAAAGTTATACTATTTTCAACAAAAATCGCAATTAAATACATAATATACACCAATATAAAAAAATATATATAAAATATAAAAAATGATGCAACCATTATTTACTTCCTACATCTTATTTGACTAAAAGCTGCAAAAACACCTTTCTTTTTACGGAGTTGTTCGAGATCCGGACTTTTCTGTATACAATTAAACAATAAGTAATATTTCCGGAAACAACCGGGCAACTCTTATTTATTTTTTTATTAATCATTAATTAAAACGATTCAGTTATGCAAAAAAATTTACTTCGAACCGTTTTATTTGTCGTCATTCTTACGCAAATAAATTTCGTAAATCTGCTTGCTCAATCATTGCAGGCCGAACCAAACAACCATCGAACAAAAGTAAGAAGCACCGGAGTTCCGGCTGCACCGTTCTTATTTGACTACCAACAACCCGGAGGCGATAAAATAAGCATTTACATTAAAGGCGACGGAGCAGTGCATTGGTATCAAACTCAAGACGGCTATACAATTATGCAAGATTCAAAAGGTGTTTACTATTATACGGCAAAAGATAAAAAAGGAAATTTGATACTTACAAACATAAAAGTACGAAACATTAAAAACCGAACTCCCGAAGAATCGGATTTCTTAAAGAAAACGGAAAAAAATCTTAAATATTCCGAATATCAAATAAAAAAAATGAAAGACGGTTATCTTCCCGTTTCGGAAAAAGCCGCAAAAGCCGGCTCCTTCCCTACTGTCGGAGTAAACAGATTACTTATGATTTTACAGGATTTTCCGAATGCGGCTTTTACGTTCGATCGTCAGGACTTCGACGATATGATGAATGTGGATAATTACAACGGAACAGGAAGCTTTAAAGATTATTATTTTGCTAACTCATACGGACAATTAACAATGGTTACTACTGTCGTAGGATGGTATACAGCAGGCAACGACCATGATTATTATTGCGACGGATGCCCTAATGCAGACCCGAATAACCGCTATCCCCAATTTGTAAGAGAAGCTGTCGATAATGCCGAAGCTGCCGGTGTTGATTTCTCATTATACGATAATGACAACAACGGAGAAGTTGACGGAATAATGGTGTTACACCAAGGAGACGGTGCAGAACGAGGCGACAATACAAATATATGGTCTCACAGTTGGAGTTTAAGTGCTACCGGAAGAGACGTTACATACGACGGTGTTCTTATTGATGATTATACATTAAACCCCGAAACAGCCGGAGCAGGAATCATGGGAACCATAGGAGTTTTATGCCATGAATTCGGTCATAACCTCGGATTACCTGACTTCTACGATACCGATTACGATACAAACGGACAGGGATTTGATCTGGGAAAATGGGATTGCATGGCTGCAGGATCGTATAACGGTAACGGAGCAACACCGGCAATGCATAACGCTTGGTCTCGCAGCGATCTTAACTGGCTGAACTTAACGGAACTTACTACCCCGTGTTCCTATACTCTGAATCCTATTTACGATAATAAAGAAGCTTATTATTACACAACAACTACAAACGGAGAATATTTTCTACTAGAAAACAGACAACAAAAAGGCTTCGATACAGGCATACCCGGTCACGGTATGCTCATTTATCATGTCGATGAAAATTATACGGTAAACGGTAAAAACGTTTGGACGATTAATGATATAAACGCATATGCAAATCACCAAGCCATGGACATAGAAGAAGCGGATAACGTACAAGACGAAGCAAACAGAGCAGGTGACGTATTTCCCGGAACAGACGGTATTACATCATTTACCGATGCCACAACACCTAATTCAAAATCATGGGCAGATGCCAATACAAATAAACCTCTTACAAATATTACCGAAAATAACGGTACCGTAACTTTTGACTTCTCGGGCGGTTCTGCCGATAACCCTCAAGATTTTACAAGTTCAACAATAAGTTCTTCTCAAATTGATTTATCATGGAATCTTAATGCCGGAGGAGACCCCGTTTTAATTGCTTACAGCCAAGATAATAACTTCGGAACCCCTACAGACGGACAAGCATACAGCTCGGGCGACGCAATTCCCGGAGGAGGCACGGTAATCTATAACGGAAGCGGCACTTCTTTCAACCATACGGGACTTACAGACGGCACAAAATATTACTACAAAGCATGGTCTGTAACTGCAGGAAATAATTATTCATGCGGTACCGAAACTTCAGGTCTGACTTGTTTCTTACCGGACATAACAGAAACTTTTGATACCCCTCTCAGTAATTGGAATCCGCAATCCGCAACTTCTTTTGCTTGGCAAAAAACAACCGGAAGCACACCTTCGTCTAATACCGGACCCGATTCCGATCACAGCGGTTCGGGAGCTTATATGTATACCGAAGCATCCGCCCCGGCAGCTCAAGGAGATATAGCGTATTTATACAGCCCTCCTTTAGATTTATCAACAACCTCATCTCCTGCCGTAAAATTTTACTATCACATGTACGGTGCAGATATGGGAACATTATCTTTAGAAATATATGACGGAGGCGCATGGACTCAATTATGGACATTATCGGGACAACAACAAACAGCATCTTCAGATCCTTGGGTAGAAGTAACATTAGATATATCCGGTTATAAAAATCAATACGAACAAATAAGATTTAAAGGCGTAAGAGGAAGCGATTTTACCGGAGACATGGCTGTTGACGATGTTTCAATTTACGAAGATGCTTCTTGCGTTCAACCGACAGTACAAGCATCAAACCTCTCATTCTCCTCTGTTACAAATAACTCAATTACCGCTTCTTGGACATCCGGAAACGGAGATGCGGAATTAGTACTTATAAAAGAAGGAAGCGCAGTAAACCAAGACCCCTCTTCGGGAACAATATATAATGCCGATAATTCGGCTCCTTTTACGGGAGACGAACTCGGAACCGGAAACTTTGTTGTATACGACGGCAATGCGGGAACAGTAACAGTAACCGGATTAAATGAAAAAACCGATTATTATTTTGCAGTTTACACATACAACAGTGCAGACCATTGTTACAACATTACCGAACTCGCCGGAAATACCGCAACACTCGGACCTCCTTCGGTTACTACAACTGCCGTAACCGGAATTACCGACAATTCGGCTGCCGGCGGAGGTAACGTTACTTCCGATAACGGCGCAAATGTTACCGAAAGAGGTATTTGCTGGAATACAGCCGGAAATCCTACAACCGCAGACAATAAAACTTCCGACGGAACCGGAACAGGAACTTTTACAAGCTCAATTACAGGACTGTCAGCATCAACAACATATTACGTAAGAGCATATGCAACCAACTCTTACGGAACATCATACGGAAACGAAGAAACATTTACCACGGCTTGCGGTACAATTACGGCATTTCCGTTTACCGAAGGTTTTGAAAACGGTGTTTTCCCGCCGGATTGCTGGGCATCTTACAGAGGAACTAACGGAATAGGAACTGCTCAAGACTGGCAAAACAGTTCCGATGCACACTCAGGTTCAAATTCCGCCTATGTAAGATATGAAAACGTAACAGGCGGACTGGCAGAAGATTGGTTGGTAACTCCTATGTTACAACTCGGAACATCATCGGAAATGACTTTCTGGGAAAAACAAAGCTATTCCAGTGACTACGGAACAAATTATTACATAAAAGTATCTACCGGTTCACAAACAGATCCGGCAGACTTTGTTGACGTAGTAAGTTACGACGAAAACGACTTAGGAACAAGTTATGCCGAAAGAACCGTTGATTTAAGCGCATACGACAATCAAAATATTTACGTTGCATTTGTAATGATTCAAGATGACGGAGATAATTGGTATATAGATGATATAAACATTACGACAGACCAAGCACCCGCAGCAATAAACTGGACAGGAGCATCGGATACGGACTGGCAAAATACCGGTAACTGGGACGGCGGCAACATTCCCGCTTTATCCGACAATGTAGTAATACCTTCTTCTTTGACTAATTATCCGGTAATAGACGACGGAATATCAACAATAGCCGTATGTAACAACCTTACGATAGAATCAGGAGCAAGCGTTACCATAAACCCCGACGGCTATATGACGGTTAACGGGTCAATCACCAATAATGCCGGAACAAGCGGATTAGTAATTAACTCGGATGATACCGGAACAGGTTCTCTAATTCAAAATACATCAGGAGGAGTAGATGCAACCGTTTACAGAAAATTATCATCTGCCGGACGCCAATGGCACATGATTGCTTCACCGATTGAAAACGCACCTTTAAGCACATTCTCATCGACAACTTACTTAAAAGAATATGACGAAACTGCCGATGATTATTGGTCAGGAACAGATTATGACGCAGCAAGCGCAAATCCGTGGGTAAGTCCTTCGGGGAATTTAGAATCCGGAAAAGGTTATATTTATAACTATTTCGATGAAACATTAACTTTTACCGGAAAATTAAATGATAATACTTCAACCGGAGCTTTAAATATTACTTATACCGACCACGGAGCTAATGCCCCCAACAACAGCAATTACGACAATTTCGACGGTTGGGTATTGTTGGGCAATCCTTATACATCGGCAATTGATTGGAACAGTTCGGAGGTAGGATATGCCGCCGCAAATTTAAATAACGCAATATATGTTTACGACGACAATGCTCATACATACACAACTTACGTAAACGGTTCGGGAACAAACGGAGGTTCACAATATATCCCCGCAATGCAAGGATTTTTTGTAAAAGCAACTGCATCGGGCACATTAAATATAGGTTCGGGAGCAAGAGTTCACAATTCGCAAGCATTTATTAAAAACTCCGGAGAAACACCCGACAATTTTATCAGATTAAAGGTAAGCAAAAACGGGTATAACGACGAAACAATAGTTAAATTCTCGGAAGATGCAAGCGATAATTTCGATAATGAATTTGATGCATACAAGATGTTTACAATGGATAGTAACGTGCCTCAGATATACACAAAATATGCAAACGGAATAACTTTCTCAATAAATACTTTAAATACTCTCGAAGAAGAACAAAAATCCGTAAACTTGGCTGTAGAACAAGCCGAAGGAGATTATACCGTTTCGGTAACGGAGTTTAACTTCGACGATATAAAAGTTTATTTTAAAGATAATTTAAATAATACGTTAAACGAAATAGGACTTAACGATGTTATAAACATAACTTCCGACGAATCGGATAAAGACGGACGTTTTGAATTGGTATTCGAAAAATCGACAAGCAGCAATACAGATGCAGCACGAAAAGCAACAGTAAGTTTATTCCCGAATCCCAACAAAGGAAGTTTTAAATTATACGTTAACAATGCTCCGGGAAAATACATGATACAAATAAGCGATATTTCCGGTAAGGTTGTTCGCCGATACGGATATTCAAACGCCTCGTCGGCGGATATAAATTTGAATACCGCACCGGGTGTATATTTTATAAAAATTAATTTCGAAAACGGAAGTTATACCGTTAAAAAGATAATTGTGGAATAATTTAATTATTAACCGCTTAAAAGGTCCGGAAAAATTTAAACTTTTCCGGGCTTTTTTTTACGGTACTTCAGGAAAAAAATTTAGGAAAGTTCATTTAAAGTTGTCTTAAAAATCCGGTATAGCAAATAAAACTTTCATTATCACAATCTTTTTTATTTCGGTATTTTATAAAATACTCCTCTCGCAAAGCGAACGGAAGTTATTTTGTTTTTGTTTTCCAAAACGCCGAGATATTTATTTATTTCATTAATATGAATACCGAGTATTTTATGCAAATCGTCAAGCGTGCAGGGTCTTCTCGCTATTGTTTCGAGAATTGCCGTTTCGGTATCTTTACGATAAGATTTTTCTTTTTGTCTCTCCGGAACAGAAGCGATTATTTCGGCATTATCAAAATTCCAAAATTCAAGTATTTCGTTAAGCCGTTCTGTTTCTGCCGGATGCAAACCTTCAACGGCACCCGGGCGGTCTAAAGTATTAAGTTGTATTCTGTCGGGGTTTATTTTTCGAATTGCTTTTTTTAGCGCTTCCAAATCATTTTTGCCGTCGTTAAATCCGGGTATTATCAAAACCTCGAGCCAAATTTCGCCTTTAAATTCTTTCGCAAATTCTGCAATTCCGTTAATATAGTCATTAATATCAATATGTTTTTCGGGTCTGTTTATTTTTACGAAAGAAGATTGCAGGGCAGCATCCAAAGAGGGTAATACCACATCGGCGTTCATAAGTTCTTTTCTTACATCTTTATTTGCCAGCAAAGTTCCGTTTGTTAAAACAGCGACAGGAATACCGGGTCTTAAAGTTTTTACGAGATTTAAAACATCTCCCGCTCTGCTGTTTAAAGAAGGTTCTCCGGAGCCCGAAAAAGTAATGTAATCCGGGTCAGGATTTTCCGAAAAGAAATGTTGCAATTCTTCTTTAACTTTATCGTAAAGTATATATTCTTTTCTTTCAAGCGTAAGTTTTGCGGTAGCACCGCATTCGCAATAAACACAATCTAAACTGCATACTTTATGCGGAACCAAATCTACGCCGAGAGACATTCCGAGCCGTCGCGACGGCACGGGTCCGAACAAATATTTATACATTATAATTTGATGTTTGATGTTTAAAACTTGATATTTGACGTTTAATGTTTGAAATCGGTTTATTCGGAATATTTTTCATAATTAAGATACAAAATTAATAAAAAAATATGTTCGGCGGGTATTGAGTTTTTCCGGGCGCAGCCGGTAAAGTTTGTAAAATGAATTTCGGGGGTTTTAAGATTTATTAAAAATTCAATTTCATACCCGTTTTTATCTGTTTTACGGCAAATTCGTCGTAAAAAGCCGTAAGAGCCGGTAACATTGTGCAATGAGAAGGCATAATATGTTTGATTTTTTGTTTTTTTAAACATTCTATGGTTTTAAATGTTTGACTGTTACGATATTTCAGATGAAATCCTCCCGTAATTGCTTTTACGGTATTTATGCCCGTAACTTTTTTTGCATATTCTATTATGTTGCAGACTCCCGAGTGAGAACATGCGGTAATTATGATAAGCTCGCCGTTTTGTATAAGAGCCAGCGCCGAATCGTCGATAACGAAATCTTCATGTCCTTTGTCGTCGATATAATCTGTTGTTTGAGCTTCAAAGTCGTTTAACCTCGGTATTTCTCCGAGAAAAATAATTTGTTCGGTTATTTTAACCGGTTTGCTGCTCAAATTCAGTTTAAATTTTGCATTAAGTTCATCAAAATCTGAATTTATACCTATATATTCGGAAGTTTTTTTACCGTATCTTTTTTTAAATATTCCGGGGTGTGCGATCAGAGGTTTAGATTTCAGGTATTTTAGTCCGTTTCCGTGGTCCCAGTGCCCGTGGCTGAGAATAATCATATCCGCCTCGTCGATATTCAAATTAAATTTTTTTGCATTTTTTAAAAACACATCGCTTGCTCCGGTATCGAACAGTATTTTTTTTCCTTTGTGTTCGATAAAACGGGAAAGCCCGTGTTCTGCAAGAAAATGAGGAGATGCCGTATTTTCGGACAGAATGTAAACAGTCATTTTTTACGAATTAATTCGCCGTTTTTTACACGAAATATTTCGAAACCGGATGTATTATTTTGAAGTTCTTCGGCAAATAATCCGGCATTTCTTTCGAGCAGTTTTATTGTGTCTTCTATACTTCCGTCGCTGACCAAAACCGGAATAAAATGATTGTTAATCATTTTTATATTTTTGCCGAATTGTTTGGATACCAAGACATTAACTTTGTTTTGTTTTAAAAAATTTATCACGGCATTTCCTTTCTTTTTTGAGC
>JAADDR010000053.1 GCA_013153865.1 Chlorobiota bacterium | reverse complement strand
ACGGCAACTGCCCCGTATCGTTATAAGATACATAATAATCGTATGCAAGTTTATCGGTTTCTTTAACTTTGTTCAAAACACTCATAAATTTTCCGTCAGTATCAAAAATATATTTTTCGATACCGTTTTCTTCCCGAAATTTAAAAATGTCGTATTTAATTTTCTCTTTTTCAAAAAGATTTAAGAACGAATCTGTTTGATTTTTTGTAAAATTCAGTTCAAGACTGTCCGGTCGGGTCTTTTGTAAATCCGAAACGAATGCTTTATATGCCTGCTCTTTTGTATCGGAATTATACGCTTGCATTAATAATGAACTTCCGTAATTAACAATTTCGTCAATTATTTCCGATTTTTCTTTTCCGAATGTTTGATAAAATTCTTCTTCTATCTTCTGATTTTTATTTTCGGAGCAGTTACTTAAAATTAAAATTAACCCTATAAATATTTTTTTCATTTTAATAATATTGTCATAATAACCAAAGTTAAAGAAATAATATCAACTCTCAAAAGTGAAGATCTTTAATTTTAGATTAAAAAAATTAATAAAATCATAATTAGTGATTAAATTTGTATAAAAAAACAAATGCTCATTAGCGAAAATACAAAACTTGCGGAAGTAATACTTCAAAATTATCACTTAATACCCGTAGTTTCGCGCTTCGGGATAGAATTGGGCTTCGGAGATAAAACAGCGGGGCAGATATGCGAAAAATACGGTATCGATAAAGTGTTTTTTCTTGAAATTATAAATGCTTTTAACGATAAGAGTTATCTTCCGTATAAAAAACTCAGAGAAATGCCCTTGTCGGTAACGGTAGATTATCTTCTTAAATCTCATCGTTATTACAATAAGGTTAAATTGCCCCTTATAGAAAAATTGATAGAGCAACTGAAATGGACGGGCAATGCTGATAAAAAAAATAAAGACGTGCTTAAAACATTTTTCGCTCGATACAGAAAAGAAGTAAACGACCATACGGCAAACGAAGAGCAAAATGTTTATCCTTATATTTTGGAATTGGAAAAAAATTATTATGCCGAAACTCCGGATGCAGATTTTACAAAACGCCTGAATGATAAGTCAATATCTTATTATGCCGATATTCACGACGAACTTAACACCTCTTTGTCCGATTTAAAAAATATCATAATTAAATATTTGCATCCCGCAGATAACAAAGAGATAACCGAACAGATTTTAACGGAAATTTTCAGACTGGAAAAAGACATGACCGATCATACCAAATTGGAAGAAAACGTTATTATACCGGTTGCGAAAAAGATGGAAGACAAACTTAAAAGAAAAATAAATTGATGGCGGATAAAGTTTCATTTTTGATTCTTGAGAAATCATACGTAATTCGTTCGGGATTATTGCAAATTATTACCGATTTTCCCGAAACGGGAAAAGTTTACGAACTCGAGACCCGCAAAAATCTGCATAAAACATTAAAAAAAGAAAATCCGGATGTTTTAATTGTTAATGCAAAATTAACGGACGATATTCCGGACTTTATAACCGTAATAAAAGAAAAAAATAAAAACATAAAATCTGTAGTGTTTGCCGGAACCAAAAGAGCAAACGATAATTTTCCCGGTTTTGATTTAAAAATATCCGTTGACGAAGCAAAAAACGATATTATCGAAAAACTTAAAAAATTAATAAGAAGCATAAGACCCGAAATAAGCGAAGATACGAACGAGCTGTCGGAAAGAGAAAAAGATATTGTAAAACAAGTGGCACTCGGTAAAACAAATAAGGAAATAAGCGAAATACTGTTTATAAGCATCCATACCGTTATGACGCATCGCAAAAACATTACCCGCAAACTCGGCATAAAAACCGTCTCGGGACTTACTGTTTACGCCATTTTAAATAATCTTATAAAAATTGACGAAACAAAACCTTACGGTTAAAAAGCATATAAGGTATTTTGGTTTTTAAAATAAAACCGGTAATATTTGCCTTTTTTTAAATAAGCAATTATGCATGCAGCAATTTTCGGTAAGAATTTTAATGATGATTTTAAATCCTCCGTTAAAACTTTTTTTGAGATATTAAGATCTTACGATTATAAAATTACGGTTTACGAGCCGTATCTCGATTTCATAAAAAAACATTGCGATTTTTGTCCTGAACCCGATGCCGTATTTAACGAGCCGTTTAAAAAAGATACCGATACGGATATGGTTTTCAGTATAGGCGGCGACGGAACATTCTTGGATGCCGTATCTTATGTCCGTAACAGAGAAATTCCGATTGCAGGTATAAACAGCGGACGATTGGGCTTTTTGGCAAATATTTCCAAAGAAGAAATTCCGGATGCCTTAAAAGCAATACGCGAAAACAGATATACCGTTGAAGAAAGAACCATGCTCGAAGTAAATACGGACAATAATTATTTCGATGATTTTAATTTTGCTCTTAACGAAGTTACCGTATTAAAGCGAGATTCCGGCTCTATGATTACCATAAAAGTTTATATTAACGGCGAATATCTTAATACTTATTGGGCTGACGGATTAATACTTGCCACGCCTACCGGTTCTACGGCATATTCTTTGAGCTTGGGAGGTCCGATAGTGGTTCCGGGGTCGAGTAATTTTGTTATAACTCCGGTTGCTCCGCATAATCTTACGGTTCGTCCGATAGTATTGCCCGATAATTGCGACATAAGCATTAAAGTTTCGGGCAGAACGGATAATTATTTGCTTTCTATAGATTCACGCTCCGTTGTTGTGGAAAAAAATACCGTAATAAACATAAAAGCCGCAAACTTTAAAATAAAAACGGTAAGAATAGAAGGAAATACATTTTTCGAAAATATAAGAGATAAACTTATGTGGGGATTCGATCGTCGCAATTAGTATCCGGTTAAGCTCAATTTTTTGAAGGTTTTAATATTTCGGCATATTCTCTTTTGTTGTTTAAAACTTCCGAAGCTTTTATAAATGCTGCATCCTTTTTGTTAAGAATCTCGTAATAAGCCGTATTACCCCATAAATCGTTTGCGGTTAACGCTTTTATATACGTTTTTATGTAAACGTTATTCTTAAATTCGTTTAAATAATCGTTTTTTTTGATTTCGTCTTCATAAACATAGTCAATTAAATCTTTGATTATATTTTCCGGAATAATAAAACCGGAATCAAATTTCTTCGCATCTTTGAATTTGTTTTTTAATACGTGCCTGTTTTCGGCAGCGTATAAATGTATAAACTCGCTTATCTTACCGCCGTTAAGTTTTTCTTTAAAATAATCCGGGTAATTAACCGTATCTTCCGGAATAAAAATATCCGGCATTATTCCGCCTCCTCCGTAAACGGTGCGTTTATTTTTTAATGTTCTGAATTTAAGAGAATCGTCAAATTTAATACTGTCTTTGTTCGTATATTCTCCGTGTTCGTATCGACGTATAAGTTCGTTATTATAATCTTCGCTGCCCTCGGCATACGATTTCTGAATATTTCTGCCCGAAGGAGTATAATATTTTGCAACCGTAAGACGAATCATCGAACCGTCGATAAGATAAAAAGGTTTTTGCACCAAACCTTTACCGTACGATCTTCTTCCTATGATAATACCTCTGTCTAAATCCTGAACGGCACCGCTGACTATCTCGGATGCCGAAGCCGACGATTCGTTAATTAAAATTGCCAAATCGGTATTTCTGTATTTTCCTTTTTTGTGCGTAAAATAATCGGCTCTGTTTTGATGTACCCCTTCGGTATATAAAACAAGAGTATTTTTATCGAAAAAATATTCTAGTAATTGCAGTGCAACGTAAAGGTATCCTCCGGAATTATATCTTAAATCCAAAATAAGTTTTGCATCTTTACCCGACAGCAAAGAGTCGCTTGCTTTTTTAAATTCGTTTATTGTAGTTGCCGAAAATCTGTTTAACTTAATATAGCATATATTATCATCGGTTTTATATGCGGCGGTAATGCTTTTTACCGGTATTTTACCTCTTGTAACGGTAAATGTTAAAGGATGTTCCGAAAAAAATCTTTTTACGGTAATGTTAACTTTAGTTCCGTTTTCTCCTTGAAGTAAGTTTTTCAGTATTTCATCGTCAATTCCGTTTCCGGCAATGTTTTTATCATTTATTTTTAAAATGCGGTCGCCCGCTTTAAGCCCGGCTTTTTCCGAAGGACCGTTTTTTATAACTTTCAGTATCATAACGGTATCGCGTATAATATCATATGATATGCCTATACCGGTAAAACTTCCTCTCAGACCTCTGTTAAGTTCTTCTATTTCGTCTTTCGAGAAATAAAGAGAATGCGGATCCAAATCTTTTAATAAAGCTTTTATGGCATCTTCCGTAAGTTCTTCCTGGTTTATACTGTCGGCATAACTTTCCGATACAGCATTAAGAACCTGCTCGAATTTATACAATTGTTGCTTATCGGCTTGAGCAAAAACGGTAATATTTGCAAAAAATACAACTGCCGACAGTATGGCGGTTATTTTTATCATGTAATTAAAATTTCGTAATTCGCCGTTTGCGAAAAAGTTAAATTCTGTCAAAGTTATTTAAAATATTTTTATTTTTTGTTTTGATAATAATAAAATAACGGTTTCTGTGTTGCGATTATTCGCTTTATAAAATATTATTTAGTTAAAAGAAGTCTTGTTTTGTCGTAATTTTTATTTTTTGTTTCTTTGCCGCACAAAATGAAAGAACAACTTCGACTTCCGGTATTTGATATTATTAAAACCCTTGCGGGCAAAGACAATTTGCAGGTTTATGTTATAGGCGGATATGTAAGGGATTTAATTATGAAACGTTCTTCCGACGATGTGGATATAGTAATTGTCGGTAACGGTATAAAACTCGCCGAAAAAGTTGCCGGAAAACTTCCGGGTAAACCTAAAGTAACGGTTTTTAAACGTTTCGGAACGGCTATGTTTAAATACGAAGGTATTGAATACGAATTTGTCGGAGCAAGAAAAGAATCTTATTCTCCGGATTCTCGCAAACCTGCAATAGAAGCGGGAAGTATAGAAGATGACCAAAAACGCAGAGATTTAACGGTAAATGCTTTGGCTTTAAGTTTGCATCCTGATAATTTCGGAGAATTAACAGACCCTTTCGGAGGTCTTAACGATATTAAGAATAAAATTATTCGCACTCCGCTTAATCCGGATATTACTTTTTCGGATGATCCTTTAAGAATGATGCGTGCCGTACGTTTTGCATGCCGGCTTAATTTTAAGATATTTCCGGAAACTTTAGAAGCAATTAAAAAAAACAAAGAGAGAATTAAAATTGTTTCGAAAGAACGTATAAGCGACGAACTTAACAAAATAATTTTATCCGAAAGACCGTCCGAAGGATTTAAAATATTAGACGAAGCAGGTTTGCTCGAAATTATATTCCCTGAATTAACAGCATTAAAAGGTGTTGAAACCGTAAACGGATTGAGCCATAAAGATAATTTTTTGCATACTTTGCAGGTTTTGGACAATATATCGGCTAAAACGGATAATTTATGGTTGCGTTGGGCTGCAATTTTGCATGACATAGGCAAACCTGCCGCCAAACGCTTTTCGCCCAAGCACGGCTGGACTTTTCACTCGCATGAGTTTATAGGAAAAAAAACGGTTCCGGATATTTTTAAAAGAATGCGATTACCTATGAACGAAAAAATGGCATATGTTCAAAAATTGGTATTGTTGCATCTCAGACCCGTTGCTTTGGTAAAAGAAGAAGTTACCGATTCCGCAATAAGAAGACTGCTCTTTGAAGCCGGCGACGATGTTGATGATTTAATGACTTTGGCGGAAGCGGATATTACTTCCAAAAATGAGAATAAAGTCAAACTTTTTCTGAAAAACCTCGAAGACGTAAGACGAAGATTAGCGGAAGTGGAAGAAAAAGATAAAATACGCAATTGGCAACCCCCCGTGTCCGGAGATGTTATAATGAAAACTTTTAATTTAAAACCCTCGAAAGAAATAGGAATAATAAAAGATGCGGTAAGAGAAGCCGTACTCGACGGAATTATACCCAACGAATATGATGCGGCTTTTGATTATATGATAAAATTTGCAAAAAAAATAGGAATATATAAAACATGAAAAAAACACTTCTGATTTTTTTAATCTTAAAAAGTTCTTTATTAATTTATTCTCAAGAAAAAAATATTGACCGGCATAATACTTTTTTTGATGCCGTTTACGGAAGTAACGGTTTTAATATAGGAGAAATTTATATTTCGGTGAATATAAATCTTGAAAAAACACTTTACAATACCGAGTACGTAAAAATAAACGGCAGAACAGCTGCGGGATTTTGGGCTGGATGGGCGGAAACGGGAATAGAAGCTCCGCTTACCGGACAAATTATTTTATTTAAACGAAGTTCGCATCTCGAAATAGGAGCCGGAGGATATTATTTTTATGATTTTTATGATGATACAGACAACGGATTCGGCAGTTTGTTAAATATGGCATATCGTTTTCAAAAACCGGAAGGAGGATTTTTGTTCAGAGCGGGGGTTGAAAAAAATAAATATCTTGCTTATTTTATTTTAAGTTTGGGTTATGCTTTTTAACATTTATTATGAAAAACGAATAATTTATTTTACCTTTATCAATTAATTTTATAAACTTTTAAAAATTATTATTATGAGAAAATTAACAGGTATCGCTTTAGTTTTATTTTTCTCTTTGCTTGCTGTTTCTTGCGGCAGTAAAGACGATCCTCAGGCAACGGCAAAAGATTTCATGAAAGCTTTAGCCGATCAAAATTATGAAAAAGCAAAAGAACTCGGAACCGAAAATACTAAAATGATGATAGGAATGGTCGAAAGTTTTGCAAAAATGGCTCCGGACAGCTTGCAAGATGACACAAAAGTAGATTTTGACGCAATACAATGGGGTGAAACTAAAATAGACGGAGATAAAGCCGTATGTCATTACACCGACCCGGAAGGCAAAGACGAAAAAATAGATCTTAAAAAAGTTGACGGAAAATGGAAAGTTGACATGAAAAAAGATATGTAAAAATATACGTATAGTTTAAATTTTTAAGCCGGAGTTTGTTTCCGGCTTTTTATTTTACGATTTTATGCCGAAAAAAATATTCAAATATTTACTTCTGCCTGTTTTGTCGATAATACTTGCTTTGTGGGTGTTTAAAATTGTATATGACAAGATTGAACAAAAAAAGGAAAAGGAAGTTTCGTATATTTTACCGGATTCCGAAAAAGCATTAATCAAAAACGGAGATATAATTTTGAGATACGGCTACGGTTTTGCTTCGGATTATATCGTAAATATTCTTGACGAAAAATATGCCGTATCGCATTGCGGAATAATTAAAAAAACGGGAGACAAATTAGAGATTATTCATTCCGAGTCAAGTTCGGTATTAACAAAAGAGGGGGTGCAAATTCAGGATTTTGATTCGTTTACCGATGCCGGGCATAAAAATTCGATAATAATAGTAAGATATAAAAAATGTAATCCGGAGGATTACGAAAAAATTACCGAACGAGCAGAGTATTATTTAAAAAAAAATATTCCTTTCGATTATGCTTTTAATCCGGACGATACAAGTGCAATGTTTTGTTCGGAAATAATATGGCATGTATTTAAAGATGCGTTTAATGATGATATCTTTGCCGGCGAAAACAAAAAAACAGATTTAAATCAATTTAAAAATTTTTACGATACTGCACGATTCTCGGTAATTATTAATCATTACGAACGGCAATAAGATTCCGGTTATAAATTACGTATAAAATCGCTTAAACTTTCGTCTTCTTTTAACCGTAACTTCTTTTTAAGACGATAACGGGCATTTTTAACGCTGTCGGGAGATATGTTAAGAACCGAGGCGGTTTCCTTTAACGACATGTTAAGCTTACATAATGCCGACAATTTATAATCATTGCTTGTAAGTTTCGGATTTAAAGATTTTAATTTATCAAAAAACGACTCGTTTATTTGCTCAAAATATTTTTTAAACAAATCCCAGTCTTTATCTGCATTTAAGCCGTTTTCTAATTGCCTTTTTATCTTATTTAATTCTTTCCTTGTTTCAGGGTTTGATTTTTTCGATTGTTCGGTTATGCTTTCGCCGAGTTCCTTAAGCAGTTTGTTTTTTTGCATCATGTTTAATGCATGAGCGGTTAATTGCTTTGTCTTAAATTCTATTTCGTCTTTAAGTTTTTTCTCTTCTGCTTCTTTTTGTTTGAGTTTTGCTTTAATAAGTTCGGTTTCTTTAAGACGAATCAGAGCTTTTTGCCTTTGTATTTCCGAATCTTTTTTTCTTTTGGTTTGAATCCTGAAAATAATTAACCCGAAAATAATCGTTAATGAAATTATACCCGTCAATAATAAATTTTTGTAAGCCTCTTCCAGAAGTTCCCGGTCTTTAAGTTTTATAATCTCTTTCTCTTTTTGTGCCGTTTTGTATTTTGCCTCAAACTCGGCAAGTTTATTATTAAACTTTTCGGACAAAAGCGAATCTTTTACTTCGTAACTTTTTTTAAGATAATTTATTGCTTTTTCGTATTTCTTTAAAGCAATAAGATTTTCCGAATATGTTTTGTATGACCTTTGAAGCATCAAACCGAACTTTATTTCATCGGCTATTGCAATACAAGTATCAAGATATTTGTTGCTTAAATTATATTCTTTAAAATTTTTGTAAACTTCGGCACTTACGTTAAGAGCTATCGCAACATCTTCTTTACTTCCGTATTTCTTTAAAATAGATACACTTTTATTCAAATAGTCAACAGCCGTTTCATATTCGTTTTTTTTAGAATATATAACGGCAAGATCATTATATACGTTCGACAAAAAATAAGGATTTCCGGTTTCTTTGTATTTTTCCAATGCTCTAAGAAGATAGTTTTCCGCTTCTTCATATTTTTCCTGCTCCAAATATACAGTCCCGATATTTTTATACGAAGTA
>JAADDR010000160.1 GCA_013153865.1 Chlorobiota bacterium | reverse complement strand
AAAGGCAGAATCATACCTTCGTATTTTTGTATATCCAAGATATTTTCCACCATATTTAATATTTCTGTGGCAAAAAAGGTAATTTCCCTGTTTTCCGATAAATTTATTATGTTACTTATAGGATTTTTAAGGTCGTGGACAATCATATTGGTTAATCCTTTTCGCAGTTCGTCGTTTTCTTTAAGTTCTTTATTTAAAACCAGTAAATCGAGAGTCTTGCGTGTTATATGGTCTTTTTGTTTTTGGATTTCTTCTCTTTGAGCCGTTATTTCTCGATTTTTCTCGGCTAATAATTTATTCGTTTGTTTCAATTTTATTCTTGAATATAAAATAAAAATAATCAAAACGGAAGATACGGCAACCAAAAAGACTAAAGCATATACAAGCATTGAGTTTTCCGGCAACAATACATGCAACAAACGTAATAATAAAGAAATGAGTATTAAGGTATTCATGGTAAATAAAAGAAATCAAGAACCGCAATACAAAAATAAGAATTTTAATTACTTATAAAAACATATCTCGAAATAATTATGACCGACTAAACTTTTTTTAACTATTTTTGTGTCAACGGAAATAACAAACAATCATATATTTTATCATGAAACAAATAATACACACCGACAAAGCTCCCGCAGCGATAGGACCTTACAGTCAAGCCGTTAAACACGGAAATACTTTATATGTTTCCGGACAGGTTCCGATAAATCCCGAAACCGGAAAAATCGTTGAAGGCGGCATAAAAGAACAAACCGAACAAGTAATGAAAAATATTGAAGCGATTTTAAAAGAAGCCGGATATACTTTTTCGGATGTCGTTAAATCAACCTGCTTGTTGTCGGACATGAAAAATTTTACCGGCATGAATGAAGTTTACGCACAATATTATTCCGAAAATCCGCCTGCAAGAGCGGCATTTGCCGTAAAAGAACTTCCTCTCGGAGTTTTGATAGAGATTGAAACGATTGCGGTAAAATAATTACGTAAAAGGTTCAAGACTTTTTAAAGCATCAGGCAAATTATCGATAATATCGGATGCGATAAGCGGATACTGTCCTTTTTGTTCGGCGGCAAAATCGCCGGCAAGTCCGTGTATAAACACAGCCGATACAGATGCTTCAAGAGATGTATATCCTTGCGAAAGCAAAGACACGACAATACCGGTAAGCACGTCTCCGCTGCCGCCTGTTGCCATGCCCGGATTTCCCGTCGAATTAAAAAATATTTTTCCGTCCGGAGAGGCAACACTTGTATGAGCTCCTTTTAAAATAACGTAAACATTGTATTTACGGGCAAATTCCGATTGTTTCGTCATTCTTTCGTATCCCGATACGCATTTACCCGCCAAACGTTCAAACTCTTTAGGGTGAGGAGTAAGAATACTTCCGGCGGGAATATTTTCAAGAGCGGATTTATTTTCGGATAAAACAGTTAATGCATCGGCATCGAAAACAACAGGTTTCTCGTAAACATCTAAAATATATGAAAGCATCTTTTTTGTTTCTTTGTCAAATCCCGTACCCGGTCCGACGGCAATCGCATTAAATTTACTCAAATCAGGCAAATCCGAAATATATTTTTCGGTTTTACTTATGTGCAACATAGTTTCCGGACTTGCAGTTTGCAAAATTTGATAATTACACTCCGGCACCGCCGCCGTAAGCAATCCGACTCCCGCTCTGTGTGCCGCTCTTGCCGACAATATTTGTGCTCCGGCTTTACCGTAACTTCCTGCAATAAGCAATGCATGTCCGTAATTACCTTTATGCGAAAACTTTTTGCGATGCTTTATTTTTATGTCTTCTTTTTGCACATAATAATAAGGTGTATCGGTTTTTTGTATAAAATTACCGTGAATACCTATATCTATAATATGAAATTCTCCGACAAATTCATTATTTTCCGAAAACATAAACGACAAAGAAGGATATTGAAAAGTCAGGGTATGATTTGCTTTTATAATGATTTTATTATCGGGCGGATTGTTTTCTCCGAAAAGCCCCGACGGAATATCAACGGATACGACATCATTAGGCAAAGCATTTATTTTCTCGACCGTTTGTCCGGCAAATCCGCTTAAAGGTCTTGACAATCCCGAACCGAATAAAGCATCAATAATAAGCACGTTTTCTTTTATATCCGAAAAATCATTAATATTTTCAAGAATAAAAAATCGTGCTTTATTCTGTTTTTTCAATCTTTCGAGATTAACGGCAAAATCTTCGGATACTTTATCGGTAAATTTTACGAAGTAAACATCAACATTAAATCCTTTTTCGGCAAGCAAACGAGCAATAACCAATCCGTCGCCTCCGTTATTTCCCGGTCCGACAAATACGGCAAAGTTAAAAACATTAAAATACAACTTCAATATTTTATCTGTTGCCCTGCTTGCGGCTCTTTCCATCAAATTAAGAGAAGAAATCGGCTCGTTTTTTATGGTATAATCGTCTGCTTCCCGGGTAAGTTTTGCGGAAAATATCTTCATTTTTGTTATTTTTGTTTTTCAAAACAAGCAAAGATAAAGAAAATATCTTCATTTATGACAGTCATTTTTGAAAAAACAAATGCGCACTGCACATTAAAACTTGCCGAATTTGAGGAAGAAGCGGATATTCTGCGGGAGAAAATCAAAAATGATTTGCAACCGGAAGAACTTAAATATTACGAAAACATAAAAAACAAGAAACGTAAAAAAGAATGGCTCGGAACAAGAATATTGCTTAAAGAGATACTCGGATATTACGAACCCGTAAAATACGATTCTTCCGGCAATCCTTTTTTAGACGGCAATATGCAAATATCAATAACACATTCCGGAAATTTAGTCGGAATAACAATAAATAAAAAAAACGAAGAAACGGGAATAGATACGGAAATAATATCCGACAGGATATTAAGAACCTCTCACAAATTTATTTCCGAAAAAGAACTTGCGGAGCTTAATTCCGATAAAAATAAACTCGAAAAAATTTATCTTCACTGGTGCGGCAAAGAAGTTCTTTTTAAGATAAAAGGCGACGGCGGTTACGATTTTAAAAAGGATTTTTTCGTTATAATACCGAAAATACCGAAAAACCAAGGAACCGTAAAAGCATACATAGGAAAAAACGAATCATATCGCTTAAATTATAAATTTATAAATTCCGGAAAAAATAAAATTATTTTGGTTTGGAAAAGTTGACAAACATATTCTTCCGGTTTTTATTTTATTTATTTTTATCTATCTTGCAAAAATTTTTCTTTTTCCGGCATGACAAAAAAAAGCGTTATCATATTGTTTATTATTTTGGCTAACACTTCGTATGCTCAAAAAAACGATATTGACTCTTTAAAAAATATTATCGCAACCGCAAACAACGATTCGGCAAAAATAAGCTCATGCATTAAAGTCGCTGTTTCCTTCGCCATAATAAATAAGCCCGATTCAGCATCTGAATATCTTAATAAAGCTGAAAAATTATCGAAAAAATTAATTTCATCAAAAAATCAGAAGAAATCGGCAACGGGCTTATTACTTATGTCGTCGGTTTTTTATAATAAAGGTAAAATATATTATAAATTTTCAAAAACTTCTAAAATCGAAAACTCGCTGAAAAAAGCATTAGAATATACCGAACATGCCCTTAAGAAAGCAAAAGACACAAATATAATAAACCGGGCAAACATAATAAGAGCAAAAGTATTTACCGAACTTACGAATTTTTATATAGACAAAGGATATTTCTCGATAGCACTCGATAATGCCCTGAAATCTCAAAAAATAACGGACAACCTTATAAAAAAAGGTGTATTCGACGAAAAAGAAAGCGCCGCACAATACTTTTATCTCGGATTAATTAATTTTTACTTAAAAAATTACGAAAAAGCTTTATCCTACTATCGAAAAAGTTTACAAATTTCAGAAAAATACAATTACCGGGAAGGCATAATAGATTGCAGCAATAACATAGGAATAATAGAAACCGAACTTAACAGAACCGATACGGCTTTAAGTTATTTTAACAATATCCTGAATTATCTGAAAAACAACAAAGACCCTCTTACCGAAGCCCAAACTTACGATAACATGGCTGATTGTTACATAAAACTTAAAGACTACAAAAAAGCCGAACTCTACCTTGCCAAAGCAATGATTATTACCCGAAAACATGACATAAAACAAGGAGAAATATACATATCGTTAGGATTAGCCGAACTTTACAAAGAAACCGGCAAACCGAAAAAAGCATTCAGATATGCAAAAGAAGCTCTGGCAGCAGCAGAAGAAACAGAAGCGGTACCGCTTATTAAAGAAGCATATCTTACTATGTCTCAACTATACGAAAACAATCATAATTACAAAAAAGCCCTCTTATATCACAAAAAATACAAAGAACTTGAAGACAGTCTGTTCAGCGTAGAAAAAAACCGGCAAATACAAGAAAGCGAAGCAAAATATCTGGCAGAAAAGAAACAGGAAGAAATCAACAAACAAAAAATAGAACTTGCCCGAAAAAATGCGGAAATAAAAATAAAAAGGAATCAAAATTATATTTTTGCGGTAGTTGTTTTTTTCTTGTTCGTTATAATATTTTTCATAATCAAGACTTTAAAAAATAAACAAAAAACGGCATTGCTGATACAAAAACAAAACAAAAAAATTACCGACAGCATAGAATATGCCGAAAAAATACAACAAGCAGCCCTACCCTCCGATAAAGTTTTATCGCAACTTTTTAAAGAATATTTTATACTTTTTAAACCTCTGCAAATAGTAAGCGGCGATTTTTACTGGGCAGTACAAAAAGATAATTTTATATTATTTGCAGCCGCCGATTGCACCGGACACGGCATACCCGGAGCTTTCGTAAGCATGCTCGGCATTTCGTTTTTAAACGAACTGACGTTAATATCAGACCTTACCAGACCGGACATAATACTGGAAGAAATGAGAAATATCCTGAAAAAATCTTTTCGCCAAACCGGAAAAGACGACGAACAAACCGACGGTATAGACATAGCACTTTGCAGCGTAAACACCGATACCGACGAATTATATTTTTCAGGAGCAAACAATCCGGCATTTCTGGTAAGAAACGGCAAAATAACGGAACTCGAACCGGTACCGAATCCGGTAGGCGTTTATTACAAAGAAATAAATTTTAAAGTTCAAAAAATAAAACTCGAAAAAAACGATGTTTTATATCTTTTTACCGACGGATATTCAGACCAGTTCGGAGGAGAAAAAGAAAAAAAACAAAAATTTACTTTAAAAAGATTTAAAGATTTACTGACGGAGATTTATAAACTTAAAGCCGACAAACAAAAAGAAATATTGGAAGAAGAACTGATAAAATGGCAAAAAGACACCGAACAAACCGACGATATTCTTGTTTTCGGAATAAAATTTTAAATAAATTACAAACCGGTAAATATTAACAAATTATGAAATTCGACATTCAAAAAATCAGAGTAAAGCCCGGCAAAAAAATAAATATCGAAAATTACGACACGAAATATGTCGGAACATACACAAAAGAAACGGCAAAAAAAGAATTGAAAAAAAACACAAAAGAACTCAAGCAAATACAAGAAGTTTTTTATGCCGATAACCGCTATTCTCTGCTTATAGTTCTTCAAGCAAGCGATGCAGCCGGAAAAGACGGAGCCATAAGACACGTATTCAGCGGATTAAATCCGCAAGGATGCAGAGTGCACAGTTTTAAGGCACCCTCCAAACTCGAACTCGAACACGATTACATCTGGAGGCATTATAATGTTCTTCCGGAAAGAGGCATGATAGAAATTTTTAACCGCTCTCATTACGAAAACGTAATAGTTACTAAAGTACATCCCGAATACATACTCGGAGAAAGAATACCCGGAGTAGATTCAACCGATAAAATAAACGAAAAATTCTGGAAAAAAAGATACGAACAAATAAACAATTTCGAAAAACATATTTACGAAAACGGAACTCATATTCTCAAATTTTTCCTGAATTTATCAAAAGAAGAACAAAAAAAACGTTTTCTTGCAAGAATAGACACTCCCGAAAAAAATTGGAAATTCAGTTCGGCTGATATGAAAGAACGCAAATACTGGAATCAATACAGAGAGGCATTCGAGGATATGATAAACGAAACAAACACCGAATATGCACCTTGGCATATAATTCCGGCAGACAACAAATGGTTTTCGCGAATAGCCATAGGAAAAATAATTTACGAGAAAATGAAATCTTTAGATTTAAAATATCCGCCGGCAGAAGACCCTAAACTTCTCGAAGATGCAAGAAAACAACTCTTAAGCGAATAAAACGACATCTGAAAAACTGCTCTTATTTTACGGGCAGTTTTTTTATTCGAATAATTCTTCTATCATTTTTTCCGACATTTCCGAAAGCGGATTTTTTCCCGCCGTAATTATTTTCGCCAAATCAGACTTTTTCTGCTGCAACCTTAATATCTTTTCCTCAACGGTATCTTCCGAAATATATTTATAAACCATAACATTCTTGTCCTGCCCTATTCTGTGAGCACGGTTTACCGCCTGCTTTTCGGCGGCGGGATTCCACCACGGGTCGAGTATAAACACATAATCTGCTTCGATAAGATTTAAACCGGTTCCGCCTGCTTTTACGGATATTAAAAATATCTTGTTATCAATATCGTTGCGAAAACCGGAAATTACTTTTTCGCGTTTTTTTGTTTGCCCGGTAAGCATAGAATATCGAATATTTTTTTTCTTAAAATAATCGGCAAATAATTCGAGATGCTTTACGAAAGACGAAAAAATTAAAACTTTATGTCCTTCGGCAATAACATTTTCGGCATTTCTGACAACTTCTTCGAATTTTCCGGATTTACCTTGGTAACCGGAATCCGCCAAAACCGGATGATTAGCTATTTGCCTGAGTCTTGTAAGAGCCGACAACACATGCATTGCCAAAGACTTTCTCTCTCCTGTTTCCATAAGTTCAAAAACTGTATTCCTTATCTTCGATTTTTCTTCTTCATAGATGCGTTTTTGTTCTTCGTCGGGCACGCATAAAATAATCTGTTCGCTTAAAGGAGGCAAATCTTTTGCAACTTCGTCTTTTGTTCTCCGCAAAATAAACGGAGCCGTTATTTTTTGCAGTTTACGCTCCGATAATTCGTCTTTATCTTTTTCTATCGGTTTTAAAAAAGTATGCCTGAAAAAAGTTTTATCTCCGAGCATACCTTCATTAATAAAATTCATTTGAGCCCACAAATCCGACAAAGAATTTTCAACCGGAGTTCCGGTAAGTATTAATTTATATTCGGACTGCAAATCGGTTACGGCTTTATAGGTCTTGGATTCGGGATTTTTAACAAACTGGCTTTCGTCCAATACAACATATAAAAATTCGTATTCTGATATCTGCTCTATATCGTTCCTTACCGAAGCATAGCCGGCAAGAATTATATCGTAATCGTCGAACTTGCTTATGTATTTTTGTCTGCCGGCACCTCTGTAAGACAAAACTTTTAATTCCGGAGCAAATTTATTAATCTCGTTTTTCCAATTATGAATTAAGGAAACCGGCATTACTATTAAACTTGCTTTTTTTACGTATTTTTTATCTTCGTTATTTTCGGCAAAAAGACTCAATTGTATATTGCTTTCGTCTTTTTTTTCGGTATAATTTTTTTTGTCTTTTTTACGCTTATTAACTGTATCCTGCAACAGTGTTATTGTTTGCAGAGTCTTTCCCAAGCCCATGTCGTCGGCAAGACAACCTCCGAAATAATTATCCCGCCAAAAACTCATAATTTTAAATCCTTCTTTTTGATACGGTCTTAATTCTGCTTTTATGTTTTCGGGTATTTCAATCTTATAATTCTTATAATCAGAAAGTTTTGAAATATTTTTCTTAAAATCTTTATCAATTCCTTCCGCCGGCACATTTTCCAATACGGTAAAATGTGTTTTGCTTACTTTTAAAACTTCCGTTTCGGCTTTGCCGAACATAAACAAATCCGAATATTTCGAAAACCATTCGTCGGGTATCAAAGCCGTGCTTCCGTCGGGTAAAATAAATTCTTTAATTTCGTTCAGGATATTATTTTTTAATTCCGTAAAAGGTATTTCAAAACTTCCGAACATTACGGTACCGTAAATGTCAAACCAATCTTTCGAGATTTCCGACCGTAAATTCAGACTTGTTTTTTCGGTAAAATATTTTTTGCCGTAAAAATTTTGTTCAACCTTAATATCGTTTTCTTCAAAAAAATGCTTATTGTCTTTCAGCCACAATATTGTTTCATGCTTTTGTTTTTCCGTATTTTTACCGAAATATTTTATTTTAAACACACCGTTGTCGTGTTCTTTCAGACCTGCCTTTTTAAGTTTTTCGGCAAATTCGTTTTCTTTTTCTTTATTTCTTAAAACTTTAACAAAAGAAAAATCTTTTTCGTTAAAAATCAGTTTCGGTTCTGCCGTTAAACCGTATCTGTATTCTCCGCTTTCGTATTTAAAATACATTAAAAAAGCATATTCTCCTTTCCAATCTTTTTCTAAAGATACCCGTGCTTTAAAATCTTCTTTTATCTCGGTAACGGTAAAACCTTTAGGTTTTACATGATATTTTTTCATTGCTTTTACCGCAAAAACTTCAAACCACTTTTTTTCCGAACCTGCGGGTATTAAAAGTTGTTTTTTATCAAAAAAAGGTAAGAGTTTTTTTCCGTCAATATCATCAAAAAAATACAAATTATTTTTCAGAACAAGCATACAAGGTTCGTTTGCAAGTACAATCCCTGCTTTACCGAACAAATTAACTATATTACCGCCGTGCTTTACCGAAAGATAATATTTTGTTCCGTTTTCGTTTTTTTCTATATTAAAAACAGTTTTTGCGGGTTCTTCGTTAATTTTTACCGTATCTTCGGGGTATAAAACGGAGAATTTATCTTTTTTAAAATAAAGAGGGGTTCCGCTTTTTTTAATTTTATCGATAACGGTTATAAGTTGTTTTTCTATAAAGGGTCTTATGCGTTTTTCGACATCGTCTTTACTTAAAGTTTTAAAAAAGTCATTTATTTTTTGACGTTTACCG
>JAADDR010000083.1 GCA_013153865.1 Chlorobiota bacterium | reverse complement strand
GATTTCTTTAAATCTAACAAAGAAAAAATAAGTTTTATCCGAAATCAGGTTTAACATTAAAGTTTCTTTTTATCCGGCAGCATTTTATGATTTTTCGCCTCCGATTATTTACAAATAATCAAAGTTTTTTATATTATCGATTGATATACAGAACTAATCCATGCCAATAATACTGCAAAAAACAAAGCGGGAAAAAGGTTGAATATTTTAATTTTCTTAATTTCAAGAATATTTATGCCCAATCCTATAAGCAAAATGCCTCCGGTTGCCGTCATTTCGTTAATTAAACTTATATCGATAAATTTCCCGAGATACATTGCCGCCAAAGTTAATCCTCCTTGAAATATAAACATGGGAATAACGGAAAACGCAACGCCCGCACCGAAAGCAGAAGCCAAAGCAACAGACGAAAAACCGTCCATTACCGATTTGGTAATTAAAAGAGAAGAATCTCCTTTCAAGCCCTCTTCAAAAGCTCCGAGAATTGTCATGGACCCCATGCAATACAATAAAAAAGCCGTAAGCATACCTTCCGAAAATTTTTCGCCGCCGAACCTTATTTTGTTTTTAAAATATTCGGTTTGTTTTTCCGTAAATTTTTCTATATTTAAGATTTCTCCCGTAATTCCGCCCAAGACAAGACTGAAAACCAATATTAAATAAGAACCTGTTTTTGTTGCCATTACAAATCCTAAAAACAGAGTAAATAAACCTATGCCCTGAAAAACCGTTTTAATTATTCTGTCCGGAAGTTTTGTTTTTAAAATCATCCCGATTGCACTGCCCGCAAGCACGGTTGCTATATTGATGAATGTTCCGGTCATATTTTCTTTACTTTTTCGGAAACAGCGGCAATTTATATCGCCTTATTTTATCAAACTGATAATATGCATTGGCTACGGCACCCGCTGTCGGCACCAAACCTATTTCTCCTATGCCTTTTGCTCCGTAAGGTCCTACCGGGTCTTTAACTTCTATGCCTTTTACGACTATTTCGGGAGTTTCGTGTGCTTTTAAAACTCCGAGTTTTCTGTATTTGTCATGCACGAGATAACCGTCTTTCATAGGTAAATCTTCTCGTAAAGCATAGCCCAACCCCATATGCACGCCGCCTTCTATTTGTCCTTCAAAGAGCATTTTGTTCATAATTTTTCCGGCATCATGTGCGGCAACGAATTTTTCTATTTTGCCTTCATCGTTTAAAATGCAAAGTTGTGCCGCATATCCGTATGAATAATGTATAATCGGATTTTCGACATCGGCTCCGGGTTTGTTGCTGAGAGTATAGGCAAATTGACCTTTATATGTTTTTCCCGCAAGTTCTTTAAGAGATTTTGTTTTTAAATCTTCTTTGAGAGATTTTGCGGCATTAATAACCGCAAGCCCTACAAGTGCCGTTGCTCTTGACGAAGTGGTCATACCGGTTTTTATTTGAGCTTCCGTGTCAACTTCCACGTCAATAATTTCCGGATTTATCCCTGTTTCTTCACAAAGAGTTTGGAGTGCCATATTATGAACCCCCTGCCCCATTTCAGTCCATCCGTGATGCAAAATGATTTTATTTTCCGAAATAATGTCAATAATAACTTTCGACTCGTCAATCATACCGTTTCCGACACCGGAGTTTTTAATCCCGCAAGCCAAACCGGCATATTTTGCGGAATAAAAATCATCTTTCAGGGCTTCGAGACACTGCCTCACTCCTACTCCGTAAACCGTTTGTCCGGTCGAGGTTTTCAGCCCGTCAACAAGTGCGTTATCCCAACGGAATTGCCAACGGTCAAAACCTGCTTGTTCGCAAATATCGTCAATGCAAGATTCCAAAGCAAAAGTAACCTGATTTGCACCGAAACCTCGCATTGCACCGCTCGGAATATTGTTTGTGTAAACGGTTTTTGCCGTCATATCCACATCAGGGATAAAATAACCTCCGGCGGCATGCCCCGCCACTCTTTCAAGAACTTTCATTCCCACGGAAGCATAAGCTCCGGTATCTCCTACGGCATTAAGTTTTAATGCAACAAGTTTTCCGTTTTCGTCGGCACCGACTTCAATATCCATAAAAACAGGATGCCGTTTCGGGTGTGTTCGTATTGATTCTTCGCGCGTAAGCGATATTTTTACGGGTTTATCGAGCAAATAAGCAAATAAAGCTGTTTGTCCCTGTATTGAAAGATCTTCTTTTCCGCCGAAACCTCCTCCGTTCGGGATTAAGGTTACCCTGACTTTATCTTCCGGTAATCCGAGTATCATTGCAACTTGTCTTCTGTCTTCGTAAACACCCTGCGACTGGCTTAAAAGTTCCACTCCGCCTTTACCGTCGGGATATGCGATTGCCGCTTCTTTTTCCAAAAAAGCATGCTCGATGCGTTGTGTTTCGTAATGCCCTTTCGAAATATATTTTGCTTTTTTCATTGCTTCTTCGGCATTACCTACGGTAAATTTAACGGTATCGAAATTATTCGGTCTTTCCGGATGCACACGCTCTCCGTCAATTGCTTCAAAAACATCGGTAACCGGTTCGTAAACTTCGTATTCTACCTTGATAAGTTCCGTTGCTTTTCGTGCAATTTCTTCCGTTTCGGCAACAACTCCGGCAATTACGTCGCCTATGTAATGCGTTGTTTCGCCTTCGTCAATCATAACCGACCAATCTTGTATTATCAACCCGACTTTTTTCTCTCCGGGAATGTCTTTTGCCGTAAAAACCCGATGAACTCCTTCGAGTTTTTCGGCTTCGGAAGTATGTATTTTCAGAATTTTTGCTTTCGGATAATCGGAATATTTAAGTGCTCCGTAAAGCATACCGTCAAGCATAATGTCGTCAACAAATTTTCGCTCTCCGATTGCTGTTTCGTATGCTTGATATTTGGGTTGAGGTTCTCCTATTTTTCCGGAAGTTTTGCGAATTTCGAGTTTTTTGCCTTCTTTAATTGCTTCGGCAGCCGTTAATATTCCTTTTTCTATTTTTTTGTAACCTGTGCATCTGCAAACATGCGATTTTATTGCTTTACGCACTTCTTCTATTGTCGGTTCCGGATTTTCTTGCAACAATACTTTTGTTCGGCTTATAAATCCGGGAGTGCAAAATCCGCATTGCACACCGCCTTCGTTTACAAGTGCTTTTGCTATCGTATCTTTAACGTATTCGGGAAAACCTTCCGGAGTATATATTTCCGCATCTTGCAATTTGCTCATTTTAGTAACGCAAGACAAAACGGCTTTTCCGTTCATTTCCACCGTACAGGCACCGCACGCCGCTTGTCCGGAACATCCGTCTTTTACGGAAGTTAAGCCTTTTTCTTTTCGTATAAAATCGAGTAAAGTTCTGTCTTCGCTTCCGTTGTATTTTATTTCTTCGTCATTAAGTCTGAAAGTAATCATATTTTTAATTAATACTTAGAATTTGCAAATAAGTGCAAATATATACTAAAAAATAATAAAACAATTTATTCAATACCCGCAAACATCAATAAAACAAAAAAGCTCTCGAAACGAGAGCTTTTAAGGTACCCGGAGCCGGCATCGAACCGGCACGCCCGTTACCGGGCACAGGATTTTAAGTCCTGCGCGTCTACCAATTCCGCCATCCGGGCAAAATTATAGGTATTTAATCAATAAAAAAAGAGCGAGAAACGGGACTCGAACCCGCGACCCCGACCTTGGCAAGGTCGTGCTCTACCAACTGAGCTATTCTCGCAATTGCGGATGCAAATTTATAACAAATTTTTCTCTCGCAAAACTTTTTTTAAAAAAATTACATCAATATTTTTTTTATCTTTGCCGACCGGAAAGATACGAGATACTCACATAATTCAAAAATACTTGTAAAACTCAAATTTTAAATAACATGTTTGACAATTTATCGGAAAGACTTGAAAAATCGTTCAGAATTTTAAAAGGACAAGGAAAAATAACCGAAATTAATATAGCGGAAGCTCTTAAAGACGTAAGAAGAGCACTTCTTGATGCCGACGTTAACTATAAAACGGCAAAAGAATTTACCGACAGAGTAAAAGAAAAATCTCTCGGTGCCGATGTTTTAAAATCGGTAAAACCCAAACAACAAATAATAAAAATAGTACACGACGAATTAGTTGACCTTATGGGCGGCGAACATGCCGAAATAAATCTCCAAAATAAACTTACGGTCATCTTAATTGCCGGTCTGCAAGGTTCGGGTAAAACAACATTTACGGCAAAACTTGCCAATCTGCTGAAAAACAAAAAATCCAAAAATCCGCTTTTGGTTGCCGGCGACGTTTCCCGTCCCGCCGCAATAGAACAATTAAAAGTAATGGCTGAACAAGTCGGAGTACCGGTATATTCGGAAGAAGATAATAAAAATCCGGTTAAAATAGCAAAAGCCGCTGTCGAACACGCCAAAAAGAACGCAAATGACGTTGTAATCATAGATACGGCAGGACGACTCGCCGTTGACGAAGAAATGATGAAAGAAATTACGGAAATAAAAAAAGCCGTAAAACCCGACGAAATTTTATTCGTTGTGGACTCAATGACAGGACAAGATGCCGTAAACACGGCAAAAGAATTTAACGACAGACTTAATTTCGACGGAGTAGTTTTAACCAAACTCGACGGTGATACGCGAGGCGGTGCCGCTTTAACAATCAGAAGCGTTGTTAAAAAACCGATAAAATTCGTCGGAACAGGCGAAAAAATCGATGCTCTCGACATTTTTTATCCGGAACGTATGGCTGACCGTATTTTGGGTATGGGAGACATAGTTTCGTTGGTGGAAAAAGCTCAAGAACAAATAGACCAAGAAGAAGCCAGAAGACTGCAAAAAAGAATTGCAAAAAATCAATTCGATTTTAACGACTTCCTGAAACAGTTGAACTCCATTAAAAAAATGGGAAATATAAAAGATTTGGTTTCCATGATACCCGGAATGGGAAAAATGGTTAAAAATCTGGATATTGACAACGACTCATTTAAAGGTATAGAAGCAATAATACTTTCGATGACTCCGGAAGAACGCACAAATCCTAAAATATTAAACGGAAGCAGAAGAAAACGAATAGCAAAAGGAAGCGGAACAAATATTCAGGAAGTTAATCGTTTGATAAAACAATTCGGAGAAACAAAAAAAATGATGCAGATGGTTCAAGGCGGAGGCAACAAGATAAAAGCAATGAGAAAAGCCGCCAAAAAGAAAAGACGCAGGTAAAGACAGAAGAAAGTTGAAAGGAGAAAGGAGAAAGGGAAAAGTTAAAAGGGAAAAGTTGAAAGTTTAAAAGTTCGGTAATGGCGTATAAGTTATTAAACGGTAAGGAAATCTCCGGGCAAATTAAAACCGAGATTTCCGAAAAGGTAAAAAAAAACATCGCCGAAGGCGGTAAAAGACCTCATTTGGCGGCAATATTGGTCGGTAACGACGGTGCAAGCGAAACTTACGTTGCTCATAAAGTAAAAGCATGCGAGCAAGCAGGTTTCAAATCCGGTTTATTTCGTTTTGACAATAAAGTTTCGGAGAAAGAACTTTTTGACAAAATAAATGAAATAAACAACAACGACGACATCGACGGACTGATTGTACAACTTCCGCTACCCGAGCATATCTCGGAAGAAAAAGTTATACAATTCATAAATCCGAAAAAAGACGTTGACGGATTTCATCCGGTAAATGCCGGACGAATGACATTGGGCTTGCCCGCATATATTTCGGCTACTCCGCAAGGTATTTTAGAACTGATAAAACGTAACGGCATAGAAACATCGGGTAAACATTGCGTTGTTATAGGCAGAAGTAATATAGTCGGAAGACCTTTAAGCATACTTCTTTCGCAAAAAAACGAAACAGGAAATGCCACCGTAACTCTTTGCCACAGCCGAACAAAAAATCTTAAAGAAATAAGCCGGCATGCCGATATATTAATTGCGGCAATCGGTAAAGAAGGTTTTGTAAGCAAAGATATGGTAAAAGAAGGTGCCGTGGTAATAGATGTCGGAATACACAGAGTAAAATCCGACAAAACAAAATCCGGTTGGAAACTTAAAGGCGACGTAAAATTCGATGAAGTTGCACCCAAATGCTCGTATATTACACCCGTGCCGGGCGGCGTAGGTCCGATGACGATAGTTTCGCTTCTTAAAAACACACTGCTTGCCGCCGAAAAAAAAATTTACGGATAAAGCTAACAAGCAGTAGTATCAAAAAACAAAATATCAGGCACATTATTTATTCCGCAAGACGGTAATAATTACTATATTTGCAAAACAGCAATAAAAATTTTCCGATGAGCAATACAACATACCGAATGACTATAATTATTCCCGTTTATAACGAATCGGATAATTTGGACAGAGTAAAAAACACATTCGATAAATACCTGTCGGAAAGTAAAATAAAAAGCAAAGTTTTATTTATTGATGACGGCTCGAAAGACGGAAGTTTCGAAAAAATTATCGACATATGCAAAAACAACAGCAATTACGAATATATAAAATTCGACCGTAATTACGGACTAAGTACGGCAATAAAAGCCGGAATCGATAACATTAAAACTGAACTTACCGGCTATATAGATGCCGATTTGCAAACTACACCCCGCGACTTCGAAAAATTATACGAATATATTGACGAGTTTGATGCCGTAACCGGATACAGAGCTAAACGAAAAGATACTTTAGGCAAAAAAATACAATCTAAACTTGCAAATGCAATACGGCGAGCTTTAATAAACGACGGAATAAAAGATACGGGATGCCCTCTCAAAATAATTAAAACGGATGCCGCAAAAAAAATTCCGTTTTTCGACGGCATGCACAGATTTATTCCCGCATTAATAATGCTTCAAGGAGGAAAAGTAAAACAAGTTGAAGTACAACATTTTAAGCGCATCAAAGGAAAATCTAAATTTAATCTATTCAACCGTTCGTTAAAACCATTGCAAGACGCTTTTGCATATCGGTGGATGAAAAAGCGTTATATACATTATAATATTGAACAATCTGATATTTTACAATGAACTGGTCCGTTCCGGATTTTATAATTTACCTTACAGGTTTCTGTGCCCAATTACTTTTTTCGGCAAGATTACTCGTGCAATGGATTTTATCGGAAAAAGTAAAAAAAGTTTTAACACCCGAACTGTTTTGGGAATTAAGTTTAGCCGCATCATTTTTAATGTTTGCTTACGGATGGATGAGAGACGACTTTGCAATTATGTTAGGGCAAACTCTGACATATTTCATTTATATCCGTAATATGCAAATTCAAAAAACATGGAAAAAACTCCCCCTTACCGTAAGATTTATAGTATATACATTTCCGGTTGCGGTTATTTTTTATTCGTTTAACAATAACCAAACAGACATAATAAGGTTATTTAAAAACAAAAATATTCCGCCGGAACTTATAATATGGGGATCCGTCGCACAAGTAATCTTTACGTTAAGATTTGTATATCAATGGATTATATCCGAACACAAAAACAAATCGCAACTTCCCGAAGGTTTCTGGATACTAAGTCTTACGGGATCTTTTATGATATTAATTTATGCCGTAATAAGAAAAGACCCGGTTTTATTTATAGGACAAATATTCGGTTTTATTATATATTTACGAAACATTATAATAGGTAACAGAGAGAAAAAAAGATGAAACTAAACCATGCATCCTTTTTATTTATAATAATTATTATTACCGCTTTTGCTCTGCTAATAAACGCGGGCGACTACGGCGTAACCGAATCAAGCGATGCCAGATATGCGGAAATAGCAAGAGCGGCATACGTTAATAATGATTATATTTATCCGAAATTATTAAATATTCATCACTATCACAAACCCCCGTTTACTTATCAAATTACGGCTTTAGGATATAAACTATTCGGAATAACACCGTTCGGAGCACGTTTTTTTTTGCAACTGTCGGTTATTATTCAAATAATTTCGGTATATTTAATAACCGCAGCTCTGTTCGAAAATAAAAAAACCGCATTAAGAGCCGCCGTTATATACACAAGTTATCCTCTCGTTCTGATATCTTCGCGCAATCTTACCACGGATTCTTTTCTTACAAGTTTTGCCTTACTTTCAATATACAGTTGGATATTATATCGAAATAAAGGCAAAGTATTATACCTGTATCTTTTTGCAATAACCGCAGCTTTGGGTTTTTATACTAAAGGACCCGTTATTTTTATAGTTCCCGCGGTATTTATTATCGGGTATAATCATATTACAAAACCACGAAATAAATTTTCCGTACATCATATAAGCGCAATATTATTGTTTCTGATTATTGCTCTTTGGTGGTTCGCTTTTTTGGCATGGCAAAATCCTGATTTTATAAGTTATTTTTCCGGAAAACAAACAGTCTCAAGATTCTCCGAAAACGTATTTAACAGAAATGAGCCGTTTTGGTATTTTATAATTCTTGCTCCTCTTACGGGAATACCCTGGATGCTTATACTGCCCGGTCTTATAAAAATAAACGTAAAAAAAATAAAAAAAGAAAAAATATACGTAGTATTGGCGGCAAGCATATTAATACCTCTGATGTTTTTTTCGGCTTCGTCGTCTAAACGCATCCTTTACATATTGCCTTTTTACGGAATTTCAGCTGTTTTAACCGCAGGATTATATCAAAATCTGACTAAAAAACATATAAAAATAATCAACAAAGTTATTTTCATATACTCTATCGTCGTTACGGCGGCAATAATAACTGCATATTTCATTAAAACCGATTTTATAATACATAAAGGAATAATTGCGGGAGTTATTTTAATGTCCGCATTAAATACTTTTATATATTTTTCCGGAAAAATACCGTTTCCCGAAAAACCTTTTGCCGTTACATGGATTTTAACATTATTTTTAATCATTGTCGCAAGTAAAATAATGTCTTTAAACGAACTTAAAATTAACAGCAGCAAACCTGTTACCGATTTTATATTAAAACATAATCTGAAAAATCGTAAAATAATAATATACAACGCCCGTAAACCGTCAATAGCTTTCGGGCTGAACAAAGACATTATTTCGATATACGACGGAAACAGAGATCTTAACAGAGAAACACAATTCGAAAAAGATCTGACTTGGAAAAACTATTTAATCAATATAAAAAATAACGAAGAAACCGAAAAACTCGACAGTATTACCGATTTGCCGAGCGTATTTCTTACTTACAAACAAAACCCGGAAAATAAATTAAA
>JAADDR010000150.1 GCA_013153865.1 Chlorobiota bacterium | reverse complement strand
ATTTTGAGTATCGGTGGTAATAATTACCCTCGGAATATAAGTTAAAATAAATTGTAAAATAAACAATACCGAAAAAGATTGATAATAATCCTTATACGAAAATACCACATCATCCAATATCAGAATAAAAAATACGATAACAACACCTGTCGTTACCGAAATAAAAGTAAGCCAAAGTTCCTGCAATCTGGATTTACGGAATACATTTTTATAATACCCGAAAACAGAATAAACCATAATCCAAAAAAGAGGAAGACCCGTCAAACCGGCAAAAAAATTAATATCAAATTTTACGGGCACTTCATAACCGTAATTTGCAGACTCTATATAAACTTTCCTGAAAATATAAAACAAAAACCACGCAAGCGAGGCGCTTACATAATCCGCAATAATATATTTTAAAACCTGACTTTTTCTGCTCATTAAAAAATAAAAATCGTTCGTATTTACATTTAAAAACAACAATAAATAAAAACGTAAAATAAAACGATACATTGTAAAAAAACGAATTTATTGAAAATTTAATTTTAAAAAAGAAAGCATTCTTATTATTTTCGCATAAAAAACAAGAATGACAGACTCATACCGGCATAAAGGATTAAGAAAAAGATTAATTGACGAAATAAAAAACAAAGGAATAAAAGACGAAAAAGTATTGGAAGCAATGCTTAACATACCCCGACACTTTTTTACGGCAAAAGGATTCGAAGAAAGAGCATATACTGACAATGCCTTACCCATTGCTGCCGACCAAACAATCTCGCAACCCTATACAGTTGCATTTCAAACAAGTCTACTCAATGTTAAAAGAGGAGATAAAATACTTGAAATAGGAACGGGATCCGGCTATCAAGCTGCCGTTTTATTAGAATTGGGAGCAAAACTTTTTACCGTAGAACGCCAAAAAACATTATTCCTTTCATCACAAAAAATACTCAAACAACTCGGATATTTCCCTTACTCCTATTACGGCGACGGATACAACGGATTACCGGCTTACTCGCCTTTCGATAAAATATTAATAACTGCAGGCGCACCGGATATACCGGAAAACCTTCTCAATCAACTTAAAACAGGCGGGGTTATGGTAATACCCGTAGGAAAACGAGATTCGCAAGAAATGCTCAGAATAATAAAAATATCCGAAACAGAATACAAAACGGAAAATCACGGAAAATTTATTTTTGTTCCTATGCTGAAAGGAAAAGAATAACCCGCTTAACACAAACAAAATAATTACCTATACCTAAAAAAAACAAATAATTACGCAAAGAATATTATTTTTGCTTTAATTTATTTATGAATACCGGAACAGTAATAAAATCCACGGGCAGTAATTACATCGTAAAATACGGCAACAAAACAATAAACTGTAAAATACGCGGTAAATTCAGAACCGAAAATCTTCGAACCACAAACCCGATTGCGGCAGGAGACATTGTCGATTTTAAAATCCAAAAAGATCATACCGGAGTAATAACAAACATACACGAAAGAAAAAACTTTCTTACAAGAAAATCAACAAATCTCTCGAAACAAACACACATTATAGCCGCAAATATAGATATTGCAATATTAGTTGCCGCAATCATAAACCCCGTTACTTATCCCGTATTTATCGACAGATGGCTTATTGCATGCGAAAATCGTAACATTACACCGGTTATTATTTTCAACAAAACAGATTTATACAACACTAAAGAACTTAAAAGCAAGTTAAAAAAATATATCGAAACATACTCAAATGCAGGATATAAATGCCTTAAAGTCTCTGCCGAAACAAATTACGGAATTAATGACTTAAAAAAACTGATTAACAACAAAATAGCAGTAATATCAGGCAACTCCGGAGTCGGTAAATCAAGCATCATAAACGCCCTTGAACCCAACCTTAATCTGAAAACAAAAAAAATATCCGAATATCACAAACAAGGAAAACATACTACAACTTTTGCCGAAATGTTTCCCGTTGCTGGCGGATACATAATAGACACTCCCGGCATAAAAAGTTTCGGATTGGATAAAGAAATAAAAAAACACCTTCATTTATATTTTCCGGAATTTAAAAAATTTGCAAAACAATGCCGTTTCGGTAACTGCACCCACACAAACGAACCGGATTGTGCAGTTAAAAAAGCCGTAAATAATGACAAAATAAGCAAATTAAGATACAACAACTACATAAATATATTATCGGGAGAAGAAAACAAATACCGCCAAGACAAATACCTTTAAACAACGAAATACCCTCAATAAATATTCCGGAATTATATTTCGGGATTTTTTTATACTTTTGTCGAATTAAATATTCATTTGAAAAAATACCCTCGAAATGCTGAAACAAGGTCTCAGTCAAAAAATGTTGCAAAAGTTGTCTCCTCAGCAGATTCAACTCATAAAACTTTTGGAACTGCCGATGGTTCAACTCGAACAACGAATTAAAAAAGAAATAGAAGAAAACCCTGTTTTAGAAGAAGGACACCCTCAAGAAGAAGACACAAAAGACGAAATAAAAAACGATACCGAAGAAAATAACTCCGAATACGACGACGAATTTTCCGTTGAAGACTACATACCCGACGACGACGAAATACCATCATACAAATTAACGGTAAACAACTATTCAAAAGACGACAAAGCAGTTGAAATCCCGTATTCCGAAGGTTTTTCGCTTCAAGAACACCTTACAGAACAACTCAGACTTAAAAAACTGAACGAAAAAGAATACTTCTTAGCCGAATACCTTATCGGGATGCTCGACGAAGCAGGATATTTAAGACGAGACCTGGAATCAATTATCGACGATTTAGCTTTCTCGCAAAACATTACGGCTGACATTAAAGAAATAGAAGCTGCCCTGAAAGTCGTTCAAGAATTAGACCCCCCCGGAGTAGGAGCACGAGACCTGCAAGAAACTCTGTTAATACAAATAAACAGAAACTATGCATCAAAAAAACAAGATCCGGAAGTAAAAACGGCAATAAACATACTGCAAAATTATTTCGAAGAATTTTCAAAAAAACATTACTCAAAAATAGAAAAACGTCTCGGAATATCATCCGAAGAACTGAAAAAAGCAATAGATATTATTCTTAAACTTAACCCCAAACCCGGCAGCAACTATTCATCGGCAATAAACAGAGCCGCACCGGAAATAACTCCCGATTTTATCCTTAAAATTGTCGAAGGAGAACCCGTAGTAACTTTAAATTCAAAAAATATTCCGCCGCTGAGAGTAAGCAGAACATACGAAGAAATGCTGAAAGGACTGAAAGAAAGCAAAGGAAAACAAACAAAATCCGAAAAACAAGCCGTCGGATTCATGAAACAAAAATTAGATGCGGCAAAATGGTTCATCGATGCGGTAAAACAAAGACAAAACACATTATTACTTACCATTAACGCAATTGTAGGTTTTCAAAAAGAATATTTCATTACCGGCGACGAAACAAAATTACGCCCTATGATTCTAAAAGACATTGCAGACCTTACGGGGCTCGACATATCAACAGTATCAAGAGTCGCAAACAGCAAATACATACAAACTCATTTCGGAATATTCCCTCTCAAATTTTTCTTCTCGGAAGGAATGGAAACTCAAGACGGCGAAACGGTATCAACAAGAGAAATAAAAAAAATACTTCAAGAATGTATCGATAACGAAGACAAAAAGAAACCGCTTACCGACGAAAAACTCGCACAAATTTTGCAAGAAAAAGGCTATAAAATAGCCAGAAGAACCGTTGCAAAATATCGCGAACAACTCGGTATCCTCGTTGCAAGACTCAGAAAAGAACTGTAAAAAAATGAAAAAAACAGCACAAATAATTTCCCTGTTGTTTCACCCTATGCTGATGACAACCTACGCAGCATTACTTATGTTTATATTGCCGACCTACATATCGCTGTATCCGGTTAATTACAAAAAAGCAGTAATACTTATAATATTTACAACTACATTTATATCCCCTTTATTAATAATGCTGATACTGCTGAACTTACAAAAAATAAAATCACTGCAACTAAACGAAAAAAAAGAACGCATACTGCCGTTATTCACGACTCTCATAATGTATATTTCAGCATATATAATAACCGTAAACTTTCCCGGAGGCATACCCGTTTACATAACAACATTAATACTGTCATCCGCAATAACAATTCTTCTTGTAACAATTATAACACTTAAATTCAAAATAAGCATTCATACGGCTGCAACAGGCGGAATAACAGGATTCTTTCTCGGATTCCTTACAACACAACATATTCCGGACACAATACTATACATATCAAACATACCTATAAAATCCGTTCACCTCTTATCTTTATTGATCTTTATTGCGGGAATTACGGCAAGCTCCCGTCTTATTCTTAAAGCACATACACCCGCACAAATAATTTCCGGATTACTGCTCGGTCTAACCGTCGGACTTGCAAGCACATTAATCTACACATAACAAAAAATATTTACGTTTTTTTCAACAATCAAAAAAAAAATTCCGCCGTAAATTATAAAATTCATACTTTTATAAACTCTCAAACATTTAAAAATCCGGACATGTATAAAAATATAAAAAACAGCAAACACATAGCAATATCGGGCAATATAGGCTCCGGAAAAACCACCCTTACGGACATACTCGCAAAACATTACAAATGGGAAGCACGCTTCGAAAATGCCGACGAAAACCCATACCTGAGCGATTTCTACGAAGACATGCAACGATGGTCATTCAGTCTGCAAATTTATTTCCTTAACAGCAGATTCAATCAAGTAATAGACATACGAAAATCCGGCAAAACAGTAATACAAGACCGAACAATATACGAAGACGCAAAAATATTCGCCCCCAACCTGCACGATATGGGTCTAATGCCCGCAAGAGACTACGAAAACTATCAAAGCCTGTTTAAACTGATGAGCTCGTTTATACAACCACCGGACCTGCTAATATACCTGCGCGCCGACGTCCCGAAGCTCGTAAGCCAAATACAAGCACGAGGAAGAGAATACGAAAACAGCATAAGAATAGACTACCTTACAAGACTTAACGAAAGATACGAAGCATGGATTACCGATTACGACTTAGGAAAACTCCTAATCCTGGACGTAAACGATAAAGACTTCCTCAATAACCCGAAAGACCTCAGCGAAGTTATAGACAAAATCGATGCCGAACTTTTCGGAATATTTTAAAAAAAACGAAATGACAAAAACAAAACTTACCGGCGCTCTCAACATAAGCCTGCCGTTTATAATGGCACCCATGTTTTTGGTATCCGACGAAAACATGGTAAAAGCAGCCGTAAAAAACCAAATAGCGGGAACATTCCCTACACTGAACTACCGAAAACCCGAACAATTAAACTCCGTATTAAAAAACCTTAACAGAATACATCAAAAAACTAAAAAATCCCGGAATATACGAAGTAAATATAATAACCCAAAAATCAAATCCTTACTACAAAACACACCTTAAAATATATGTATTGAAAATAAAGTACCTTTTACATAACATCACTCGGAAACCCCGAAGAAGTAATTAAAAAAGCCCGTAAATACGGAGCAAAAGTATTTTGCGACGTTACAAACGAAACACGCAAATAAAGTAATTTCTCTCGGAGCCGACGATATAATAGCCGTAGAACAAGGAGCCGAGGCCATGCCGGACAAGAACCTCTGCATATTCTCATACCTGCACTAAAAGAAAAATTTCCCGAAACAATAATAATTGCCGCAGAAGGAATAAGCACCGGAAATCCCCTGCATTCGGCTCTAATCTTAGGCGCTCACGGCATATCGGCAGAAACAAGATTTATCGCATCCGAAGAAGCACCCGTTTCTGAAGAATACAAACAAGCAATAATTAAAAGCAAAATCGGAAGATATCGTTATGACCGAACGAATATCCGGAACCCCCGACTCAATTATAAACACAAAATACGCACAAAAAATCGGCTATAAACAAAATAAACTCGAACAATCAATAAAACCGGGAAATTACAAAAACCTGTGGATAGCAGGAAAATCAGTACAATTTATAAACGAAATACATCCCGTAAAAACAATAATACAAAAATTTAAAACCGAACTGCAAAAAAGCATACCCGAAAATACATTCCGGTAAATTCCCTTTAATATTATAACAGGTTGTAAATCAATACAAAACACAAAACATAAAACTTTATTGACAAAAAGTTGTTAATAACTATTGCCGGTTAATAAAATAGTTCTATTTTTGCAGACCGAAAAATTTTTGACGGACAGATATAAATCAAAATATAAAAAAGTGGATACCTTAAGTTACAAAACAATCTCGGCTAACAAAGCCGCCGTAAATAAAGAATGGCTGATTATAGATGCCGAAGGAGAAACATTAGGACGACTGGCTTCCGTTGTTGCCAAACTTTTAAGAGGAAAATACAAAACAAACTTTACCCCTCACGTCGACTGCGGAGACAATGTAATTATCATAAATGCCGAAAAAATAAAACTTACCGGCAACAAATGGACAGACAAACAATACTTCAGCCACACAGGATACCCCGGAGGACAACGAATTACTACACCGGCCCAACTATTGGCAAAAAAACCCGAAGCACTCATAGAAAAAGCCGTAAAAGGAATGTTGCCTAAAAACAGACTCGGCAGAGCATTATTCAGAAACCTTTACGTTTATACAGGTAACGAGCACAAACAAGAAGCTCAAAAACCCAAAAAAATTGACATCAACACAATAAAATAAAATATGGAGACTATCAACGCAACAGGAAGACGAAAAGCAGCAATTGCAAGAATATACGTAAAAGAAGGAAAAGGAAATATTACCGTTAACAAAAGACCTTTAAACGAATATTTTACCGTCCCCGAATTACAATACCAAATATTAAGACCGTTTGCAGTTGTTGATGCGGAAGGCAAATACGACATAAACGTCAACCTGAAAGGCGGCGGAATAAAAGGACAAGCCGAAGCTTTAAGATTAGCCGTTGCAAGAGCATTAGTAAAAATAAACCCGGAAGACAAACAAGCACTGAAAAAAGAAGGATTTCTGACACGAGACGCAAGAGTTGTTGAAAGAAAAAAACCCGGACAACCCAAAGCCCGTAAGAAATTCCAATTCAGTAAACGATAAAAAACAAGATTTGAACTTAATATCACACTTAAGTTTAGTATCTAAATTACCAAGACCGGCATAACTTGTCGCTACTTGGTAATTGCTTTATTATAAGAATGTAAACTTAATTTAAAAAAATGTCAAGAGTAGATTTTAAACAATTATTGGACGCAGGCGTCCACTTCGGACACCTCAAAAGAAAATGGAATCCCAAAATGGCTCCCTACATATTCATGGAGCAAAACGGTATCCACATTATCGATCTTTACAAAACCATCGTAAAACTCGACGAAGCAGCCGCAGCTGCAAAACAAATAGCTAAATCGGGACGTCAAATACTTTTTGTCGCCACAAAAAAACAAGCCAAAGAAATCGTCGAAGAAAAAGTAAAACCGACCGGAATGCCTTACATTACGGAAAGATGGTCAGGAGGTATGCTTACAAACTTCCGAACAATCAGAAAAGCAATCAAAAAAATGAAAGCCATAGACGCAATGGCTGAAGACGGAACTTTCGACAAAATATCCAAAAGAGAAAGACTCCAAATAATGCGCGAAAGAGCAAAACTCGAAAAAAACCTCGGAAGCATCGTAGACATGAAACGTGTTCCCTCCGCAATATTTGTAGTTGACGTTACAAAAGAAAAAATAGCCGTTGCAGAAGCAAAAAAACTCGGACTTCCGATTTTTGCAATGGTTGACACTAACTCAGACCCCGACGTAGATTTCCCGATTCCGGCAAACGACGACGCATCAAAATCAATTGCCGTTATAGTTGACGTAATAACACAAGCAATAACGGAAGGTCTGAACGAACAAAAAGCGGAAAAAAAAGAACAAAAAAACGAAAATAACACTAAAGAGCCGGCAAAAACAAGAGCTCGAAAAAAATAATTAACCTCATTTTTTAAGCATAAAAAAGAAATTTAAAATGACTAAAATAAGCGCAGCAGACGTTGCTAAATTAAGAAAAATGACCGGAGCAGGTATGATGGACTGCAAAAACGCTCTTACCGAATCCGGAGGAGACTTCGATGCAGCAATCGACATCCTAAGAAAAAAAGGACAAAAAGTCGCAGGTAAAAGAGCCGACAGAGAAACATCGGAAGGAGCCGTTTTGGCAGGAAAATCGACAGACGGGAAAAGAGCCGTTATCGTAGCATTAAACTGCGAAACCGATTTCGTGGCTAAAAACGACGACTTTGTTAAATTCACAAAACAAATACTCGACATTGCCATAGAAAAAAATCCGGCTAACATCGAAGAATTACTCTCTCTCGAAATAAACAACGTAAAAATAAGCGAAGAAATAATTAACCAAACAGGTATAATAGGCGAAAAAATAGAACTCGGATACTACGATAAAGTAGAAGGCGAAAGCGTTGCTTCATATATCCACCCCGGAAACCGCTTAGCATCAATAGCCGGATTCTCAAAAGAAATCAGCGAAGAAACAGCTAAAGACGTAGTAATGCAAATAGCCGCAATGAACCCTATCGCCGTTGACAAAGACGACGTTCCGGAAGAAGTTGTAAACAAAGAAATCGAAATAGGAAAAGAATTGGCAATACAAGAAGGCAAACCCGCAGACTTAGCCGAAAAAATTGCCGTAGGAAGACTTAACAAATTCTTCAAAGAAAATACGCTGCTGAACCAACAATGGGTAAAAGACAGCAAAAAAACAATCAGAGACTTCCTTAAAGAAGCAGACCCGGAAGTAAAAGTTACCGGATTCAAAAGATACGCGGTAGGAGGATAAAAACATCCCGCCGTAACAACATAAAATTAAAAAAAGCTGCTCCGCACGAGCAGCTTTTTTTAATATCCGGCAAGCCCGAAATAAATTTGTAACTCTGTAAAACGAATATTATCTTTGCATTAATTTTGAAAATTTTTAGAAACAATAAAACATGGCAGACAATTTTGGTGAAATCGTTCAAATAATCGGTCCCGTTATCGACGTAAGTTTCGAAAAAACGGGAACAAAACTTCCGGACATACACGAATCTCTGGAAATAACAACCGATAACGGAAATACCCTCGTGGTAGAAACCGAACAACATATCGGAGAATACACCGTAAGAACCATAGCAATGGACTCTACCGACGGTTTAGAAAGAGGAATGAAAGTAAAAGCAACGGGAGCCCCCATTAAAATGCCGGTAGGAGAAAAAGTAAGAGGACGACTGCTGAACGTTGTCGGTAATACAATCGACGGATTAAATACACTGGATAAATCGGACGGATACCCGATACATAACGAACCCCCTAAATTTAAAGACCTTTCAACATCAAAAGAAGTTCTTTACACCGGAATTAAAGTCATAGACCTTATAGAACCCTATGCAAAAGGCGGCAAAATAGGTTTGTTCGGAGGTGCGGGAGTAGGCAAAACCGTTCTCATACAAGAACTTATAAATAACATTGCAAAAGGTTACGACGGTATGTCGGTTTTTGCCGGCGTAGGAGAAAGAACACGCGAAGGAAACGATCTCCTGAGAGAAATGATAGAATCCGGAATCGTAAAATACGGAGAAGAATTTAAAAAATCAATGGAAGAAGGAGGTTGGGACCTCTCTAAAGTAGATAAAGAAAAACTCAAAGAGTCACAAGTATCGATGGTGTTCGGACAAATGAACGAACCCCCCGGAGCACGAGCAAGAGTTGCCCTTTCAGGACTTTCGGTTGCCGAAAAATTCCGCGACGGAGACGGCAAAGGAAACGGAAACGACATTTTATTCTTTATTGACAACATATTCCGTTTCACGCAAGCAGGATCCGAAGTTTCGGCATTACTCGGGCGAATGCCTTCGGCAGTAGGATACCAACCTACATTAGCAACGGAAATGGGTGAAATGCAAGAACGCATAACCTCCACAAAAACAGGATCAATTACTTCTGTGCAAGCAGTATATGTTCCTGCCGACGACCTTACGGACCCGGCTCCGGCAACCACATTCTCTCACCTCGATGCAACAACGGTATTGAGCAGAAAACTTGCCGAACTCGGAATATATCCCGCAGTTGACCCCTTAGATTCCACTTCAAGAATATTAACGCCGGAAGTCGTGGGACAAGAGCACTACGAAACAGCCCAAAGAGTTATAAACATACTGCAACGCTACAAAGAATTACAAGACATAATTGCAATACTCGGTATGGACGAACTCTCGGAAGAAGACAAACTTACGGTACACAGAGCTCGCAGAGTACAAAGATTTTTATCGCAACCCTTCTTTGTTGCGGAACAATTTACGGGGCTAAAAGGAGTTTTGGTTCCGATAGAAGAAACAATAAAAGGTTTTAACATGATTATTGACGGTGAAGTGGATAAATACCCGGAAGCCGCTTTCAACCTTGTCGGAACAATAGAAGATGCTATCGCAAAAGGCGAGAAAATATTAAAAGAAACAGCAGATAAACAATAAATCTTTTTTTATAAAAAATATGTTTTTAGAAATAGTAACACCCGAAAAAACACTTTACAGTAACGAAGTTAAATATGTTAAAGTTCCGGGAAGCAAAGGCGAATTCGGCATACTGAAAAACCATGCTCCCGTTATATCGGCTTTGGAAAAAGGAAAAATAAAAGTAACGGAACCGGACGAAAAAGAAATATTCTTTGACATAAAAGGCGGTGTTATCGAAGTTCTTAAAAACAATATTATTATCCTGCTTAAATTATAAATCCCGAAACAAAACAAAAAAAGAGGACACTTTAAAATAATGTCCTCTTTTTTATTTAAAACCGCAACTGCGATAAAACAAGCCGAAAAATTACTTCTCAGCCACAATTATTAACAAATAATCGGGAGTTGAAAGTTAAAAATATAAAGTTCAAAGTATTACAGTATAATTTACTTAGAACACCATAACCCGAACTTGAGATGCAAAAAGTAAGCAAAAATACCTGCTAAACTTTTCACTTTCAACTTTTTACTTTTATCTTCGAAAAATTTATGAATTTTTCGGCTTAAACCTGTCGGCAACTATTAATTCTTTTGTGCCGTGTGTCCACGAATAAAATCCTTCTCCGGATTTAACGCCCAAATTACCGGCATCAACCATAGTTCTGAGCAACGGAGAAGGCGCATATTTTGCCTCGCCCAAACCTTCATAAAGAACTTCCATAATTGCAAGACAAACATCCAAACCTATAAAATCAGCCAATTGCAAAGGTCCCATCGGATGAGCAGTCCCGAGTTTCATAACGGTATCAATCTCGTAAACTCCCGCAACACCTCTGTTTAAAGTAATAATTGCCTCGTTAATCATGGGCATTAAAATACGGTTTGCCACAAAACCCGGAAAATCATTAACCTCTACCGGCACCTTACCCAACTTTTTCGACAAATCCATTATCGTATTCAATACCTCATCGGATGTTTTATATCCGCGTATTACCTCCACAAGTTTCATAATCGGGACAGGATTCATAAAATGCATGCCGATAACCTTGTCCGGGCGACTTGTTACCGCCGCAATTTTGGTAATAGAAATAGACGAAGTATTCGAAGCCAATATTGCCTCGGGTTTTGTCGCTTTATCAAGCTCCGAAAAAATCTTCAATTTAAGTTCTTCGTTTTCCGTTGCCGCTTCCACTGCTAAATCAACATCTTTAACCCCGCTTTCAATACTCGTAAAAGTCGTTATTCTCGATACGGTTGCATTTTTATCGTCTTCCGTAATCTTTTCTTTCTTAATCAACCTGTCCAAATTTTTTCGTATTGTGCCTAAAGCACGTTCCAAAGCCGATTCGCTTATATCAATTAACGAAACATCGTAACCGGATTGCGCAAATACGTGAGCAATACCGTTTCCCATGGTCCCGGCACCTATAACTGCTATTTTTTTCATATCTTAAAAATTTTAATAATTACAATCAATAATTTTCAAAAATACAAAATATAGAATGCCCGACGAAATGTTTTGCAGAATAAAAAAAACCCTTACCGGAAAAGTAAGGGCTTTCGTTTGCTTATGAAACAAACATACATCACATCTCTCTGTTATACATTTCTATCTCCCACAAACGTATTTTGTAAATATATTCGCTTCTTACCGGAACTCCTTCGGAATTTCTGTAATAACACCATTTTTTAAGCTCGTCGTCAACCGGCTCGTTTGCCAAAACCTTTTTTCTGAAATTACTTTTCAAAAAATTTCCGATTCCTTTAGCATATATAAAATGTGCCACGACAATTTTTTTATAACCTTCGGTATCCGTTTCGCGCTCGGCTGCTCTTACGGCTTTATCAAAATCTTTTCGCAGCAGATTTTCGGCTTGCTGCCTGGTTATGCGCTCCGGAAAATGCTCCCCGGGTTTTATTACGTGACCGTAACCTATTGTTTTTATCCCGGCAGCATCATAATATGCCTTTCCGCCGGCAAAACCTTCATGTTTTTTTATAAATTCTATAGCTTCCTCATATCCTTTTTCAAACCGGTATTTGCTGATGTAATTTTTCTCCGCATTACTCAAAACAACTTTTTTTTCCGACTTAACATGAGTTGCGGGAGAATTAAAAATAAATCCGCCGAAAAACGAATTCGGCGCAAACAACATTCCTATTACCAATAAAAAAGAACTCTTAAAATAAAATTTCATTTAATCTGTTTTTGTTATGCAATAAATCGAAAAAATTAAACCTTTTTCGACCTCGGGATTTTCCCTTAAATAAAGACAAATCACTTATATCCAATTACTTACAAGATTTAATCTTTATTTTTTTCAAAAAACGGCGGCAAACATACTGCTTTATTTTTAACCGGCAAGCATTTTTTAAAAAAGTTTTAAAAAACACGCTTATTTATAACGAAGAACTTAACAATAAGGCAAAAGTGCCCGAACAATAAGGATATTTGCAATATCAAATACTTAAATATTATTTATAAAAAATCGGAAATATCGTCTTTTTAACCGTTATTTATTGGCGGAAACCCTTATTTTTAGCATATTTGCCTAATACATTAAAAAGTTTTTAACAATTTTTATTTACGCAAAAAATACTCATTGTGCAAAACCGTATATCCGATATTCATTTTTAAACCGAAATAATCATGAAAGCAAAACTTCTAACATTGTATTTATTATTATCTTTTTTGCAAAATTCCACTGCCCAAAAAGATATACTCCAATCAGGACCCATGCTCGGTTATGCCGATATGTTCGAAGTAATGATTTGGGTTCAGAGCAAAAAAGAAGCAACGGTTAAAATAAAATATTACGATACGGAAAATCCGGAAATAATTTTCGAAACAGACTCGGTAAAAACCGAAAAACAAAAAGCTTTTACCGCACATCTTATTGCAGACAAAGTACAACCCGGCAAAAAATATAATTACGACCTGTATATAAACGGCAAAAAGGTAAAACTGAATTTTGAAACAACATTTAAAACTCAACCTCTGTGGAAATGGAGAACAGACCCGCCTGATTTTTCGTTTGCGGCAGGAAGCGGCACATATATAAACGAAAAAGCTTACGACAGACCCGGTGAAGGTTACGGAGGAGACTACCGTATTTTTGAAAGTATTGCAGATAAAAATCCCGATTTTATGCTCTGGCTCGGAGACAACATATACCTACGAGAACCTGACTGGAATACCGAAACAGGTATTTTTCACCGCTATACACACACAAGATCAACAAAAGAAATGAAAAGACTACTCGCAAAAACCAATAACTATGCTATTTTAGACGACCACGATTTCGGACCCAACAATTCCGACAAAAGTTTTTGGAATAAAAATAAAACCCTTAACGCCTTTAAACTTTTTTGGGCTAATCCGTCATACGGCACAGGCGATATAAATGCCGCAACAACATTTTTCAACCGAAGCGATTGCGATTTCTTCCTGCTTGACAATCGCTCTTTCAGAGACCCGAACAATCTGATTGCCGAAAACAAAACAATATTGGGCGAAAAACAAAAAGAATGGCTCAAAAACGCACTCACATACAGCGAAGCAAAATTCAAATTCGTAGTTATGGGAGGACAGTTCTTAACAACAGGCGGAAACTACGAAGTATATTCAAACTACGGTTTCTCCGAAGAACGCGCCGAAATAATAAACTTTATTCATACCCAAAATATTAAAAACGTTATTTTCTTAACCGGAGACCGGCATCATTCCGAAATAAGCGTCCTTAAGGGTGTAGGCAAACCTGCAATTTACGACATTACCGTATCTCCGCTTACGTCGCATCATGCGTCGGCAAACAAAAACGAAATAAATACTCTTAGAGTTCCCGGATCTTTAATAAATAAAAGAAATTTCTCTGTTTTCTCGGTTTCCGGAAAAGAAGATAACCGCATATTGATAATTAAATTCTACGATTCGGACGGAAAATTGATTTATAAATACAAAATAACGGCGGAATAAAAAATTGCCTTAAAAGTTTTAGACAAAAGACTAATTCACAATATAACTTTATGATTTTAATTCGGTTTGTCTTCTGTATCCCTTTTAAAGCAATTTCTTTATATCAAGCTATTTTGCCGTTATCACGACAAAAATAAAAGCAAAATTATTTTACCGTAATTTCCGATGTCATTTTAATACCGGCTTTTCTGTAAACTTCGCTTACTCCGCAATAACGCTCTTCAGATAAACTTACGGCTTTCTTCAACTTCTCGAAAGGAAGTTCTTCACCGTTTTTAGCGGTAAAAATATAATTTACATGCATAGACACGTAATGCTTCGGATGTTCCGTCGTTAATTCTCCGCTTACCTCTACGGTAAAATCATCTAATTTCTCGGAAACTTTCATCTTTCTCAAAATAGAAATAACATCCATTCCTGTACAACCGCCCAAAGATGCCAACATAAAAGGTTTGGGTTGCGGTCCCCGGTTTTCTCCTCCTACTGCTTCAACGGCATCAATCATTATTTTATGCCCGTTTACGTCCCATTCAAATGCCATATTGCCTTTCCATACTGTCTTTATTACTTCGCTCATAATTATTTTTTTAAAATTTATATATTCTTAATTTTCAGAAAAAGCAAAAATAAAGAAAATTTATAAACGATTAAAAATTAAAATTCTTTATTTTTGCGTATTTACCGTTCACATGGATTACTATAAATTAAATACATGCGAAAGTTGTTTTGTCAATAATGATTTATTTAAAAAAATCACGAAAGACCAGGCAGATATTTTATCATACATAAAAAACTGCAACACCTATAAAAAAGGAGACACAATTTATACGGAAGGAAGCCGTATTTCCGGAATTTATTGCCTTAACAAAGGAATTATAAAACATTACAAAACAGGCAACGACGGCAAAGAACAAATAATAAGATTCTCTAAAACCGGAGATATATTCGGCTACAGATCCGTTTTAGCCGGAGAACCGGCTTGCACTACGGCAAAAGTTGTAGAAGACGGTTCGGTTTGTTTTATTCCGGCTGCACATTTCTTAAAACTCATAAAAGAAAACTCCGACTTTGCGGTAAGCGTAATGAAACTGTCGTGCAAAGAACTGGGAGATGCAAATCAATATATCTTAGACATAGCTCAAAAAAACGTAAAAGAAAGACTGGCGGAAATACTGCTTCTGCTCAACGATAACTTCGGAACGGACAATAACGGAAACCTTAACATATTCCTGACACGCGAAGAACTGGCAGGACTGGTAGGAACGGCTACGGAATCAGTAATAAGACTTTTGTCCGAATTTAAAAAAAACAAGCTCATAAAACTCGACAAACGAAAAATAAAACTCTTAGACATTAAAAAACTCAAACATATATCACAAAGCTATTATTAAAATTCAACTAAATTTAAAACAAATGCTTACGGCTAAAATTAACGACAAAGAATATAAAATAGAATTTTCGAACAACAATTTATCGGAAGGCAAAATTAACGACAAAAATTTCATCCTCGATATAGAAAAAGAAACAGAACATTCTCTTCACGTCATATCCGATAATGTTTCATACAAAGTTACGATAACCGACATAAATACGGATACAAAAAACGTTAAACTGAAAATAAACAACAAAAAATACGACGTAACTCTTACGGACGAATTAGACCGGATGCTCAAAACAATGGGAATTAAAAGCAAATCCGGACAAGCAAAAAAAGAACTTAAAGCTCCTATGCCCGGATTAGTGGTAAATATTCCGGTAAAAAAAGGCGATTTTGTGAAACAAGGAGATACTTTACTCGTATTAGAAGCTATGAAGATGGAAAATAATCTGAAAGCGGAACACGATTTAACAATAAAAGACATTAAAACAGAAAAAGGTAACTCTGTCGAAAAAAACGAAGTACTAATAATTTTCGAATAAGCTCTTTTAAATATCATTAATGAAAAAATACTTACAACGATACATACTCATATGTTTTTACGCGTTTTTCGTAACCGGATATTCATATTCTCAAAATAAATCGCTCAGCATACAACATTACAAAATAAGCGACGGACTCTCGCAATCTTTTACTACGGACATCTGCCGCGACAAAACAGGATACATTTGGATAGGAACACAAGACGGATTAAACAGATTCGACGGATATGACTTTACGGTCTTCAGACAAGACCCCGCAGACAAACAATCTTTATCCGATAACTTTATTATCGACCTCTGCCCCGCCGAAGACTCTACAGTTTGGATTGTTAATAACAACGGCTTGGAATATTACGACTGCAAAACAAACAAATTTTACGAAATACTTAAAAACAAACAAAGCAAAAATTCAACATATTCGACAAACATAAAAGCTGTTGCGGCAGACAAAAACGGAACCGTTTGGATAAGAACTTACAACAGCATAATAGAATACGACCGAAACAATAACGAATTTTTCGAATACCGAATAACAAAAAACAATTCAGACATTACCGGAGGCGTATTCGACATATTCCGTTTAGCCGACGATTCCGAAAATTTATGGACGGGATCTGCCGGAGGACTGGTAAAATTCAACAAAAAACAAAAAAAATTTACGGTATTCAAATACAACCCGCTGCCTGATGCAAATAACGAAATATACGCCGTATTTTGCGAAAATAAAAATAAAATATGGGCAGGTTCTAAAGACAAACTATACCTTTTCGATACAAAAAACAATAAATTTACGGAATATAAAACCAAAACAAACTTTACGCAAATACAATCAATATATGTTGACGAATCTCATATTATCAGAATAGGCGGACTTACCGGATTATACTGTAACAACGGAACGGGAGACTTTCAAAAAATAAATCTCGAAGATTACATATACGACGAAATAAAAATAGGCAACATCTCAAACATATTTAAAGACCCCTCAGGATTAATTTGGCTCTCGACGGATTTCGGAATTTTTAAAATAAACACTAAAAAAACAAACTTCGAACTATACAGAAAAGATAAAAACAACAACCTTAATTTTTCTTCAAATACAATATCCGCCGTTTATCACGACGTTAAAAACGACATAATATGGCTCGGAACACGAGGATACGGACTAAACCTCTTTTACAGAAAAACAGGTAAAGTAAAACAATTCTACAAACACAACTCCGGACTTACAGACAACAACATATTTTGCATAGTAAAAAGCCCCGACGGAAACATCTGGACGGGAACAGCCGAAGGACCGGTTATATATTCCGTAAAACAAAAAAAATTTATCCCGTTTAATAAATTTACCGGTAAAAATTTCGACCGGTTTTTTGCCGGAACACGATTATCGGATATACTTTTCGACGGTAACATTATATGGTTTGCAACTTATAAAGGATTACTTAAATACGAAAACAACAAAATAACGGAATTTACAAAAAAAGACTTCGGTAACGGAATTGCAGACAACGAAACATTCAAAATAATAAAAAGCTCATCGGGAAATTATTGGATAGCTACACTTTACGGACTCAGCAAATACAACCCCGAAACAGGAATATTTACAAACTATACCAAAGAAAACGGTAAAATAAGCAATAACATAGTACCTACGGTTTTCGAAAGTTCAGACTCAATAATATGGGTAGGCACCGGAACAGGTCTGAACAAATATAACCCCGAATCCGATTCCTTTAAATATTACACATCGCAAAGCCACGGTTTCAGCAACGATTTTATTTACACAATACTGGAAGACAAATACAAAAATCTCTGGATGAGCACAAACAGAGGAATAATAAAATTTAATCCTAAAACGGAAGAAGTAACAAATTTCTCTACCGAAGATAACCTGCAAGGATACGAATTTAACATAAACGCAGCTTACATTGACGAAAACAACGAACTTTTTTGGGGAGGAGTAAAAGGACTCAACTCTCTTAAAATGAATAAAATAAAAAAGAACACATATGCTCCGAAACCCGTTATTACACATTTCTACAAACACACTAAAAAAGGAAAAAAAGAAGTTCTGCTCGGAACCCGAAAAACCGTAAAACTTACATACAACCAAAACAGTTTCGACATACATTTTGCAGTCCCCGAATATACTTTTCCGGCAAAAAACAGTTTCAAATACCGAATAAAAGAATCTAATGCCGAATGGACATATCTCGGGCACAACAACTTTATAAACTTTTTTCAGCTTGCTCCCGGAACATACACCTTTCAAATACTGGGAGCCAACAGCGACAACGTATGGAACCCCGAACCTACGGTAATTAAAATTATTATTTCGTCTCCGTGGTGGCTTACAACCGGAGCATACATAATATACATCTTAATATTCTCATCAATAATAGGAGGCGGGTTCTTACTCTATAATCGCGAAATAAGAAAAGAAAACCGTATATTGCACGAAAAACAAACCGTAGCCAGAGAAGTAGAAAAGCAAAAAGAACTGCTTGCCGTAAAAAATAACAACATTGCCGAAAGCATGCGATACGCATCCGGAATTATAAACGCTCTGCTGCCCACAAAAGACCAAATAAGAAAAATAATACCGGATTCGTTTGTCCTGTTTATGTCAAAAGAAATAGTAAGCGGCGATTTTTACTGGATAGAAGAAACGGAAGACAAAATATTCATTGCCGCCGTCGATTGCACCGGACACGGCGTTCCGGGAGCATTCATGTCTATAATCGGACTTGACCTGCTGCGAAATATTACCGAATCAGGCATTAATACCCCGTCTAAAATTTTAGACCATCTTAACAGAGGCATTTACGCAATGTTCCGAAACGAAGACCAAGGACACAAACTCAAAGACGGTATGGATATAAGTCTTATAGCATTGCACAAAATGGAAAACATAGTGGAATTTGCGGGGGCTATGAACCAAATGTTCTTAATAAGAGACGATAAAATTACCGAAATAAAAGGAGACAGATTTTCCGTTTCACCCGCAAACTATCTTACATACGGAACTTTTACAAATCACCTCATTAACGTAGAAGAAGGAGATGCCATATATCTGTTTTCAGACGGATACGTGGACCAGTTCGGCGGACCGGACGAAAAAAAATTCAAATACAGAAGATTCAGGCACCTGCTGCTTAACAATTACGAAAAACCGATGAGAGAACAAAAAAACATCTTAAAAAGAGTTATTAACACATGGAAAGGTAATCTGGAACAGGTTGACGATATTCTGGTTATAGGATTAAGAATACATACCGACTAAATCTTCTTAATATTGCTTATATTTTTGATAAACATCTTTTAATCCGCTTAAAAAATCCGTCTTCGCACTCCATCCTAATTCGCGCAATTTACTTACATCCAGCAATTTTTGATATGTTCCGTCGGGCATGCTCTCATCCCAAACTATTTCGCCGTTAAACTCTACCACTTCATTTTTTATCAATTCTGCAAGCTCTTTTATCGAAATATCCTTTCCGGTTCCTATATTGATATGAGTATTTCTTACCTCTTTATCCGTTAAAGGAAATTCCGGATTTTCAATATTAAAATTCTTTTTCAGAATATCTTCAAAGTCGATATTTTCGGCAATATAAACACAAGCATCGGCTAAATCGTCGGCATGCAAAAATTCCCTGCGAGGTTTTCCGCTGCCCCAAAGCACAACTTTATTTTTACTTATACCGTATTTTTTTAACACTCTCACTATATCGGCTTTTTCCGCACTTCCGTCTATACCTTCTACCGGCATTTTGTTCAAATCCTGACGTATAAAACAAAAAACATCTTCATTAAGAGCTTTTGCAAGATGCATTTTTCTGATTAATGCCGGCAAAACATGAGATTTCTCCAAATCAAAATTATCGTTATATCCGTATAAATTGGTAGGCATAACCGCCAAAAAATCAGTACCGTATTGCAAATTATAACTCTCAATCATTTTTATGCCGGCAATTTTCGCAACAGCATACGGTTCGTTGGTATATTCAAGCTCCGAAGTAAGCAAATATTCTTCTTTCATCGGTTGCGGACTGTTCTTCGGATAAATACACGAACTCCCCAAAAAAAGCAACTTCTTTACGCCGCTTAAATAAGATTGATGAATTATATTATTCTGAATTTGAAGATTATCGTAAATAAACTCCGCACGGTAAGTATTATTCGCAACTATTCCGCCAACCTTTGCCGCCGCCGTAAATACAACTTCCGGTTTTTCCCTCTCGAAAAAATCTCTTACCGTATTTTGATTTCTTAAATCATACTCGGAATGAGGAGTAAAAACAAGATTTTTATATCCTTTCGATTCTAAATTACGAACTATCGCACTTCCTACCAAACCGCCGCTTCCGGCAACGTATATTTTTGTATTTACATCCATTTTTTAAGTAACTTTTTCCAAAAATTCAAAATAAACAAAAATTTCTTATCTTTCTAAATAAAAATATAACCCGCAATTCTTACATAAGTTTTTCAAATATCAAGTTTCAAATCTCAAATTTCAAAAAAACAATCCTCACAATTCATAACTTATAATTTATAATTCATAATTCATAATTTATAACTCATAATTCATAACTCATAATTCATAATTTTTATCTAACTTTCCCTCCGAATTTCAAGTTCCAAATTTCAAATATCAAGTTTCAAGTTTCAAACATCAAAACCTCAAAAATGAAAATACACCGCTTAATATTCAGCACTTTCGAAGTAAACACATACGTTATTTCCGACAAATCAAAAGAATGCGTGATAACAGACCCCGCTTGCAACAACAAACAAGAACAAAATTATCTGCTCGACTTCATAAAATCAAAAAATCTTAAACCCGTCAAACTTCTAAACACACATTGCCACCTCGACCACGTTTTCGGAAACAAATTCGTTGCCGACAATTTTAATCTCGATACCGAAGCACATAAAGACGAAGTCTTTAATATCGAAAACTCGGTAAATGCCGCAAACCTTTACGGAATAAAAATGGAAAAACCGTATCCCGTAAAACATTTTTTAGACGAAAACAACACCGTAAAATTCGGATATTCCGAACTGAAAATATTACACGTCCCCGGTCATACTGCCGGAAGTCTTGTATTTTATTCGCCCGCCGATAAATTTGCCGTAGTCGGCGACGTGCTTTTTAAAGGCAGCATCGGACGAACCGACCTGCCCGGAGGAGATTACGACACACTTATATCCGGCATAAAAACAAAACTTTTTGCTTTACCCGACGATTTTATCGTTTACCCCGGACACGGTCCCGAAACGGAAATCGGTTTCGAAAAAAGACATAACCCTTTTTTAAGCTGAAATAATATGCTCTTAAATATCCGTTTTATGACAAATATCAAAAAATAATATCAACAAACTTTTTATCTTTACACCGCAAAATTTTTAACACGTTATTTAAAACAAAAATCCATGCAAACATCCGAATTTGTTCATCGCCATATCGGACCGAACGAAAAAGATATAAAAGAAATGCTCGAAGTAATAGGAGTTTCCTCCGTAAAAGAACTTATACGCAAAGCCGTTCCGGATAATATTCTTCTTAAAAAAGAACCGGAACTCGACAAAGCGATGAGCGAATACGAATATCAAAAATACATATCGAAAATACTCTCAAAAAATAAAATTTTTAAAACATATATCGGACAAGGATATTACAATACCGTTACTCCGGCGGTAATTTGGAGAAATATCTTCGAAAACCCGTCATGGTACACTTCATACACGCCTTATCAAGCCGAAATATCGCAAGGCAGACTCGAAGCACTGCTGAATTTTCAAACCGTAATAACGGAACTTACGGGTTGCGAACTTGCAAACGCATCTTTGCTCGACGAAGCATCGGCAGCAGCCGAAGCAATGATAATGACGGCAAACAATCGCAGCCGTAAAGACATACAAAACGGCAAAAACGTATTTTTTGTCGATAACAACATCTTTCCGCAAACTCTCGACGTATTAATCGGCAGAGCCGAACCGCTCGACATCGTCATAGAAACAGGCGATTTTAAAACTTTCGAAATTCATGACAAAGTTTTCGGAGCCGTTGTTCAATATCCCGGTGCCGACGGCCGGATTACCGATTTTTCGGGATTTGCCGATAAACTGCACGAAAAAGGTCTTTTACTTACCGTAATTGCCGATATTTTAAGTTTGGCAATTCTTACGCCGCCGGCAAAACTCGGCGCCGACATTGTCGTCGGGTCAACCCAACGATTGGGAATACCCGTGGGATACGGAGGTCCGCATGCCGCATACTTTGCGACAAGCGAAAAATTTAAACGCAAAATTCCCGGTCGCATAATAGGAGTATCTAAAGATGTTCACGGAAATAAAGCATACCGTATGGCTTTACAAACTCGCGAGCAGCACATAAAAAGAGAAAAAGCAACTTCAAACATCTGCACGGCACAAGCGCTTTTAGCCGTAATGGCAGGGATGTATGCCGTATATCACGGCGAAGCAGGTCTTAAAAACATCGCAACCGAAATTCACTCAAAAGCTTTTACTTTATCCGAAAAACTTAAAAAACTCGGATATAAACAAAAAAACACCGACTTCTTCGATACCCTTAAAATTTCCCTTCCGGAAAACGTAAATATAAAAGAACTTAAAAAAATAGCTCTAAAAAAGAAAGTAAATCTCGGATACATTCCGAACGACGAAATAAGCATAAGTATCGACGAAACAACAAACATCGCCGACATCAACCGCCTGTTGCGTATATTTGCTCTTGCCGGCGGAAAAGAACCGGAATATCAAAAAGAAATAAAAACCGGTATTTATTTCGATAAAAAATATCTTCGAAAAGATTCATTCTTACAACAGGACGTTTTTAAAAAATACCGTTCGGAAACGGAAATGATGCGCTACATAAAAAAACTCGAACGCAAAGATTTATCTCTCACCCACTCTATGATTTCTTTGGGTTCCTGCACAATGAAACTGAACCCGGCAACACTGATGATGCCTTTAAGCAGCCCTCTGCTCGGCGAAATACATCCGTTTGTTCCGAAAAATCAGGTTAAGGGATATATGCAAATAATCGAAGAACTTAAACACGATTTGCTTGAAGTTACGGGATTCGACGACATTACTTTTCAACCTAATTCGGGTGCAACGGGCGAATACACCGGATTAATGATTATTCGCGCATATCATTTAAGCCGAAATCAAAAACAACGCAAAACGGTTTTAATACCGTCTTCGGCACACGGCACAAATCCCGCAAGTGCGGTAGCGGCAGGCATGAACGTTACTGTCGTAAAATGCGACGAGAACGGGAATATAGATACCGAAGATTTAAAAGCAAAAGCGGAAGAAAATAAAGACACTCTTGCGGCATTTATGATAACCTATCCCTCCACGCACGGAGTTTTTGAAAGTAAAGTAACCGAAATGTGCGACATTATACACAAATACGGAGGACAGGTTTACATGGACGGAGCAAACATGAACGCACAAGCCGGAATAACAAATCCCGCAACCATAGGTGCCGACGTATGTCATCTTAATCTGCATAAAACTTTTGCCGTTCCTCACGGAGGCGGCGGTCCGGGTGTAGGACCCGTTGCCGTTGCAAAACACCTTGCGGACTTCCTGCCCGGGCATGTTGCGGTAAAAACAGGAGGCAAAAAAGCCGTAAGAGCAATAACCGCCGCACCATACGGAAGTGCAAGCATTTTGCCGATAACTCACGGATACCTTAAAATGCTCGGCAAAGAAGGTTTGCTTAAATCTACCGAAACGGCAATATTAAACGCAAACTACATAGCAGCTTCGCTTAAAAAATACTACAACATAGTTTACAGCGGCGAAACAGGATACGTGGCTCACGAAATGATTTTGGAATGTCGCAATTTTAAACAAGAAGCCGGAATAAGCGAGGTTGACATAGCAAAACGTCTTATGGATTACGGATTTCACGCTCCTACCCTGTCGTTTCCGGTTCACGGAACTTTAATGGTTGAACCTACCGAAAGCGAATCAAAAGCCGAAGCCGACAGATTTATAGAAACAATGATTTCCGTTTACAACGAAATTCAGGATATTAAAAACGGAAAAGCCGATAAGACCGATAATGTTCTTAAAAATGCTCCTCACAGCGAGCAGTCTTTAATTTCGGATAATTGGGAACATCCTTATTCGAGGGAACAAGCCGCATATCCGTTGCCGCATATCAGAGAAAATAAATTTCAAATTCCGACAGGCAGAATAGACGACGCCTACGGCGACAGGCATTTAATGTGCACCTGCGACCCTGTTGAAGATTATATGTAGGATATTACGGAAAATACAAAAACGAAAACTATTTATTCAAAACTATGCGGAAAACCGTACCTTTGTCGGGTTCGGAGTGTTTTACGAATATTTTTCCGGAATGGTAAGATTCAATAATACGTTTTACTAACGATAATCCGAGTCCCCATCCTCGTTTTTTGGTCGTAAAGCCGGGTTTAAATACTGCTTTAAACATTGATTTGGGCATACCTTTACCGAAATCTTTAATGTCGATGTAAACTTTATCTTTCTTTTCCTCTACGCTTATAATTATTTTGCCTCTGCCCTGCATGGCATCGACTGCATTTTTACACATATTTTCTATTACCCACTCAAACAGCGAAGTATTCAACGGAATTAACAATTCTCCGTTTTTATCGAAATTAAGAATATATTTAACGTGCTTAGAAGTTCTTGCTTGCAGGTAAGAAACAGAATCGGTAAGCACTTTATACAAATTGCTTCTTACCAAAACCGGCGCGGAACCGATGCCCGAAAATCTTTCGGTAATAGTTTCCAAACGTTTAACATCTTTTTGAACTTCTTCTATCAGTTTCGAATCTTCATTCTTTAACTTTAAAATTTCTATCCAAGCCACAAGCGAAGAAATGGGTGTTCCGAGCTGGTGTGCCGTTTCTTTCGAAAGTCCTGCCCAAAGTTGATTTTCTTCCGCTTTGCGCGAACTGCTGAACGCCCAATATGCCACAGCCACAAAAAAAGAAACTATAATTATCTGAATATAAGGATAATACAATAACTGAACAAGTAATACCGAATCTTTGTAATATACATAATTTCGATGTCCTTCGTCATACTTTATAGTAATGGGTTCGTGTTGTTGCTTCATTATTTCGAGTTGTTTTCGCAAATAAGAAGAATCTTTTTTATTACCGGTTTTTATATTTCTGTAACTTATAATATTATCGTTTTCGTCAACTAAAATAACCGGTATTGTTTTATTTTCGCCGAGTATTTTGTATAATGTGGGACTTACCTGCTCGTCAAGGTTCATACGGGTAAGTTCTCTTACCGATTCTGCCCAAACTTCTATTCTGTTTCTCTCCTGCTCGGAAATCTTATTAACCAAATCGTCGGTATATAAAATCATTCCCACACCGAGCAATACGGCAAGAACAAATAAGCCGAACTTAAGTCTTTGTTTGCGGGAATAAGTATTCATAGGCGGTTTCTGTTTCTTTCCAAACGTTTATAAAACGGTATTATTTTACCGTAATATTTAAGAGGTTAAAAATCGTAATAAAAATTACTCAGCGAAGTTCGTAAGCCGAACATTAAAAACTTTTCCGTTATATCCGAAACATCCGAGGTTTCTGTTCTGATATCCGCACCGGCATACAGGCATAATCCGGTTCTTCTGTTTATAACATAAGACAAGGTAATTGTTTTATGAGTTATGTCAATTTCCGGAGGAGTTGCGGTATAAACATAATTTTCAAGAAAATAAACATCGGAATAAACTCCGTTTTTATTTGTTGATATATCGTTGTATCTTATGTCAAGCAAAAAATTTTTATATGAAAATTCGGATTTAACAAATATTTCGGAAAAACTTCCGCCGAACGGAACGGCAAGCTCCTGGTTATAATGAGTCCACGTTTGAAATTTATAATCCGAAACCGAATAAGTATATTCCGAAGCCGTATTGTATTCTGCCTGAAAATAAAATTTAAGATTTTTAATACGGTATCTTAAAACATCAAATATTTTAATTCCTCCCTGATAAGCCGTTTTGTTTTGCCCGGGGTCGTCGAGAGCCGCTTGTCCGTAAAGTTGAATATAATCGTTAACTTTCAATTTAATATTTAACCCGACAAGCAAATTATTATCGGAATTAAACCCGTTTACAACGGTTCTTACACCCGCAACCGGAATGAAATAATCTGCGGGTATTTTATTTATGTATTCCGAAGTATCTGTTGTTCTGTATATTACACCCTCAAACAAACCTAACTCAAATCTGTTTTTAAAGTTATAAGAAAGATAATTAAATGCTCCGTGTTTTTTAAAATGATAGTAGTAATATTCTCCTTCAAAGTCTTGAAATTGAGTAAATAAAGTTACATATTTAAAACTTTTAAAAACAAACGAAAATTTTACGAAAGGATAATTTGCCGCATTATCCGAGAGCAGTAAAGACCTGTGCCCTTCGCCGATAAAATTCTTATCCTGTCCTATTTGTATATTAATCCGGTTAAACGGAGTATAAGATAAATATGCCGAAGCGCCGGAAAAATCAAAAATACTTAAATCATCCGAAGTTCTTTTAAAAGCGCCTTGCCCCGGAACAACCAATCTTTTTTCCGACCAATCATAAATATACGGTCTGAAACGTGCTTGATTTTCTCTGAAATCGGAATAATAAGACAGTTTTTTGCCTAAATTACCTTTAATTTCGATACCTCGCGTATTTATAAAAAAGTTATCGTCGTCAATATCGGTTTTTCCGTATTGAAGATAAAACAAAGGATTTATAAGCAATGTAAAATCATTGTCTTTAACCGAAATAAAATCGTCAAAAAATAATTTGTTCCAAATTTTGCGATTATTGTGTTTTTTTAAGAACTCTGCCGCTTTAACGGTGTCATAGAGCAAAGAATCAACATTAAAAACTGTTTGCACTTCCGATTTCAGTAAAGGTTTAAATCCGGTATTTACCGGAGCAGCAGATTTATTCAAAGCTTCGCTTACCGTTTCGGTAAAAAAATCTCCCAAGGGCAACATTTGTTGTTGTGCAAAAACATTACTCCCCGAAAAAACAAATAATACCGGCAGAATATATCCGTAAATGCTGCGCATAGTTAAAAGTAATAAGCGAAGTTAAGAAAGCAACAAATCTAATAAATATTTGCGGAAACACATATAATAATCCGGCAATTGTCAATAAAAACAAGAAGACTGCCGCAAAAAATATTTTTGAAACAGTCTTCCGTGTATTTGTAATGCCGGTTATTCTGAGATATGTTGCCCCAGGAACATATTAAATTGCAATAAACTTGCTTTATAATCGGGCAAATCGGCATACCATCTTTCTTGAGCTTTCCTGTCCATAGTCATCAAAGCCGAATTAAATCCGAAACGTTCGTTAAGCAAACTGTATGCTCTTAAAGTATATTTTTGAGCAGCTTCATCTTGTCCGTTATTATATAATCTCGATAAAACTTCTTGGTATAAAGCGCCCAAACGTCCTACGTCATCTTGCATTCCGAGAAGATATTTATCGTCGAGAGAGCAGTAATATTCCAACTCGTCTTGATAATTATCGGCGGTAGTCGTTAATATTTTAACGGCTTTTTCGGGTTTATTTATTTTAAAATACAGTTCTGCCATAAGAACATCATAATATCCGTAAGGTGCTAATTTATCGGTAAATATACTGTTGCATTTATCCAAAACTTTTTCGGCTTTATCATTTTTGCCTTCTTTTATAAGAGCTTCGGCAAGATTTTTAAAACTGCTTTTAAAGTTCATGATAAATCGCCTGTTATTTTCATCCAAATAAATCTTGTCCGGATTAACATCCAAACCTCCCCATTTAAATTTATTCATCATGTTATCATACAGGATATCCGTATTAATACTGCCTTCGGAACCGAAAGATCTGCTTTTTTCTTTTATCGGAACGAGCTTATATGCCAATCCTTCCAATTGGAAATAATCTTCAAGGTTTAAATACAGACTGTTACCTACGGTAGTCGCAAAATAAATCGGTCTGTGCCAATCGGCGGTAGAGAGCATATCCAGAACCATCATTTCGTTTTTGGTAATATGTTGTTTTCTTATATCCCAATTTACGGCATCAACTATTTTCGAAGAGTCTTTCGGTGCAACAATACCTTCTTCCAAAACGACTTTTTTATTTACCGGCAGACTAAACTTGGTTGTAGGCAAATAATTTACCGTTTCTCCGTTTTGTAACGGCGTTTTATATCTGTTGTCGTCTTGAGAAATATGATAAATAAGCGTTTTAAGAGGTAACCACGATTGTGATACTTTTTCGAGGAATTTTTCAAATTCGGAATTCAGAGCATGTAATTTATCGTAATCGAAATTACATTTTTTGTTTTTTTCCACATCCGCAAAGAAAGAATAAAAATTTAAGGGTAATATTTTTTTATACCCTTCAGATAAAAATTTTGCTTCTTTCGGATATATATTTTCAAAATCGGAACCTTGTAAAAATTGCATGTATTTCTCGAAAAGTTCTTTATAGTTAGGTTCAAAAACTTTTTCGGATGCTTTGTATTTTTCGTTGATATAAATTCCGGGGTTTTCTATTTTATAAAGAACTTCTCTTTTACCTTGTTCGTATTTATCGGGGGTAAGTGTAAATTTAACCGGAGGCGACAAATATGCTTTTTTACGCATCTGATTTATATACCAATCGGTATTAAAATAACTTAAATTAATAACTCTTACATCCGTTCTGAAACCTTCTACTTCTTGAACATACCATAAGGGGAATGTATCGTTGTCGCCGTTAGTAAATATAATTGCATTTTTATCGCACGAGTTTAAATAGTTTTCGGCAAAATCTCTTGTTGTATAACGGTATGAACGATCGTGGTCATCCCAATTTTGTTCCGCCATAATAACAGGTGCCGGTAAAGCAAGAATAACAGCGAGACTTGCTCCGGTAAGTTCTTTTGTATATTTTCTGAATATATCGTATAAAAATGCCGTACCGAATCCTACAAACACAGAATAAACGTAGAACGAACCGGCATAAGCATAATCTCTTTCTCTGGGCTGAAACGGCGGTTGGTTAAGATATAAGACAATAGCTATTCCGGTAAAGAAAAAGAACATTAAAATAACCCAAAAATAGTTTCTCCCTTTTCCTTTTTGCCCGTATAAGTAAATCATTCCGAGTATTCCGAGCAGAAACGGAAGAAAGAAATACGTATTTCTTGCTTTATTGTCTTTCATTTTTTGCGGAATTTCATCTTGATTTCCGAGACGCCATTCATCAATAAATTTTATTCCGCTTATCCAATTTCCGTTTTTTACGTTTCCGTGCCCTTGTATATCATTTTGTCTTCCGGCAAAATTCCACATAAAATACCGGAAATACATAAAATTAAGCTGATAGCGGAAAAAGAATTTAAGATTTTCCGCAAATGTAGGAGGTCTTTTCGGACGATAATGGTCGTATTGTATTTCCCCGAACCTGTTACGAATTATTTGATCGGTTTCGGGGTCTGTTTTAGCATAGTAAAAGTCGCTTTCGGAGGTATTAGTCCAATTCATATAGCCGTGTATATGATCCGGACTTTCCGAATCGCTGTACATTCTCGGGAAAATTGTTTTGTATTCAGGAATGTAATTTCGTTTTTTTGTATAATCTACGATTACGTATTTGTCATTTCCGTTCTCGTCTTTTTTATCGTAATAAACGGGTCTTACGTTGGGGTAGGGATTATCGGGGTCAAGAGGTGCGTTAAAATATTGTCCGTAAAACAGCGGTCTGTCACCGTATTGTTCTCTGTTCAGATAACTCAGCAGGGCAAACGGGTCATCCGGTCTGTTTTGGTTCATGGGAGTATCGGCTTTAGATCGTATCAAAATAATAACGAAAGTCGAGTATCCCGCCAATATAACCGCAAACATGGTAAAAACGGTATTCCATAAAACTTTTTTCTTTTTAAGAGTATGATAAATACCGTAAATAACGCCTGCAAACAATATGGTAAAATAAAAAATCAACCCGGTATAAAACGGAAATCCGAACCCGTTGGTAAATAAAAGTTCAAATTTAGAACCTATAACAAAAAGTCCTTGTATTATACCGTACATAATTAATATAAGCAACCCTAAAGATATTAAAGCCGCATAAATAATTCCTTTTTTGGTAGTTTCGTATCTTCTGAAATAATATATAAATACTATTGCCGGTATTGCCAGCAAGTTTAATAAGTGAACTCCTATCGAAAGTCCCATTAAATAAGCTATCAATATAAGCCATCTGTCCGCATATTTTTGGTCGGCTTCATCTTCCCATTTTAATATTGCCCAAAAAACAACAGCCGTAAAAAAAGAAGATGTGGCGTAAACTTCACCTTCTACCGCCGAAAACCAAAAAGAATCGGAAAAAGTGTAAACCAATGCTCCTATAAGCCCGCTTCCTATAACTGTTATTGTTTGAGCTTTTGTTAAGATGCCGTTTTTTGAAATAACACGCCTTGCTATATGAGTTATACTCCAGAACAAAAATAAAATAGTAAATGCACTCGCCAATGCCGACAATATATTTACCGTAACTGCAACGAGAGAAGTATCGCCTAAAGCAAATAAGTTAAAAAATCTGGCTAAGATCATAAAAAACGGTGCTCCGGGCGGATGTCCCACTTCTATTTTATATCCCGTTGTTATAAATTCGCCGCAATCCCAGAAACTTGCGGTAGGTTCTATTGTCGACAAATATGTAAATGCCGCAACGGCAAAAACAAACCAGCCGGCAATATTATTTATTAATTTGTAATTTTTCATTTTATAACTTTTATTTTTAGTCTTATAAAAAACACAGCGAAATTAAGACTTTAATTTTTAAAACAGAAATAAAAAAGAAAGGTAACAGTTTTGTTTTTTAAACTTTTGACACAACTGCCGTCACAAAATATTTTTTATCCGGGCAAAAAATATCAGATAAAAATTAAATCTTTAAAATTAAACAATATAAGCTTATTGTTTACAAGTTAAAAAAATATGTATTTTGTTTATATAAATTTATTGATTATTTTTGTTTTTCTAATATTAACAAAAAACAGTTATCATGAGTTATTACAAAGAAATTAACGGAAAAAAATACGACAAAGAACTTCTTGAATTAGCCGAGAAATTGGTTAAAGGACAAGGAGACGGAAGAATTTCTTTAGCCGATGCCGAAAAGTTATTGGCAGAAGTAAAAGACGGCGGAAAATACACGGATATAGAAAAAGATACAATGGCATACATCCGTGATAATTTTAAATGGACAGATGAAGCCGACAAATGGTTCAGAACCGAAATAAGAAAATGGGCTGCTACTAAATAGCCGCTGCAAACTTATTTCCGTTTCCGGATAAAAAAGACTGTTTCAAAAATATGCCGGAACAAAAATCCGGCAATAAAAAGATTGTGTCGAAAAATAACTTTTTTCGTATATCTTTTTTATATTTGACACAGTCTTATTTTTTTGTATCTGATTATGCTGAAATTATTTAAAAGCACAAATCCTCTTATCGCAATTTTATATCCGCTTACGGCTGCGGTTTTTGTTATTTTTTTGCCCGGCACAACTTCCGAACAATCGGAAATAAACGGGTATCCTTTTTTATATAAACTTCTTATAAAACTTATAAGCGGAAATTTCTTTTCTTTTACTTACGGATTTTTGTCGATATTGTTCTTTACTGCCGACGGCATATTTTACAATTACATTATTCGCAAGTTAAGAATAGTTAAATCTTATAGAAACTTACACGGTTTTATTTTCATGTTTTTAACGGGAAGCATTTTACGATTTACCTCTCCTTTACAAACACTTGCTGCAATTTTTTTCTTCCTGCTT
>JAADDR010000163.1 GCA_013153865.1 Chlorobiota bacterium | reverse complement strand
CGAGTTCGGTATTTACTTTTGTTTTTATTCTTACAAGCTCTCCGGCTTGTTCGATTTTGTTTATAAAATTTTGCATAGTTTCCCTGTTTCAACAATTTAAGCGGTATGTTGTCGTCTCGGAAACGACTTACATTGTTTGCGAATAAAATTTCAGCATTTTTTCTTCCGGATCATAAACATAAATAATATTTTCTTTACTTGAAACTTTATAAAGCAATATACCGTCGTGCGGAAGATATTCGTATTTTTTTGCTTCGTATGTTTTTCCTTTATCGTTTTTTCTTTTAAGGCGATTTCCGATATACCACCTTCCGCCTCTTCTGCCGCCGTTAACGGTTTTTATTTTTACGTCTTCGTTTAACGAAACCGTAATAACCTCATCGTTATCAAAGATAATAAGAAATTGTTCTTTGCCTGTTTTAATGTTTTTAATTACGGCGGCAAAATCCGTTTTGCCGTTATTATTGTAGTCTCCGAAAGCAACGGTATTCATCTCGAAATTTTTTTTGTCTTCCGGAAAAATTTTCCAATCCGTTTCGTTATTTTCGTAATATTGATTTTCGACAAAGTAATTTCTGAGAGCCAATTTAAATTCGGCGGGAATAAAGTTTCCGGCAATACTGTTTCCCATTATTGCGTTTATTTGTACAAAAGCATGAGAAACATCCAAATCTTCGGCATATACCCATCCGATTTTATTTCTTAAACTTCTTACTTTATACCAAGAATTTTTCCGGGTTTCGTTTTCGGGTTTTTTGATTACTTTTACTGTTTCGCCGTAATGCAGAGCTTCTGTTTTTTCGGCGTTTAAGCTGTCGCCTTTCAATAAAAAGGCGTTATTGTCTATTACTCTTCTTTCGTCTTTTTCCGAAAGGAAATACAAGCCCGTAACGATAACTGCCGAAAAAACTGTTGCGGCAATAAGCATGACCGTATTTTGCCAAAATCCGTTTCCGAAATCGGGTTTTTGAAATTCTAAATCCGCTGCATCAATAATTCGCGTTTGTAAAGAAATATTTGCCGCTTTTGTTCTTTTTTTTTGTGCTCCGAGCAAATCTATGCTGAATTCGTCGCATGCCTGATAACGGTTAAGAGGGTTTGTTTCGGTTGCTTTTCTTATAATATTACGCATTTTATCCGAAACTCCGACATAAAAATTACGAGGGTCCGGAAAAGGTTGTGTAACTATTTTGTTATAAATTTCGTATTCGCTCAGATTTTTGTCGTACGGATATTGTCCGGTAAGTATATAAAAAAGTGTTGCGCCTATAGAATATATGTCTGTTCTTCTGTCGAGAACTTTTCCTTTTACCTGTTGCGGACTCATAAAAATTGCCGTTCCGAGTTTAGAACCGCCTTGCGTAACCAGTGCCTGATTTTTTCGCAGATGTTTTGCTATTCCGAAATCTATAAGTTTTACTGTATTATCGGAAGTTATCATTATGTTTGACGGCTTTATGTCTCTGTGTATCATGTTTTTGGAATGCATATGTGCTACTGCATCCAAAATTTGAAGAACAATTTTAACGGCTTTTGATTCGGGAATAGGACCGGAAACCAAATCGACGTATTCGTCGAGAGTTTGTCCTTTTACGTATTCGGTTATAAGAAAAATGCCTTCGTCGTTTTCAATATAATCGTACAGCGTTATTATACCGGGATGGTTAAGTTTAGAGAGAAGTTTTGCTTCGTTTAAAAATCTTTTTTTGTATTGCGGATTTTTTTGCAGAACCGGATTCAACATTTTTACGGCAACTTTTTTTTTCAGATATTTATGAATGCCGAGATAAACCGTTGACATTCCGCCTTCGTCGATTATTTCGTCTATTTCGTAGTTATTTACGTAAGATCCTATCATTTGCTGCCGTTTTTATGCGGTATTTTAAATTTTTCGCCGGGATAAAAGTAAAGTTCTCGTTTATTATTGTATTCAAAAATATTAATAATATTATTTTTTTTTATTCCGGGATAAGAAAAAATATTTCTTCCGGTACGGTAACGAAAATATTTTTTGTTTTTGTCTTTGTATATTAAATCATTTGTTATTATCGTTTCGGGAAAATTTTTGTTTTGTTTTTTTTGATATTTATTAAAAAAATAAGCTCCGGAAAGTAAAATTGCCGCAAACAAAATTAATGCTCCGAAAATTGCCGTTTTTTTATATTTTTTTGCTGAATTTGATTTTTTTGCAAAAAAATATTTTCCGTTTTTTTTGCCGGTATTGTAAAACTTAATTAAAACAACGGTAACGTTATCCGACCCGCCATTTTCCAATGCTCTGGTTATCAGCATTTTTGCTTTTGCTTTTAAATCAATTTTTTTTCTTAATATTTCAAGAATTTTTTTGTCGGAAAGTTCGTTTGTTAATCCGTCCGAGCAAATTAAAATATAATCATCGTCAACCGGAGTTAATGCTTTTTCGGAAACATCCGTTTTTATTTCCGGATTTATTCCCGCCGCATTATAAATAATGTTTTTTTGAGGATAGTTTTCCGCCTCTTTTTTTCCTATTTTTCTTTCGTTTAAAAGTTTTTGTCTTAGAGAGTGATCTTCGGTAAGAGAAAATAATCTTTTCCCCGTTTGATAATATATTCTGCTGTCGCCGGCATGTGCATAAAAAACGTTGTTATCTCTTATAAGAACAAGAGCAACGGTTGTTCCCGGATAAATACCCGCTTCGGGTTTTGCTTTTTTCTTTCGAAGTTCGGAATTTGCAAAATTAAATGCTTGTATAATAAGTTCTTTTTCGTTGTCATACCAATCGGAAGATATAAATTTTTTAATTTTTTTAACGGTAAATTCGGCAGCTTCTTTTCCTCCGGGTATTCCGCCCATTCCGTCGCAAACAATAAAAACCGCCCCGTTAACGGTTTCGAAATATGCAAATGCGTCTTGATTTTCGGTTCTTACAAGCCCTTTGTTTGATTTTCCGAAGTGCCTGTAAATCTTAAGTTTTCGGGTTTTTTCGGTGCCGGAAACGTTTTTTTGTATTTGTTTATTTTTAAAAACACTCACAATTTTATTTTTTGCGCAGGTTCTCCGTAAAATTAATGAAATTTATTTACTCCCGCTTAAAAAATACAAAAACGAAGATGTTTTTCGGTTTTTATTAATTTTGATTTTATAAAAGTTTATTGTTTTCAATACAGTATGTTCGTTTTTAATTTTATTCTAATACAAAAAACATTTATACTTTTGTATATACTAAAAATATATGAAAAAAATAATATACATTGCCGGACTGGGTCATTCGGGATCTACGATTTTGGATATGGCTTTGGGATGTCATCCGGAAATTGTAGGGTTGGGAGAGATTTATGCGGTTTTTAATAAAAAAAATCAAAAAGCTTTGTTCGAAGAGTCAACTTGTTCTTGCGGAAAAAAAGGTGTTGATTGTGATTTTTGGAAAAATTTGCGTAAAATTTCTTCTTCCGATAAAACCGTCGAAGAAAAATATCGGTTATTAATTGATGTTTTTAACGAAAAATACGGTAATGAAATGATTTTGCTCGACAGTTCGAAAAATTCTTATCCGTATTTGCAATTTTTGAATAAAGAATATGATTTACGCGTTATCTACCTTACGAGAGATTACAGAAGTTGGGTATATTCTCGTTTTACAAGAACTCGAAAACCGATGCTTTTCTTTATATTTCGTTGGTATTTTGAAAACAAGAAATTATTGTATATGCTTAAAAAATACGGCGTTAAAATAAATTATATCGGCTATGAGGAGTTGGCAATGTATCCGGAATTAATTTTAAAAAAGATTTGTAAATTTATTGATGTTGATTTTTCAAAAGATTTATTATTTCCGGATAATACTAAAAGTCACATAATAAACGGAAATATCAGTCGCGTCGATAAAGATAAAAGAAAAGGTTTTTTTTATGATTTCAGATGGATGACATCAGGCAGACTTGCTCTATTATCAAGTCTTTTTGCCGTATTTAACCGATTTAACAAAAAACTCGTATATTCAAATATTTCGAGAACAAATAAAGATGATTTTCATATTTTCGGAAATAAGAAGAAGGATATACTTTCAAAAAAACATAACGAATAAAATTTTGCAAATTAAACATCTTACGCATAAAGAAATAAACAAGAATTTGTGGGACAAAAAAATAATTTCCTCGGCAAATTCCCGCATATACGGTCTTTCCGGATGGCTGGACACAGTATCTCCCGAGTGGCACGCTTTGGTCTCGGAAAATTATGATTTTATAATGCCGCTTACGGTTAAAAAAAAATATTTTATCAATTATATTATACAGCCGCCTTTTACGCAACAATCAGGTATATTTTACGCCGACAATATTTCAAAAGAAGTTATTTCTTTATTTTTAAAAAATATTCCGGGAAAATATATTTTTAAAATTATTAATTTCAATGCGGAAAATTCGGATGTTTTTCCGGCTTTCGGGAAAAAGCCGAATCATTTACTTTATTTAGGAAAAAGTTATGATTATTTGCAAAATTATTTTTCAAAAAATACTGTAAGAAACATTAAAAAAGCCGAAAAACTAAATCTTAAAATACATAAAAACACAACAATATCGGAAGCTGTTAACTTAAAAAGAAACAACAATATAAACAATTTATCGGATAATGCTTTAAAAATGCTTGAAAAACTCATCGAATTTTCAGAAAAAAATTATTCGATAAAAATTTACGGAGCAAAAACCTCCGACGGAGAATTGTTATCTGTTTCGGTTTTTATTTTTTTCGGTAAAAGAGTATATGTTCCGTTAATATCGTCATCGGAAACGGGAAAGAAATCATTTGCTTCATTTCTTGTTTTTAACGAATTTATAAAAGACTTTTCAAAGAAAAACTTTATTTTGGATTTTGAAGGGTCGTCAGTTCGGGGTGTTGCACGATTTTTTGAAGGTTGGGGAGCCGAGCCGGAATATTACGGAATTTATAAAAAAACTGTTTTGTTTTGTTAAAGATTATTGTAAATACTTTTTTTATAAGGATATTAAACGCCTTTTTTGCTCTGTTTGTCGTTATTTTAAATTCAAAAATAATCGGTTCGGAGGGTTTGGGTACGGTAAGTTTAATAATTCTTGCCGTATCTGTATTTATTTTAATGACAGGATTTGTGTCCGGAGCATTAATTTACTTTGTTCCGCGAGAAAATACTTTTAAACTGGCTTTTATATCCTATTCTTGGTCTGCTTTTATTTCTTCTGTTTTTTATGTGTTTCTTATTTTTGTGCCTCTTGTTCCGAAAGAGTTTATTAATGATGTTATTATTTTGGCATTTTTACAATCCGCATATAACATAAACGAAAAGATTCTGGCAGGAAAAGAGAGAATCAAAACGGCAAATTATATTTTATTGTTAAAGGTAACGGTATTACCTGCTTCGCTGTTGTTTTTTTATTTTATATTAAAAATTCAATCGGTTGAATCTTATGTGTATTCTCTTTATTTGTCGTATTTAACGGGGGTATCTTTATCTTTTTTAAAGATTTCCGGATATTTAAAAAATCCTGAATTTAACAATCTTATTAACATTTTCGTAAAAACTGTAAAATTAAGCGGATATAATACAATCGGAGCCGTTTTGCAAAAACTTAATTTTCGTTTAGGTTATTATTTTATCGAATACTTTTGGGGAATAAATGTTTTGGGAATATTTTCCGCAGGGGTTCAAATAAGCGAAAGTGTGCTTATTATAAGTCGCAGTATTGCATTTGTTCAATATTCAAAAATTTCTAATTTATCCGATAAAATACAAGCCGCAAATATTACGATAATGCTTTTTAAGTTTGTTATTTCGGTTTCTGCTGCGGCAATGTTATTACTTTCGTTAATTCCTTCTTCGTTTTTCTCTTTTCTTTTGGGAAAAGATTTTTCGGTAATAAAACCCGTAATATATTACTTTTCTCCGGGAATTATTTTTGCTTCCGGATCATTAATTTTAATACATTTTTTTTCCGGAACGGGAAATCAAAAAATTAATATGTATTCATCTTTTGCGGCATTTACGATAACTGTTTTTGCCGGTTATTTTTTTATAAAAAACACAGGGATAACAGGTGCTTCGCTGACTCTTTCTTTGTCGTTTTTTGTTTTGTTGATTTTCGAATTGTTTTTTTTCAAGAAACAAACGAATAAAAAGATTTCGGATTTTTTAATACGAAAAAAAGATATTATTTCCGGAATAATTATGTTAAAAGAATATTTAAACAAATAAAAGGGTTAAAACTTTACATACAACACAACCGCTCCGAGTTTTACGGTATCTTTTTGCTTCAGCTTATATTTTTTTACTTTTTTTTTCTTTACCTTAATACCGTTGGTACTTCCTAAATCTCTAATGTAAAAATCGTTATCTTCTTTGCTTATAACGGCATGTTTTCCGGATACGGTCAAATCCGGAATAACAACATCGTTGTTTGTTCCCCGCCCTATGCTGATAAGTTGCTTTTCAAAAAAGTATGTTTTATCAAAACCTTTTCCTTTTATGTTAATTTCTATCGGTGATTTTTTTGATATTCCGGATGCCGGTAAATTTTGTTTTTTATTTTTCTTTTTTACAAATTTCAAGCAGCAAAACAACATCATAAAAAATAAAAAATTTAAAAGAATAATAAATACCGGCAAAAATTTTTCGATTGTCGAAGTTATTTCAGCCGTCGGTTTTTGAATTATTATCGAATCTTTGTCGTCATTATAACTAACCGTTATTTTATTATGTTTCCCGGTATTTTTTATTTTCAATTTTATTCTTATCAGTTCCGGTTTTGTTGCTTCAGAAACATAAGACAAGTCCTCCTTAAATCGAGACAATACCGCTTGCGATTCTTTTTCCGAAAAACTTTGTGCATACATACCGCCTGTTTCGGTACAATATTTTATTATTTTTTGTTCTTTTTCCGGGTTAATGTTCCCTGTTTGTAAAAAATATACGGGAATACGGCGTTTTTTTTCAAAATCAGGACAAAATTTAAACGAAAAATCTTTTTCTTCCGAAAAAATAAATATTCCGGTATTATCAAAGTCATCTTTTTCCGAAAATAAAAAACCGGCAAACTTTTCGAGATTCCGGCAATTTTCCGATTCCGGAAATTCTTTTTTTAATTCCCGCAATAAAAATTCATTAAAAAAGAAATGATTTTTACTGAACTCCGGACTTGCAAAACGAATAAAACGTTTATCTTCCGCGGAAGTAATAATTCCGACATTAATTTCATCGTTTTTTCCGAGTTTTTCAATTTCTTTTGCGATAAATTTCAATATGTTTTCGGAACTTTTTTTGTTTATTAAAAACAATATTCTTTTATCTTTTTTGATTTCTTTTAGCGGAACCGTCGAAACCGTAAATTCCGTTTTTTTACCGTTTTCAAAAATTTTAAGTTTCTCCTTATCAAACGGGTTAGGCATTTTTACCAATATCTCCGTTTCGGGATAATCGGATTTGTCGATTTTTAAAATTTTTAACTCTTTTTGAGCGTTTAACGTTAAAAAAGTTAACATGCCTATAAGCAATAATCCGTATTTCATGCTTTAATCTTTTAATGTCAATACTTTTTAAAGAATACTAATTAAAAAAAATAATGTAAATTTGCAAACTTTTTAACACAAACCTTAAAACAATTAATATTAATGCAAAACAACGATATTTATCCTGTTTTTGATCAAATTATAAATAAAGAACAAAAAGAACGTCTTCTGAAACAACGGGCTAAAGTTTTATGGTTCACGGGTTTATCCGGTTCCGGCAAAACAACGCTCGGTGCATCAATAGAAAAAGAACTTTTTAATCGCGGTTTTTTAACACAAATACTTGACGGCGACAATATTCGTTCGGGAATTAACAAAAATTTAAAATTTACCGAAGAAGACAGGGTGGAGAACATAAGACGAATAGCCGAAGTAACAAAGCTTTTTTTGAATTGCGGAGTTATTACAATAAATTGTTTTATCAGCCCGACCAAAGAATCTCGCGATATGGCAAAAAATATTATCGGAAAAGAGAACTTAATTGAGGTTTACGTAAACACTCCGCTCGAAGTTTGTGAACAAAGAGACACAAAAGGTTTATATGCCAAAGCCAGAAGCGGCAAACTGAAAAATTTTACGGGTATAAGTTCTCCGTTCGAAATTCCCGAGAATCCGGATATTACCGTAAATACGGCGGAATTGTCGTTAAAAGATTCAACAAAAAAAATATTGGACTTTTTGTTGAAAGAAGTTACATATTAATTAAGAAAACATTATTTTTTGGAAGACTTAAAACAAAAAAGCATAAAAGCTTTCGTTTGGGATTTTTCAGGCAAAATTGCCAATCAATTTGTAAGTTTTATTGTTTCGATATTTTTAGCTCGTTTATTAAGCCCCGAAGATTTCGGAATGCTGGCAATGATTAATGTTATAATTATGCTGTCGTCCGGCTTTATAAATATGGGGTTAGGAGAAGCATTAATTCAAAAAAAAAATATTAACGATAAACACTACGGTTCGGTTTTCTTTTTTAATATAGTTGTCGGCATTACCCTTTCCGGATTATTATTTGTTTTTGCACCTTTAATAGGAAAGTTTTATAATAATTCCGATCTTATTCCCATTACAAGAACAATGTCTTTGTTGTTTATTTTCAATTCTTTCGGAAATGTTATAAGAGTAAAGCTCCGAAAAGATTTAAACTATAATATTCCTACAAAAGCAGGACTTATTTCTTCTTTTATCTCCGGTATTATCGGTATTGCAATGGCTTTTACGGGTTTTGGTGTATGGAGTCTTGTCGTTCAAAGCTTACTAAATCCGGTTATTGCCAATTTGTATCTTTTTACAACTGTTAAGTGGAAACCGGTATTACAATTTAAATGGCATGCTCTTAAAGATTTGTGGAGTTTCGGATTTCGTATGTTTTTATCAGGAATAATTAATACAATTTTTGTAAATTTAGATTCAATTATTATAGGAAAACTGTTTTCTGCCGGAACACTCGGATTTTATTACAGAGCCAGATCATTAAATAATTATATAATAAAATACTCTTCTGCAAGTTTAATGAGTGTATTGTTACCGGCTTTAAGCAAAGTTCAGGATGATCTTAAACGATTTAAATCAATTGTCCGAAAAAGTTATCACTTAATAGCGCTTATTGCATTTTTTTTAACAGGATTTTTTTTTGTAACGGGATCCGATTTTATTATTCTTTTATTTGGAGAAAAATGGTTGCCGACTGTTTCGTATTTTCAAATAATCATTATTACCGGTTTCGCTTACCCTTTAAGCTCTTTGTTAGTAACTATACTATCTGCATCCGGTAATTCCAAAGCTTTTTTAAAACTCGAAATAATTAAAAAAATATTTTTCGGGATAAGTTTAACTTTAGGGTTTATTTGGGGAGTTACCGGTTTTTTAATTTGTAATGCTTTTGTTATATTCATTAATTTTTATTTAAACATTATATTTGCCGGTA
>JAADDR010000022.1 GCA_013153865.1 Chlorobiota bacterium | reverse complement strand
ATTTATCGCTTCTTCGTATTTGTCGAGAGCTTTTTGATATTTCCCGTTTGCCGCAAAATCATTTCCTTCGGAAATCAGGTTGTTGTATATTGCCTGCTTGATGTCAAGATACAATCTGTCTTCTTTCGAGTTTTGCTTCAAGTTATATTTTTTTCTGTAAGATATTGCTTTATCGGCAAACATCTCTGCATCTTTATTATTACCTTTTCTGAAATACTTTTCGGCATCGGTAAGGTAAGAATTATAAATTCCGGTTCTTGCTTTTAAAAATCCTTTCGACAAAGACTCCGTGCAATTTATTTGATTGTATCCGTTACAAATTCGTGCCGCATTTTCAAAATTGTTTATTGCAGAATTATAATTTTTATTGTAAACATTTTTATTCCCTTTTTCGATGTATCTTCGATAAAGAGTTTTTATTCTGCCGGTAATTTCGGTATTATCGCTTATAAAATTTCTGTTTTGATATGCATAATTTATTGCATCATTAATAATCCTCTCGGCTTCTTCGAGGTTATCGTTTCTGAAATTTACGTCTGCGGCATTTAATATCAGACGATATTTTCCTTTTACCGCTCTTTCCAATTCAGCGTCCATTGTTTGTCGGCAACGCACTTCCGGAAAATCCCTGCATATCTGAGCCGCAATATTTAAAGCCGCAACGGCATCGTCATATTGTGCGTTATTGTTAAAATCGGAAGCATTCAGTAAAAAATCGTTATAAATACCTCTCGCAAGTTCAACGGTTTGTATTTTTGTTTCCGTATCCGGATTCATTCCTCTTATTTCAAACAATTTATCTATTGCTTTATCGATATATCCCGAATTGTAATATAAGCGAGCAAGCTGAAAATGAGAGGGAGCAAAATGAGGATTAACCTCAATCGATTTATTAAAATAATAATCTGCTTTACCCGGATTATGCCTTGCCAACATCTCAACACCGCGGTCGTAATACAATTTATCAAAATTATTTATCAACTCGGTGCATACGGCTTTTAATGTTTTCGCTTTATTTAAAATCTGACTTAATTTATTTTTTAAAGCCGCGGGATCATATATATTTAAAGGCAGAAATCTGTAAAAATCTTTTTGTTTAACGGTATTTACGTAAACTTCCGCCGAATTTGCGGTATCACGCAAGCGGTATAATTCGTTCAAATCTTCCAACCGGCTTAAATAATCGCGATTTGCATTAATATTATTCAACACTCTTAAACGATTACGTGCCTTTAAATTCTCTTCATAATAATCGTCAATCAAAATAATTTTTTCGTCAAATTCCTGTTTATTAAGACTTGTATAATCAAAAACTTTATTCAATAACTTAATTTTGTAGTTATCCGAATTAAGAGTATCGGTTACCGTCATATGCACAAGTTCCGCATAATTTTCTTCTACGCTGACACCGTTAAACGTATAACTGTTTACAGGTTCATTACCTTTAAGCCATTGTAAAACAAATGATATTTTTTTTGGAATAAGTGTTTCTCCCACGTCAAATCCTCTGTAAAAATTATCTCCGGAGATTTTAATATCGCTCATATCCGCAATAAATTCCAAACGATTACCGCGTTTTAAAATTTGCCTGTGCTGTTTAAACGAAAAAGTTAAACGAACACTCGAAACAGGTTTGGAATTTCCTTGCGCAATTTTTCTGAAAATTTGATTTTTTATTCCGCTTTGTCCCTGCTCGTAACGAATCAAAAAGTTCAAAACATCTTCTCTGTCAAATATAATCTGACTTTGAGCATATATCCCTAAAGAAAAAAATAAAATAAAAATATTAAGGAAGTAAAATTTTTTCATACAATTCAATTTGAATTAGGAGGTAATTATTACATTTAATTTTAAAAACATCAAAAAACAATTCCGTATTTTATCAAAATATTGCAAATTTGCAAAAAATCATTTTAATAAAAAATTAAAAACAGAAAAGGATGAAAAAACATAACTTTTACGCCGGACCGTCGATTTTACCCCAATCGGCAATTGACGAAACAATTAAAGCTTTAAAAGATTTTGCCGGAACAGGTATTTCTTTGGCTTCGATATCTCACCGTTCGAAAGAATTTGATGCCGTTATGAACGATGCCGTTTCTTTATTCAAAGAATTGCTGAATATTCCGGAAGGTTATTCCGTTTTATTTCTCGGCGGAGGAGCAAGCACACAATTTGCAATGATTCCTTTTAATCTTATGAGAAAAAAAGCAATGTACGTAAATACCGGAACTTGGTCAACAAAAGCAATAAAAGAAGCTAAAATGTTCGGCGACGTAATAGAAATAAAAGGAAACGATTTCTACTCCATACCCAAAGGGTATGATATTCCTAGCGATATTGACTATATGCACATTACCACAAACAACACTATATACGGAACCGAATACCACGAAGATTTAGACGTTAACGTTCCTTTGGTTGCGGATATGTCTTCGGATATTTTCAGCAGAAAAGTAGATGTATCAAAATATGCAATTATATACGGAGGCGCACAAAAAAATCTTGCTCCGTCCGGAGTAACATTCGTAGTGGTAAGACACGACGTTCTCGGTAAAGTGGAACATAAAATTCCCACAATGCTGAATTACCAAACTCATATAGACAAAAACTCAATGTTTAATACCCCGCCGGTAATACCCGTATTTACGGCACTGCAAACAATGAAATGGATAAAAGAAAACGGAGGAGTTGAAGGTATGTATAAAAGAAACACCGAAAAAGCAAATACTTTATATGCTGAAATCGACCGCAACAAACTTTTTAAAGGAACAGTAGCAAAAGAAGACCGCTCTATTATGAATGTTTGTTTTGTAATGAATGACGAATACAAAGACCTCGAAGCCGAATTTTTGCAATTTGCAACCGAAAAAGGCATGATAGGAATAAAAGGGCACCGTTCGGTAGGAGGTTTCAGAGCATCTCTCTATAACGCACTTGATATCGAAAGTGTAAATGCTCTTATTGATGTTATGAAAGAATTTGAAAGCAAACATTAAAAAACCCGGTAATTACAGATAAGAAACAACAAAAAAACAAATAAAATGAAGATAACCGTAGCAACAGTAAAACCCTTTGCCCCGGCAGCGGTAGCAAAAATAAAAGAAACCGTTGAAGATGCGGGATACGAATTCGAACTGCTCGAAAAATACGAAGACCAAGGCGAACTTATAAAAGCAGCGGCAAATACCGATGCCCTGATAATAAGAAGCGATAAAGCAACCGAAGAAGTTATAAAAGCCGGAGGCGACCGCCTGAAAATAATAGTAAGAGCAGGTGCCGGATACGACAACATAGATTTAAAAGCCGCAAGCGAAAACGGCGTTGTAGTAATGAATACTCCCGGGCAAAACTCAAATGCAGTTGCCGAACTTGCTCTCGGAATGATGGTTTTCGGCGCAAGAGGAAAATTTAACGGAAAATCAGGAAGCGAGCTGAAAGGCAAAAAACTCGGCATACATGCATACGGAAACGTAGGAAAACTCGTGGCAAAAATAGCCCGCGGATTCGAAATGGAAGTTTTTGCTTTCGATGCTTTCGTACCGAAAGAAATAATAGAAGCCGACGGAGTTAAAGCTCTTGATTCTGCCGACGAGCTGTATTCTGTTTGTCAATATGTTTCTTTGCACATTCCTGCAAACGACGACACAAAACAATCGATAGATTACGAACTGTTATCAAAAATGCCCGAAGGTGCGACATTGGTAAATACGGCACGCAAAGAAGTTATTCACGAAGACGATTTGCTGAAATTAATGAACGAAAGAAGCGATTTTAAATACTTGTCGGACATTGCACCGGACAAAAAAGCCGAATTTGAAGAAAAATTTGCCGACCGCGTGTTCTTTACGCCCAAAAAAATGGGGGCACAAACAGTTGAAGCAAACTTAAACGCCGCACTTGCCTCGGCAAAGCAAATTATTAATTACTTCGAAAACGGTGATACTACTTTTCAGGTTAATAAATAAATTATTAAACGATTAAAAAAAACAAAAATTATGTCAATATTAAAACCTTTTAAAGGAATACGTCCTAAAACCGAACTTGCCGAAAAAGTGGCATCGCGCCCATACGACGTGCTTAATTCAGCCGAAGCTAAAAAGGAAGCCGAAGGCAATCCTTATTCTTTTTATCATGTAATAAAACCGGAAATCGACCTGCCGGAAGACATTGATATTCATTCGGCTGCGGTTTACGAAAAAGCAAAAGAAAATTTCGAAAAGATGTTTAAAGAAGGTGTTTTTATACAAGACGAAAAACCTTCTTATTACATTTACGCACAAACCATGAACGGCAAAACGCAATACGGTTTGGTAGGCGGAGCCGCCGTTGACGATTATCTTAACGGTATTATAAAAAAACACGAACTTACGCGACCGGACAAAGAAGAAGACAGAATGAACCATGTTCGCGTATCGAACATAAATGCAGGTCCGGTGTTTTTTGCTTATCGCGACAACAAAAATATTGACGCAATTGTTTCCGAAAAAACAAAAGAAAAACCCGAATACGATTTTACGACCGAAGACGGCGTAAGACATCAAATGTGGATTATAAACGACGAAAACACGGTAAAAAACATCGAAAAGATATTTGCCGAAGAAGTTGATTACCTGTATGTTGCCGACGGACACCACAGAACGGCGGCAGCCGCTTTGGTAGGTAAAGAACGCAGAGAACAAAATCCGAATCACACAGGAAACGAAGAATACAATTTCTTTTTGTCGGTAAATTTCCCCGAAAGTCAATTAACAATTATCGATTACAACAGAGTTGTTAAAGACCTTAACGGATTAAGCGAAGAAGAATTTATCGAAAAACTGAAAGCAAGTTTCGATATCGAAAATATGGGAAGCGAGGAATACAAACCGTCAAAACTGCACGAATTTTCTATGTATTTGGGCGGAAATTGGTATAAACTAACGGCAAAAGAAGGCACATATAAAGAAGACGACCCCGTGGGAGTTTTAGACGTAACAATTCTTACCGAGCAGGTTCTGGCTCCGCATCTTAACATAAAAGATTTAAGACGCTCGGACAGAATAGAGTTCGTAGGCGGAATAAGAGGTCTGGGCGAGCTGAAAAAACGTGTTGACAGCGGAGAAATGAAAGTTGCTTTTGCTCTTTATCCTGTTTCGATGAAACAATTAATGGATATTGCCGACAACGATTTAATTATGCCTCCGAAAGTTACATGGTTCGAACCGAAACTCAGAAGCGGGCTTATAATTCATTCGCTTAAAGACTGAAGATAAAAACAGAAATTAAACATTTTTATAAAGCTGTCTCTTTAAGGGCAGCTTTTTTAATACATAAATTCCGCATGTCAACTTTTGTAATGCGGTTTAAGAATATATCGCTTAGAAAAATAAATAAGGGCGATAACAATTGCCGTTATTCCCGCAACAATCATCAATACGGTAAAAACTGCGGAACTGATTGTTTCCGACAAGTACAAAAACAACAACAAACCGGTAAGCAACCCGAATACCGACAAAAACATCAAAATATTGAACAAATTGCGATGTCTTTTTCTGAAAGGGCTTTTCATGCGTTCTTTTTTTGCTTTACGCTTAGAGAAGATACGTTTTATTCTTCTTGATATTTTTTGTGTTGTTTTTTTAATTAATTCTCCCGTTTTAATAAAAAATCTTTTAATAAAACTTTTTTTATGAGGCGGCATATTCACGGAGCTTGCTTTTTTAAGCAATAAATTGTTATTAATCTTTGCCGGGCGTGTATCGGCCGCCTTAATTTCGGCAGAGTTAAATAAAAATCCCGAAGATAAAACAAGTAAAAAAAACATTATGTGTAGATGCCTCAACATACCGCAAATATATAAACTTCTTACGATAAGTTAATTTTTAAACCGAAAAAAATCCCGGCATATCTGTTATCTGCCGGGATTTTTTCTAACTGTTTAAAAAGATTTTATCTTCTTCTTTTTTTATTTTTTTGTTGTTGTTCCTGTATTTTTTGCATTTCTTCAATTCTCTGTTGCCATTTCGATTTTTTCTTGGGTTTCTTTTTGTTGGCATTAAGTTTTGCAAGCAGTTCGTCTTCGTCGATCATACGTCTTATAAGCAATGTTTGTATAATTGTAATTATATTCGACAAGAAATAATAGTAACTTAATCCTGCCGAGTAGTTATTAAACCATAATACCATCATAACCGGCATCATGTAAAGCATAAGTTTCATGCCGGGCATTTGGGCATTTCCTCCGGACATTTGATTTTTGTTAAGCAACTGGCTTACGAGCATAGCTCCCGCCATAAGCAAAGCAAATAAACTTACGTGATCTCCGTACCACGGAATACTGAAACCGTCGGGAAAAGTCCAAATAGAATCATAAGTGGACAGGTCTTTTGCCCAAAGGAAACTTTTTTGGCGTAATTCTATTGATGCCGGAAAGAAACGGAACATCGCAATCAGTATAGGCATCTGGAACAGAATAGGCAAACATCCGCCCATGGGATTTACTCCTACCCGCTTGTATAAGTCCATGGTTGCCTGCTGGCGTTCCATTGCTTTTTCTTTAGGTATTCTTTTGTTTATTTCGTCTATTTGAGGTTTTAAAACTCTCATTTTTGCCGACGATTTATAAGATTTAAATGTAAACGGGAATAATACGAGCTTTATAATCAATGTCATTATCAATATAATAAGTCCCATGTTATTTTCACCGAATACATATCCTAAAGCATTAAACAAAGGTATTATAATGTATAAATTAACCCATCTGAATATTCCCCATCCGAGAGGAATCATTCGTTCCAAATCAAGTTTTTTGCCGTTTTTACCTTTAATATTTTTTAATATATCGTAATCGTTAGGTCCGAAATAATAATTAAAGCCGTAATGTTGTTCTTCGGCTTCTTCGAAAGGAACGGAAATAATACTGCTTACGTGTTTTAAGTATTTTTCGAAAGTTTTGTCTTTAACATAACTCATTTCGGCAGACGAAAGATAATCGTCGGCAATTAAAACAGACGAGAAGAATTGGTCTTTATATGCTATCCATTCAAGTCTGGTATCGGCAATTTCTTTTTTCTCGTCTGCTGTTTCGGTTAAGTATTTAACTTCGTCTTCGTAAAATTTGTAATAAATCGTACTGTTTTGGTTTTCCCATTTAGCTCCTTTTTCCTGTTTTCTGATTTTAGAGTTCCAGTCAATATCCAAATAACTTGAGTTAGATGCTACGTTTCGTTCTAATCCGTGAAATTGAATATCGAATTTTACGAGATAACTTTCGGGCTCCATCGTATAAATGTAATCGATGTATTTTCCTTCTCCGGCATTTAGTCTTAAAACGACTTTTTGTTTTTGCCTGCTTGCATCCAAAACGGTATCTTTTTGCATATTGACAAAATACAAGTCGGCAGTAGATATATCTTTGTTGTCGGAATAAAATTTAAGGGCAAATCTGTTATCGTTATCGTCGAATAATATCAGAGGTTTTTTATCCCATGTTTTAAATTCTTTAAGTTCGACAAAATAAGGATATGCTCCTTTTGTTGTAAGTTTGAGTTTTATTTTTTGGTTTTCGAGAGTTACGAATTGTTGTTTTCCGTAAGCCGAATTTGAAAAGATTCCGAAACTTGATTTTAAAAGTCGGTTTCTGATACTGTCATTTTTAAGAGTATCTGCCGTGTTTAATTCGGATTCGATTTTTTTGTTTGAAAGAGAATCTTTTAATTCTGCCAAAGAGTCTTTTATTCGTTGTTCAATCATTGCTCTTTTAAGGGAATCTTGTTTGCGTTGCATTTCGGCAAGTTCTTCTTTCGAGGGTTGTGTGTATATTCCGTATCCTATAAGCAATGCGAGAATAATTATAAATCCGAATATTTGATTTTTATCCATTTATGTTTTTTATTTTTTAATTTTTACAAGCTGTTAAGAATGATATAAATACGGGATGCGGTTTCATTACCGTACTTTTATATTCCGGATGAAATTGAACTCCGGTAAACCATTTATGTTCGGGAATTTCAAGTATTTCCACCAAGTCTGAGTCGGGGTTTATGCCTGCGGCTTTCATTCCCGCTTTTTCGAATTGTTTCAGGTATTTGTTGTTAAATTCGTAACGGTGCCGGTGTCGTTCTTTTATGTGTAAAGTTTCGTATGCTTCCGCCAGATTTGATTTTTCGTTAAGAATACAGTCGTAAGCTCCGAGTCGCATAGTTCCTCCGAGATTTATTACGCTTTTTTGTTCTTCCATAAGGTCTATAACCGGATGGGGCGTATTTTGGTGCATTTCCGTAGAGTTTGCGTCCGTAAGATTTAATACGTTGCGGGCAAATTCTATTACCGCGCATTGCATTCCGAGGCAAATTCCGAGAAAGGGTATGTTATTTTTGCGAACAAATTCTACGGCATCTATTTTTCCTTCTATTCCTCTGTGTCCGAATCCGGGAGCTACCAGTACTCCGTCGAAGCCGGCTAAAGTTTCGGATACGTTGTTTTTATTTAATTTTTCGGAGTTGATATATTTTATTTCCGGTTTCAGTTTAAGATGTGCTCCTGCATGTATAATTGCTTCGTTTATTGATTTATATGCATCCGGAAGTTCGGTATATTTGCCCACTACGGCTATTTTTACTTTATTTTCGGCATGTTTTATGGTATCTACGATTTCTTTCCATCTTTTTAAACTCGGAACTTTTTTTATTTTAAGGTTAAATTTTTTGAGAACTACTTCGTCGAGTTTTTCTTTTTGCATTAAAAGGGGTACTTCGTAAATCGTTGATACGTCAATAGATTCTATAACGGCATTCATGCTTACGTTACAGAATTTGGCTACTTTTTCTCTTACGGCACGTGTCAGCGGATGCTCGGTTCTTAATACTATAATATCGGGCTGAACTCCGCTTTCGAGCATTAGTTTTACGGAGTGTTGAGTAGGTTTTGTTTTAAGTTCTTTTGATGCGGACAGATAGGGGACCAAGGTTAGGTGTATAACTATTACTTTGTCTTCGAGTTCCCATTTAAGTTGCCTGATTGATTCTATATAGGGGTAAGATTCTATATCGCCTACGGTTCCGCCTATTTCGGTAATTACAAAGTCGTATTGTTGTTTTCCTAGCAGTTTTATGCGTCGTTTTATTTCGTCGGTAATATGCGGTATTATTTGTACTGTTTTTCCGAGATAGTCTCCTTTTCGTTCTTTGTTAATTACCGATTGGTAAATTCTTCCGGTTGTTACGTTATTGGCTTGAGAAGTTGTTATGTCGGTAAATCTTTCGTAATGCCCCAAATCAAGATCTGTTTCGGCACCGTCGTCGGTAACGTAGCATTCTCCGTGTTCGTAAGGGTTCAGTGTTCCGGGGTCGATGTTTATATACGGGTCGAGTTTTTGTATCGTAACAGACCATCCGTGTTCTTGAAGGAGTTTTGCCAACGACGAAGATATAATTCCTTTTCCTAAAGAAGATGTAACTCCTCCCGTAATGAAT
>JAADDR010000109.1 GCA_013153865.1 Chlorobiota bacterium | reverse complement strand
TATAGACGGAGCTGACGGCGGTTCTTTCGAAGCTTATACAATGTTAGCTTCAGATTATCCTGACGGTAAATATTATATCGCGACAGCTTTTTATTCAGCTTATGATTTTGGAGATTTTGGCGGACAAGATTTATCGTTTAATTTAGATTATAATCAAATTGGTATTCAAGCCGGAGGTTTTGAATATCCTGATGCGATGAATACAGTTCTTAATATAGATAATACTCTTTACCTGGCAGAAGTAGTTAAATCGGGCACAACATGGACTGTTAGTGAATTTGAAGGGTTTAAGGCTGAAGACTTGAATTTTGCTTCTTCATCTTGGGGCGGAACAGATGGTTCGTTATCTTCATCGTATGATTGGAGATTCCCCAGTGCAGTTGTAACAGCCGGTACTTCCGGAGCTTATACTATTGATAAGTTGAATGTTGATTGGATGGAAAATATTTGGGGAGAGACGGTTACTTCTACGACTCCTGTTGATATTGTAATAAATGATGACGGAACTCTTGAAATTCCCGATCAATATTATATGACTACTGATTATGCAGGAGATCCGTATGATTATAATATTTCCGGAACAGGAACATGGAATCGTTATATGACACCTGTTTCTATGGAAATTCATTATGAAATGGATCAAGATGGATTTTTAGTTGCTAATTGGCTGCTTAATAACGGATATAGTGACTATCCTTATTTTATAGCTGAAATAGTTGTTAGTGCTAAAAGTTCTGATTATTATCCTGTCGGACATATAGACGGGAAACCTTATTAATAAGGTTACAGCATAAAAAAAGCCGCTTAAAGCGGCTTTTTTTATTTTAAGTAAACTTTTATAATTTTGTATTAGTATAAAAAAGCATATTTTGAAAAAATACAAATCGGCATTATCGGTAAAGAAAGGGGTTGAAAATATTTCTAATATAAACAAAAAGTCCGTTTCGGAATTTAAAAGAAATAAAAGACCTTTATTATCCGCAAAAGATTATTTCGAAGGCATTAAAAAAGGTGATATTTCGCTTTTGAGCAGAGCAATAACAGTTGTTGAAAGTTCTAAAACCGAACATCAAAAAACCGCAAAAGAATTAATATCCCTGTGCTTGCCTTTGAGCGGAAATTCCGTCAGAATCGGCGTTACCGGAGTTCCGGGTGCCGGTAAAAGTTCTCTTATCGAAACTTTGGGATTGTATTTTTTGAGACGGGGCGGAAAAGTTGCCGTTTTGGCCGTGGACCCTTCGAGCAGTAAATCGGGAGGGAGTATTCTCGGAGATAAGACCAGAATGGAAAAATTAAGTGCCGAAAAAAATGCTTTTATAAGACCTTCGCCTTCCGGAGGAACTTTGGGAGGTGTGGCAAGAAAAACCGCCGAAACGATAATTTTGTGCGAAGCCGCGGGTTTTGATACAATTTTCGTTGAAACGGTGGGAGTAGGGCAGTCCGAAATTACCGTAAAATCGATGGTTGATTTTTTTATGCTTGTGTTGATATCAGGTGCGGGCGACGAATTACAGGGAATTAAAAGAGGAATAACCGAAACAGCGGATTTGATAATAATAAATAAAGCCGACGGTGATAACAAAATAAAAGCCGAAAGAGCAAAAAGCGAATATGCAAATGCTTTGCATTTGTTTCCTCCGCCCGAATCGGGAGTTAAACCCGAGGTTGTTACGGCTTCGGCGTTAACAGGCGAAGGAATACCCGAAATATACGATTTGTTGCAAAATTATTTGAAATACACGAAAATAGACGGATATTTTTTCGAAAATCGCATTAATCAGGCAAAGTTCAGAATGTATGATACCGTTAACGAGATATTGAAAAATAATTTCTATTCAAACGAAAAAGTTAAGGAAAAAATAAAAGAATATGAAATTCTTATAAAGTCGGGTAAAATAAACCCTTACGAAGCGGCAGAAAATCTTACCGAAATGTATTTTCGTTCGTGAATTTTTCGAATACTCCGAGACCGAATAAAGCAAAATCGTATTTTACCGGGTCTTTTTTATCGAGTTTTTGCAGAAAACCGGTTAATTCTTCCGCCGCTTTTTTGTCGTTTTGTTTGCGTTTCAGCATACCCAAAGCTCTTGCCGTATTTCCCGAATGAACATCAAGAGGTATTATTAAATCTTCGGTCGAAATATCTTTCCAGATGCCGAAATGCACGCCCCTGTTGTCATTTCTTACCATCCACATCAAAAACATGTTAATTCTTTTTGCGGCGGATTTCTTTTCCGTGTTTGCGATATGTTTTTCGGTTCGCTGTTCGTGCGGCAGTTCGAAAAATATTTCTCTGAAATATTTTATTGCTGAAAAAACGGATTTATCTTTTTTGTATGCGGAGGTAAAAACATTCTCCAAACCTCCGTGATTTTCGTAAATGTTTTTTAAAGCCGAAAGAAAATATACGAAATCAACATTTTTGAAAGTCCGGTGACCGATATTATTTATTTCTTTAAAGTCCGATATATCGGCATTTATGATAAAATCGTAAGGTTGGTGTTGCATTACCGACATCATTTTTTCGGCATTGCGGATAATCATTTTTCGTTTTCCCCAAGCTATTGACGCTGCCAGAAAACCTGAAATTTCCATATCCTCTTTTTTTGAGAACGAGTGAGGTATTTGTATCGGGTCGGTTTCTATAAACGACGGTCTGTTGTACCGGTCGTATTTTTCGTCGAGAAAAGTTTTAAGCTCGGAGATGTTCATATATTTTTCGTTATTTTATTACAAATTGCCGCAATACCTTCGGGTTTTATCGTATTAAGACATTCAAGCGAATTTTTATAACAACTTTTATTCCCGAAAACGGAACACGGACGGCATTCCAAGTTATTGTTTTGAATAATAAAATGTCTGTTTTCGGGAACAAAAGGAGTAAATCCGGCATAGGGGTGAGTGGCTCCCCATATCGAAATTATTTTTACCGACGTAAGTGCCGCAATATGCATGTTGCCCGAATCCGGGCTTATCATAATGTCCAGATTATCAATTAATTCTATTTCTTCTTTTATTGATAACTTTCCGATAACGGAAGTTGTATTATCGTATTTTGACGCAATATTTTCGGCAATTTTTTGTTCTTTCTCTCCGCCGCCGAATAAAAAAATCGAAAAACCGTTGTCGGTAAGAAGTTTTATGAGCTTTTCGGTTTTTTCGAGGGGATATTGTTTTTGTCGATGCTTTGCAAACGGAGCTATGCCGATTTTTTTTTCTTTGCCGGCAATGAGTTCTTTTATTTTATTGCTTGCCGTACCGGGTTTTATTTTATTTTTGTATTCAAGAATTAAAGGTAATCCGGCTTTTGCAAAAGTGCCGGCATATCTTCGGCTTGTGTGTTTCAGAGGTTTTAAGATTTTGTTTTTTTTGCGTGTTAGTTTTCGTTTTTCTTTTCTTCCTTTATCTGTTTTGTATGTTTTGATTCCCGTAAGGGCAAAAAACAGGCGTAAAATTTTTGTTCTTAAAACATCGTGAATATCAATAACAATATCCGGCGATATTTCTTTTTTAGTTTGCCGGTAAAGGGCAAAAAGTCCCGTAATGCCTTTGTGTTTGCCTTTTAGGTCGGGGTTTATGAAATGTAATTTCGGGTTTTCCGGAAAAAAAGAATTGTAAAGTTTGTTTGTCATCAGATAAATTTCGGCTTCTTTATACCGGTCGAGTGCGGCTTTTATAACCGGAACGCTTAAAGCGACATCGCCCATTGCCGAAAGTCTTATGACGAGGATTTTCATTTTTATGCCGTTTATTTTTTTGCCGATGCTCTTAATACCGGATTTAATTTCGGGTCGTTATACATTTTCATTTGCTTGTATGTTTTTATTACGGCTTTACCTTTTTTAATGTTTTCGAATAACTGACTTATTGCCGTTGTGAGGTCTTCTCTTTGTTGCAGAAGTATTTTTAATTTATGCGAGCATTTATTCAGATGTTCTTCGTCGGCATCAGTGCGTTTTGTTTCTTGTCGCATATGGTAAATTTTCAGATTTAGTATTGAAAGTCTGTCAATTGCCCAAGCCGGAGTTTCGGTAGCGATAAAAGCATCATTATCGGGTTTTATGTCTTTAAGTTCGTCAAAAAACCAATCGTCTATAAGTTCTACAAGGTCTGTTCTGTCTTGGTTGGATTTATCTATTTTTCGTTTTATTTCGAGAGCTTTTTCGGGGCTTATTCCGGGTTCTCTTATTATGTCTTCGAGATGCCATTGCACGGTATCAATCCAATTTTTTTTATATAAAAGATTTTCGAGCGAGTTTTCTTTATAAGGGTTCGAAATTTCCGTATTTATGTTGTCTTTTATGTGATAATCGTTTATGCTTTTTTCGAATATTTCGTTAAAATATTTTGTGTCAGTCATTTTAATATTTATGTTTTTGATATTTAAAGCATCAAATTTAAGAAAAATAAGCTAAGGTTTTAATTTTAAACTAAAATAATAACTTTGCAGAACATAAAACAGACAAATAAAAATAATGAAACTCGGAAAAGTCGAAAAAAATTCGTTGCGTTATTCGCTGTTAAAATTTTACGCAAAATTAGTTCATGATAAGATTTTTTATAAGGAAGTAAGGCATTACGGAGTTGAGAACATTCCTGACGATAAGCCCGTTTTGATAGCTCCTAATCATCAAAATGCTTTAATGGATGCTTTGGCGATAATTTTTGCTCTTGATAAGCAGGTTGTATTTTTGGCGCGTTCGGATATTTTTCAAAATCCTTTAGTTGCCAAAATACTTTTCTTTTTGAAGATCTTACCTGTTTACAGGATGCGTGACGGAAAGGAAAAGTTAAAATTAAACGAACTGATTTACAATAAGACCATAGAAGTTTTAAAAAACAATCGTCCTGTTACTATTTTTCCGGAAGCTCAACATATTGATAAAAGACATTTGCGAAGATTAAAAAAAAGTATTCAGCGTATAGCTTTTAAGTTGGAAGAAGATGCCGATTTTAAGGCGGATATTCAGATTATTCCTACCGGAATTTATTATTCGAATTATTGGAATTTCAGGGCTAAACTTTTTGTGAGTTTCGGTAAACCGTTGAGTCTTAAACCTTATTTCGACGAATATAAAGAAGATCCGGCAAAAGCAATGCTTAAATTCGGGAATGTTTTGCACGAAAAAATAACCGAGCAAATTATTCATATAAAAGATTTGCAAACGCACGACGAGTATAATTTTCTTCTTGACGTATGCGACAGAGATATTGCCGATTTGCTGCATATAGACGATTTAAGTCTTAAAAATAAGATTATTGTCGATAAAGAAACAGTAAGAAGACTTGATTTATTGAAAGAGCAAAATCCTGATAAGTTTGAAAAAATAATGTCTCTTTCGGACGCTTATAAAAAAGGTTTGGAGAAATATAAATTGAAAGATTGGGTTGTTGAGAAATCTTATTCGGCAGGCGACTTAATTAAAAAAACATTACTGTTGATATTGGGTTTTCCGGTATTTTTATACGGAGCGATTAATAACATAATACCTTATTTGCTGCCTAAGTTTATAACCGATAAATTGGAAGACAGACAGTTTGAGAGTTCTGTGGTTTATGCGCTCGGGTTGTTTTCTTTTCCGGTTTTTTATTTGCTGCAAACGGTTGCAGTATGGTTTTTAACTAAATCTTTTTTGCTTAGTTTGCTTTATTTATTGACTTTACCCGGTTTCGGGCTTATTGCGTTTATGTATTCAAGATTATTTGTAAAAACATCTGCCCGGTACAGATTTTTAAAGAATAAAGACTCGAAAGATATGAAAGAACTTATTAAGATTAGGAAAGAAATAATTGATATTGTTCGAAACGTGTGATTTATGAATAAAAAAAGACTGTCTTCAAAACAGTCTTTTTTTATTTCTGATGTTATTAATATTATTTAACAGCATCTTTTACTGCATCGGCAGCGTCTTCAGCATTTTCTTTTACTGCATCGGCAGCATCGTTTACTGCATCTTTTGCATCATTAACTGCATCTGTTGCTTGGTCAACAGCGTCTTTAACGGTTGAATCGGCAGCTTCAACAGCTTCCGTTGCTGTATCTTCGGCAGCTTCGGCAGCTTCGTTTACTGCGTTTTCAATTTCGGCAGCTGCATCGTTAGCGTCTTGTTCGTCACTGCTTCCGCATGAAGTGAAAACAGTTGCCGCACCAAATACAAATGCTAAAGCAATAGTTGAGAAATAACGTCTTTTCATGATAAATAAAATTAAAAGTTAATAAATATTTTCTGCAACAAATGTATGTAAAAAAAATGATATTTCAATCGAGAATGTTAAAAAAAGTTAAAATATTTTATTTTTTTAGTTTTCAAAGTTTTTCTAATCGTGTTATTTTACTGCATTAATGTCTTCTTCGGTAATGTAAGTTGTATCTTTTCCGAAAGTATGATTAATGTAATTTATAAGGAAATAAAGCTGTTTGTCGCTTAATTGGTCTTTAAACGCAATCATTGCCGTTCCGGGTTTACCGTTTACAATAGTATTTACCGAAACGCTTTTGTTTCTTAAAGAAGGAAATGAGGGCGGAATACCTTCTCCGTTTTCCTGATGGCATACCGTGCATTTGTTTTCATAAATCTTTTTTCCTGCAGCATAATTTGCAGGCGTAAGTTTTTCGGTTTTGTTTTTATTTTCTGTTTTGCCCGGCGAATTATCGTTACTCGAATTGTTATTACCGCATGATGCGAAAACTGAGATTGTTGCAAAAATGAGAGTTGTGGTTTTTAGTAGGAGTGAGATTTTTTTCATAATAATAATTTTTTAATGTTTTTCGCAAAATTAAAAATAAACATTTCTTTTTCTAAAAAACCTGCTTTATTTTACCGGCTGATAAGTAACTGGATTTTATATTAAGCCCGATTAGGAGATTAGTAAATTTTAATAAGAATAATACTGAATTTTTAATATTCGACTTTATAACTTTTTATTTCTAAAAAAAATACGAATTTTTTAAGTTAAACCTTTTTAGTGTAAAATATTAGGTTTAAAAAAAAATTGGGCTAATTTTGTAACGCTTTGTTTTGGTTGAAAAAAATTTTTTCGATAAAACAGATTTAAAATAATAACAAAAAAACATAACTTAATATGGAAAATAAATTAAATGCGGTGGTAACGCAAATAATACAAGTGTCGCCGTCAATGAAAATATTCAGAATTGCTCCCGACGGTTGGGAGTTGCCTGATTTTGTGTCCGGGCAGTTTACGGCACTCGGCTTGCCGGCATCGGCACCTCGCACGGCGGATGCAACACCCGAAAAAGAAGAATTGCCGCCGGATAAAATTATTAAACGCGTATATTCGATAGCTTCTTCGTCAAAATCGAAACAATTTATCGAATTTTATATTTCTTTGGTGCGTTCGGGAGCTTTAACACCTCGTTTGTTTGCCTTGAATATAGGCGACAGAGTGGAACTCGGCAAAAAAATGACAGGAATGTTTACTTTGGAGCAGGTTCCCGAAAATCATAATATTGTATTGGTAGCAACCGGAACGGGTATAGCTCCTTACGTAAGTATGTTGCGTTCTAATATTTTGGGAGAAAGCGACAGAAAAATCGCAGTTATTCACGGTGCCGCAAATTCGTGGGATTTGGGTTACAGCTCGGAACTTATGCTTTTGGAAAATCTTTCAGACAGATTTACTTACCTTCCTACTATTATAGATGTTGAAAAAGAACATGTGCCTTGGGGCGGCGATACGCGCTATGTGCAGGACATGTGGGCTGACGGGGTAATAGAAAAAGCATGGGGAATAAAACCTATGCCGGATAATACTCATGTTTTCCTTTGCGGAAATCCGAAGATGGTGGAAAGCATGTTCGAACTTCTTGAAAAAGACGGATTTAAAGAGCACAAACGCAAACAACCCGGCGAAATTCATATTGAAAGCTGGGGGTAATATCAAATCGGTTTATACAAAATAAGCCCTGCGGATTTTCAGAAACTCGCAGGGTTATTTGTATGGTTTCAATTATTAAATTTCTGAATCGAAGATTTTACTTTTTCCATCAGCCAAGTCGGGGTAGATGTTGCTCCGCAAATTCCGACGGAATCGTTTTTCTTAAACCAATCTTGTTTTAATTCGTTAGTTTCACTTACGAAATAGGAACGCGGATTTTGTTTTTTGCATACTTCGTATAATGCTTTTCCGTTCGAACTTTTTTTCCCGCTTACAAAAATTATGATGTCGTGTTTTTTTGCGAAATCTCTTAAAAAAGTATCTCTTCTTGAAACCGAATGACAAGTCGAGTCGTTTACTATGAAGTTAATTTTGTCTTTTCCGGTTTCTTTTATCATTCGTTCTTTTATCTTCTCGATAATTTCATGATAACTTGAACGGCTTTTTGTTGTTTGCGAAAAGATATTTATCGGTTTTGAAAAATCGATTTTATCCAAATCTTTTTCGTCGGATATTACAATGCCTTTGTTTTCGGTATGCCCGAGCAATCCTATAACTTCGGCATGCCCTTCTTTTCCGAAAATAACCGTTTGTCCTTTTACCGGTTTAAAATCGGTGTATGCTTTTCGTATTTTTTTTTGCAGATTTAATACTATCGGGCAGGAAGCGTCAATCAACTCTATGTTGTTTTTTTTAGCGATTTCGTATGTTTCGGGCGGTTCGCCGTGCGCTCTCAAAAGAACTTTTACGTTTTTCAGTTTTTTAAATTCTTCGTGTGTTATGGTCTTTAGTCCTTTTTTTTCCAGACGCTTAACTTCCGCATCGTTATGCACTATGTCGCCGAGGCAGTAAAGTTTGCCGTTTTTTTTAAGTTCGGATTCCGCCGTTTCTATGGCTTTTACAACTCCGAAACAAAAACCGGAATTTTTATCTGTTTCTATGGTCATTTTTTATCTTCGGTTAAGATTTTATTTACGAGATTAATTGCAATTTGCGTCTGTTCGTTTATCGTTATGTTCGTATTATCAATCAAAACTGCGTCTTCGGCTTGCCTTAAAGGATTTGTTTCTCTGTGCGAATCGATATAATCGCGTTCTTTTACGTTTTTTAAAATGTCTTCGAAACTTACGTCTTGTCCTTTCTCTTTAAGTTCTTTATATCTTCTTTCCGCTCTTACTTTTGCGTCTGCCGTAAGGAAAATTTTTAAGTCGGCATCCGGAAATACGTTAGTGCCGATATCTCTGCCGTCCATTACTATACCGCCGTCTTTACCCGTATTTCTTTGCAAATCGACCAATTTTTTTCTTACAAAAGGAATTTCCGCAACCGGACTGACGAGTTTGGAAACTTCTATGCCTCTGATTTTATTTTCTACATTTTTGCCGTTAAGGTAAGTTTCGGATTTTTTTAGTTCCGGATTATATTTAAAATCTATTTGAATTTTTCCGTTGTCTAAATCTTTTTTCAGTTTTTCTTCATCTATTTTTCCGTTTTTAAAAAGATTGTTTTCTATAACGTATAAAGTTACGGCACGATACATGGCGCCGGTATCTATGTATTTGTATCCGAAATGATTGGCAAGTGCTTTGGCAAGCGTGCTTTTACCGCACGACGAGTGTCCGTCTATTGCTATTACAAGTTTTT
>JAADDR010000144.1 GCA_013153865.1 Chlorobiota bacterium | reverse complement strand
TCAAAACAAGTTCAAATAACTTATGACGAAAACGAAGGAATAGTAAACGGCAGCGATTATGTTCATCGTCAGGAGTTCGGCATAAACAAAGGAATATTTTGGTCGCCGCAAGGAAATGCAATAGCATTTTACCGCAAAGACGAAACCATGGTTGCCGATTATCCTCTGGTTGATATCACAACACGCATTGCAAGCGTTAAAAATACCAAATATCCCATGATAGGAGAAAAAAGCGAAGAAGTTACCCTCGGAATTTATAACCTTAATACCGGAAAAACCGTTTTCTGCAATGTTACCGACTTCACGAAAGAACATTACTTAACGAGCATAACATGGCGACCCGACGAAAAATATATTTTTATAGGAGTTCTGAACAGAAAACAAAATCATCTTAAAATGAACATGTATAATGCCGCAACCGGAGCATTCGTAAAAACACTGTTCGAAGAAAAAAATCCGAAATACGTAGAACCCGAACATCCTTTATACTTTTTGCCCGGAAGCAACGATAAATTTCTGTATTACTCCGAACGCGACGGATACGACCATCTGTATCTTTACAATACCGACGGAAAACTCCTGAAACAAATAACAAAAGGAAATTGGCTTGTCCTCGACATAAAAGGTTTCGACAAAAAAGGAGAAAACGTTTTCATAACATCAACCGAAGAAAGTCCGATTGAAAAACACCTTTACAAAGTAAACATAAAAACCGGCAAAAGAACAAAACTCACAACCGAAAAAGGGACACATAAAATCGTATTGTCAAATTCAAAAAAATACTTTTTTGATTCTTACTCGAATACCGAAACGGCAAACAATAATCTAATCTGCGACACAAAAGGAAAAATTCTGAAAGAAATATTAAATGCAACAGACCCTCTCGACGATTACGACTTAGGAAAAATGACAATAGGAACAATAAAAGCCGCCGACGGAAAAACCGATTTATACTACCGCCTGATAACACCGCCCGATTTCGACCCGAATAAAAAATATCCGGTCGTAGTTTACGTTTACGGAGGTCCGCACGCCCAACTTGTTACAAATTCCCGCCTTGCAGGTGCAAGATTATGGAACTTTTATATGGCTCAAAAAGGATACATTATGTTTACTCTCGACAACAGAGGTTCGGAAAACAGAGGGTTCGAGTTCGAAAGCATAATACACCGGCAATGCGGACAAAACGAAATGAAAGACCAAATGAAAGGTATCGAATTTATCAAATCTTTGCCTTATGCCGACACATCGCGAATAGGTGTTCACGGTTGGAGTTACGGCGGGTTTATGACCACATCGCTTATGACAAACTATCCCGAAACATTTAAAGTCGGAGTTGCCGGAGGTCCGGTTATAGACTGGAAATATTACGAAGTAATGTACGGCGAACGATATATGGACACACCCGAAGAAAACCCCGAAGGATTCGAAAAAACAAGTTTACTTAACAAAGCCGGTAATCTTAAAGGCAGACTGCTTATGATACACGGATACGTTGACCCCGTGGTTGTACCGCAAAACAGTCTCGATTTCATACGTTCGTGCATCAAAGCAGGCACAGACATCGATTATTTTCTGTATCCCGAAAGCGAACACAATATGCGCGGAAAAACGCGTGTTCATCTTATGAAAAAAGTAACCCGCTATTTTGACGATTATTTGTAGAAAAACTGCAATACAAAAACAAAACCCCGTTATAATATAAGCGGGGTTTTATCATAAAATTTTATTATTTCTCTTGCCGCATCCGACTCACTGTCTTTATCAATATCCGCTATAACGGCATCCGTAATACCGAAACGCCTTAATATGTCGTAAACAAGATTCTTTCTTACCGTCCAAACCATGTTAAAATCAGTATTGTTCAAAAGATACTCGACAGAATCCGACCAACCCTTACCCCTTAATTCAAAAGGTCCTATTTCATCAATAAAAACAAAATCCGCACCTTGCAAGTTCTCTTCTTTCAAAATCTCTTTACCTGTAAGCAAGCCCGCTTCGGAGAAATAAAACCTTCCGATTTTTTTTTCGCCCGTATCCGATTGATTACTGCACAGTAATTCTGATTTCCCGCTTTTTAAGTCAACAATATAAAATTCGCTCCTTTCGTTCTTCGAGAATTTTCCCGGTGCCGAAAAACCGTAACACGTAAAATTATTTTCAGATAAAATCTCAATAACTTTTCCGGCAAACGAAGTTTTCCCTTTATGCTTCTCTCCGCTTATAACAACCGCCTTTACGGACATTCTCGTCTTTTTAAATTCTTCGAAAATAAATTCGGCATCAAGAATACTCTTAACCAAAGTTTTTCCGGGACTTTTAAGAATGGCTTTAGGACCGGCAGAATGCTTCATTAAATAAGGTAATACGGAAAATGCAAGGTTTAATGCGGTATAAAATTGCCAAAAGCCCTTACGATACAGCATAATCTTAATAAGCGGATTACCGAGTTCCGAGCTTATTGCCGAAAAACCCGTAACAATCAAAACAGCTCGCAATCCCATCCTTAACCCCGCATCCGTACCTTCGTAAGAGAAATAATTTCCGCCGTTAAAACCGTCATAAAACAATGCCGAAATAATAACAAACAAGATTATCTGCAACCAAAATCCCGGACGTTTAAAATAACGTAAAGAACGTTTATATTCAGTTAATATGAAAACAACATAGACAAATACCGGAATAACCGAAAAACGTAAAGGAATAGTACCGGCTAACCACAAAAGTAACGCTATTACAAATACATGAACAAATAACATTATCAAAGAACGGTTTTTATCGTCGGGATGTATCACATCATCCTTTTTATCAAGCTCTACCGGTTCTTCGGGCACATAACCGGCTTTTAGTTTAACCGCCTGTCTTCCCGTTATTAAACCCAAAAAAGACGCAAAAATACCCAAAACAACATAAAATAAACTTAACAATACCAAAGCACGCAAAAAAGATATATTTTCTATATGCAATTGCTTTGTCAGAAATATATAAAAATTCTCCGTAATTTTAACTAAATCAAAACCGTAAATAATCAATAAAGTAATCAACTTATGAATTATTACGCTGTAAAGAGCCGCAATTCCTCCGACTATATAAGCAAATACATTACGCCCTAAAAAAGTAACCGACAACTCAAACAAAACAGCTTCCAAAAGAATCCCCGTCATAGGTCCTATCAAAACCGCACTCGGAGAAACCGACTTCATAACGGCGGCAATTAATCCGGCACGCCAAAACAGCCCTTTATCTTTCCAAATCCTTCCGAAAGCAACCAGCAAAATTATGCCCAAAACAGCCAATACCGTTCCCGACAACGGAATACGCATATTATGAAAAAAACTTCCTGCAATAATTTCAATACTGCCCCACAAACTGCCTACAACGGCAGCTTTAAGCCATATATCCGTTATTTGTTTTTTATAAATTTCCATCCTGCAACTTAATCATTGCAACCTTTTTTCCGTATTTTTTCAAACAATCCGTACCCTTATCTTTCTTTATCAAATCGATAATCTTTCCGGTATTCTCGGTAAATACCGTCCCGAAAAGCCCTTTTATATTTTTCTTTTCAAGAATATATTTACTCATGGGCACAGAAGGTCCTGTCAAAAATATATCACTGTTTTGTTTTGCATTGTTCAAAATCTCACCCAAAGTATTATTAATAATTGATGTTCCGGTTAAAATAACCGAATCTGATTTCGCAATATAAGAATTTAACATACTCTGATCTTTAATAAAAGGAGCTTCAACCTGATTATCAAAAATATGAACCGAAACATTTTTTTTCTTCAATTTCTCGGTCATAGGTTTGGAATAACCTACCATTACCAAACTTTTATAAAAAGAAAAATCAACAATACTAAAAAGATCTTCGTGCAAAAGATTATTATCAGCATAATTAAAATGCGCATTAAAATAAGCCGACAAAAATAAACGATGCTCAGGTATCTTCACATCAAAAGAACCTGCCGAAATAAAATCAAAATCGGTAATATTTATAATATTTGCGGCAATTCCTATATTTCCGTTATTTAAAATCACGGCGGCATAACGCTTCCCCGTAACAAAATCATAAACTTCGGACAAATCAATACCCGATTCCGAAATAAATTCCTCTAAAATATCCGATCCTTTTATATTACCGGCAGATAAACTCATAATACTATTCTTTTTTCAGAAAAATACCGATTACTAAACCGGCAAACAATAAAACCAATGTAAATACCGACAAAACATTATAACTGAATGTTTTAAAAATCACCCCTCCGAGAATGGGAAAAAACAAACCCAAAGACGATAAATTATTCTGAACGGCAATATACATCGGACGCTTATCGGCAGGAGCAATAATCAAAATTAAATTACTGAATGCTAACCTGAAACCGTCAATTGCAGCACCGATTAAAAAATACACGATATAATAATAAGCGAAATCATCGGCAAAAAAAGTAAGTGAAACCGCAAATATTGACAATACGAACGATATCAAAACAATACTCTTATTTTTATTCTTCGAAGACAACACTCCCCACAAAAAATTACCGAACACGGCACCCGTCATCTGAACAGTAATAATCAACCCTACGGATTTTCCCGTAATACCGAAATCATTTTTTGCCTTTAATATAATAAAAGGTAAAATCAAAAACAAAGCATACGAAATAAAACGAGCAAAAACCTGTACCCTCAAATCTTTGTCCTCTCTGAATAACTTAACTGCATGCTTTAAAAACAAAATAAAACTTTGTTCCCTCTTAACAGTCTCGTTTTTTTCAGTTTCTTTAAAATTCCAAAAAATCAAAAATCCGGCAGCCATAAGAAAACTGCTTACTAAAAAAAGATACGAAAAACTCTGAGGTTTAGAAAAACGTTCCAATATAAAACCCGAAATTCCTCCGCTTAAAATACCGGCAATACCCGCCGAAATCTGTTTATAAGAAATAGCTTTCCCCCTGTATTCTTTAGTAAAAGACTTTCCCAAAATTTCCTGATAATAAATAACTCCCATTCCGGCAAAAAAAGAAAACATAAATAAAAACACACTTATCAAAATCAATATCAGATAATTACCGCCTCCCGCAAAAAGCAATATCGACAAACCGATAAAAAACCACGACAAAAACCGGAATACAAACACCTTCCTCAGCGACCCCAAAACAAGTGAATGCTCTTGAGCCTTAAATGCAGTCCACAACTGCATAACAACCGCACCGCTCTTCATAAGCGAAGACAAAACCCCAACCAAAACTTTTCCGCCGCCGAAATAATCGACAATCAAAGGCAAAACAGTAGAAGTATCGGCAACGGCAAGTGCTGTCGCCAAAAAAAAACCCTGCAACACAAAACGTGTTCTGTTCGACCTTAAATTAATATAATCATTCGATTTTGGCATTATTTTTTCTGTATAAAAAAATGCAAATTTATCAAACAAATCGGATTCACATAATACGGAGCACCTAAATTTAGATTTACACCGTATAAATTTCAATAAATTAAATATCTTAAATTATCTTTAAATTAAAGTTTTTTTTTAAATTTGTTTCTTAATAATAAAACAACTATCTGATGAACAGCCAAAGTCTATTTACCAGAATAACCGGCAAAAACGTATTGATGTCATTTACAGGACCTTTCGACACGGAAGTATTGTCGATTTTCGGTAAAAACATTGAAAATTCAATTTCCGACAATAAAAGACTTAACAAAGTCGTTTTTAAAGTCTTTATAGAATTGGCTCAAAACGTTTCATACTATTCGCTCGAAAAAGAAATGACAAAAAAAGGAGAAAAAGCAGGCGTAGGAACATTCATAATTCAAGACTTCGAAGACCATTTTTATTTTATACTCGGAAACCCCATAGACGAAAAACACAAAGCAATTCTGCAAGACAAATGCAGCAGAATAAATTCGTATGACAGAGAAGGTTTAAGAGCATACAAAAGAGAACTCCGGAAACTGCCGCCCGGAGAGCGGGGAACCGGAAACATCGGACTCGTCCAAGCATCCCTTGTTTCAAGAAACCCTTTAGATTACACTTTTATAGAAATAAACGAAAAAGAAGCTTTTTACATAGTCGCAGTAAAAATAAATAAAGAATAAAATGAACACTATAAATAAAAAATTAAGCTTAGGACAAAGCCTTTTTTCCGAAGAAATAAGAATCTCGTACAAAGGCCCGGTTGACGGAAAAATAATCACTTTCCTTGCCGATTATATTTACGTCGTAAACGAACTGTCGGAAAAAGCAACACGAAAAATATTTAAAATATTTTTCGAACTCGCCGAAAACATATCAAAATACTCCGCCGAAAAAATAAAACTTAAAAGCGGTAAAGAAGTAGGTGCAGGAACAATAATACTAAAAGAAACAGTCAAAAACTTTATAATGGTTACCGGCAACCCCATAAAAAACGAAGACCTTATACCCCTGATGGAAAACACAAAAAACATCAACAACTTAGGACACGAAGAACTAAGAAAATATAAAAGAGAAATGAGAAAAGACAACTCGGGCAAAAAAGACAGCCCGAACATAGGATTAATAGCGGCAGCACTTACATCCGGCAATCCGCTCGACATAGAAATAAACCCCATCGACGAAGAAACATCATATTTCTCTATTGCCGTAAAAGTTGATAAATAAACAATTAAAAAAATAAAATAAATGGAAAATATTTATATTGAAGGATCGCACACCAACTTTTTTGTTCCTACGGTAGATTTCAACGCCGAAACAGGAGTATGTGTCCTTTCGGGAGAATCTTTTTTGGAAGACACCATCGAATTCTATGACCCATTGGTGCAATGGCTCGAAGAATACACCTCCGAAGTCAGAAAACCCCTGACTTTCGAAATAAAACTTACATACTTCAACACAAGCACCTCGCGAAGCATTCTCGATTTACTAAACATCCTGAAAGAATACGAAGAAAGCGGTGGCGAAGTTACCGTAAACTGGCATTACGACGAAGACGATATCGACATGGAAGAAGACATCGAAGACTATATGCTGGACACAGGTCTCGAAATTAACATGATACCTTTTGACGAAGACGAACTCTGAAAATGACAAAAAAAAGTTTCTCTTATAATGAAGCAATTCAAGAAATAGAAGAAATACTTTACGAAGTCGAAAACAATAAAGTGGACATTGACCGACTTTCAGACAAAGTAAAGAGAGTTTCTTTCTTAATAAACGCTTGCAAAAACAAATTACTTAAAACAGAAGAACAAATAAACAAAATTCTGGATAATGACAACGAATAAAAAAGTATCATAACATTGATACTTTTTTATTTTAAATTATATTTTATCGGTAATAAACACATGAAAAAACTGTCATTTTTAATAATAATACTTCTGCCGTATTTTGCGAATGCCCAAACTTTAAACAAAATAAAAAAAACGGGGCAAATAAACATTGCCCTTACCGAAAGTTGGAAAAATACCGTAAACTACAAAGCCGCCGAAGAATTTGCCAAATTTCTCGACGTAAAATTTAACCCCGTTACAATACAATGGGAAGAAGTATTTGCCGACAACGGAAAAATACCGAAAGACTATAAAACAAATCCGGAAATATCATATACCCCAGACGCACTGAAAAAAGCCGACATAATTTGCGGAACAATTTACGTCCTCGATTGGAGAAAAAAATTTTTCGATTTTGCGGGAATTATAGAAATAAGCGACCTGCTGATAATAAACAGAGAACTTTCGGAAAAAGTTAAAAATTACTCCGACCTCAAAAACCTTAAAATAGCATTTCTCGAAAACTCAAGCTACGAAACAAATATAAACAAAATAAGCAAAAAAATCGGAGGGCACATAACATTCGTAAAAACAAAATCCGAAGACGAATCACTTATGTTACTCAAACAACATAAAGTTGACGGACTAATAACAGTCTCGTTCTTAGCACTCTCATACCTTAAAAAAAATCAAGACCTCAAACTCGCTTTTCCGGTTAACAAACCAAAAGAAGTAGGATGGGCAGTAAAAAAAGGACACAAAGAAATAAAAAACGAAATCCAAAACTTCTTTAACACAATAAAAGGAAACGGAAAACTCGACGAACTTTTCAGAAACCAATACGGAATAGACTATTCAACATATCTCGAAATAATAAACTCATATTCAAACGTAAAACGCGACGCACGAATAAGAGACTTCGACGAAATAATGTCTTCCGGAAAAATAATTATTGCACTGAGAGACAGAGACCTCGTATGGCACCCTAAAGGCAAAAAACAATTTAACACACTCCTTGCCGAAAGTTTTGCAAAATACCTCGGACTTAAAGCCGAATATGTAATAACCCCTAAATTCTCTAAATACTGGGAAACAAAAGACGGAAAAATAATAAAAGACAGCGCTTACACTCCGGAATGGTTTAACCATTTCGACGTGGCATGCGACCTCATAGACCCTCTGGAATGGAGACTCAAAAAAGTTGACGTCTTAGACTTCCTCCCTAACGCAAAAGTAGTTATAGGCAGAAAAAACACCAAAATAACATCAGTAAACGACCTTAAACACCTCAGAGGCGTTACCTCAAAAGGCTCGTCTTACGAACACGCACTGCTGCAAAACAACATAACAAACTATTACTACAATACCGGAAACAACTTTTTCTCCGATGTCATCTCCGGAAAAGCAGACTATACAATATCAAACATATCTGTCTTTAAACTAGCCGATTACCCCGAACTCGAAGCAAAATTCATACTCGGAGAAATAAAAAAAATGGGATGGGCAATCAAAAAAAATCAACCTCTGCTGAGACAAAAAATATTGGAATTCTTCGAATACGCACGAAAAAACGGCATTTTTGACGAATATTTCAAACACCAAGCCGGCATGACAATGCAATCGGCACAAAACTACCTTACTGTACTACACGAAACATACCAAGAAGGTTTCTTCCCTTTCGTATTTTACGGAAAAGAAAAAGGATTACCGCAAGAAGACGTATTGGCGGCATTCCAAGACCGCGAAGGATACATATGGTTCGGAACATACTCCGGTGCCGTAAAATACAACGGCAGAAGCATGAAACTTTACAACAAAGAAAAAGGTCTTGCCGGAAACTCCGTATTCGACATCGCTCAAGATAAAAACGGAAAAATTTACTTTGCGGGATTAGAAGGAATTACAATACTCGACAAAAAAGACGAAACCGTTAAAACAAAATTTAAAGGAATACCCTTCAAAGGAATATTTATAAACAATAATAAAGCATGGTTCTACGGAGACCGCGGACTATTCACCCTCGATAAAGAAGAAAACGAAATATGCCTTAACGACAAAAACAAAAACATACCTTACAAAATAAACTCATTCTCCAAAAACCCCGAAACAAACCAATATATAATAGGATCCGGCGAAGGCGTATTCATTATGCAAAACAAAACAATAAAACAAATATCCGACGAATTTTGCCTCTACGCCTTCTTCGACAGCGATTCAAAACTATGGATATCAAGCGAATACAACCTATATCACACAGATAAAATCCCCGAAAAACTCAGCGACTCGTTAAAAATAAACAACATACTGAACAT
>JAADDR010000087.1 GCA_013153865.1 Chlorobiota bacterium | reverse complement strand
GTATATACATCACCGTTGTAATATCCCCAATCGCTGTTATATTTTATATTCGGTTCTCCGTCTTCTCCTCCGTATTGAATATAGTCTTCTATTGAAGGAGCCCAATCTCTTTGATTGTGCCATTGCGGAGCACCTGTTGCGGTAAACATTACATTATGTTTTTCATTAATTTTATATCCCATGCTCATAAACCATGTATATCCTTCACCTTCAGTGCCGTCAACATAGCCGTCGCCGCTGAATCTGCTCAATAAAACTGATGCCGAAAATCCGTTATCCATTAATCCTGTATTGTATGCGGCAGAAACTTTTATGTAATTATCGTTACCGTAAGTTGCCGATATTACTCCGCCTTTCTTTTTGTCTGCGGAATTTGTTAAAATATTTATTGTACCTCCTACCGATGAGATAGCTAATTTAGATGAACCTAATCCTCTTTGTACTTGCATTGCTGAAGTTACATCAGCTAATCCTGCCCAGTTACTCCAGTAAACCCATCCGTTTTCCATATCGTTTACGGGCATACCGTTAATCATTACGGCAGTATTTCTTTGGTCGAATCCTCTTACGTTAATACGCGCATCTCCGTATCCGCCTCCTTGTTTTGTGGCATATATACTGGGCGTATAATTCAATACTTCCGGTAATTCTTTTGTTCCGATACGTTCTTGAATTTCCGATGCCATCATTGTAGATGCGGCAACCGGTGTTTCTCTGTCTTTTGCGATATCGGCAACTCCCACAACTACAATTTCTCCGAGCTCCGCATTTTTGTATAACATTTTAACATTAACGGTTTCTCCGGTTATTTTAACTTCTTGTGTTTCGTAGCCGATATAAGAAAATACTAAAAATTCCTTGCCTGCCGGAACATCTATTTTGTATTTTCCTTCTGCGTTTGTTACCGTACCCACGGTTGTATTTTTAACCATTACGGTTACTCCGGGTAATGCCGTACCGTCTTCGGCAGTTACCGTTCCGCTTACACTTGTTTGTGCATAAGCAAATGCCGTAAACAAAACAAATGTGAATAATAATAAAATCTTGTTTAAGTTTCTCATAATCAAACATTTTTAATTTATAAACAAATAAAATAATCAGACGCAATTTAATATAAAGTTTTAAAAAACGAAAGTTTTTCCGTTTTAATTCCGGTAAATGTACTTTATAGAAGTATTATTTTAGACGCTTTTACAAAATTCAGGCATAAAGATATATGTTTTTAAAATATTTTTACATAGCCGGATATTGATAAAAATAATTACATTTGTCGCCCGTTTATTAATTTTTTAAATTATTTTTTATGAAAAGACATTTATTTTTTTCTATTCTTTTTATTTTTTTCCTTTCAGGATTAAATATAAATGCTGAAGCACAGCAAACGGTAAGCGGTGTTGTTACCGATGCCGATGACGGTTCTTTTTTACCCGGTGTTACCGTTATGGTAAAAGGAACAGATAAAGGAACTATAACCGATATTGAAGGGAAGTATGAAATAGAAGTTCCGGCAGGCAAGGAATTTCTGATATTTTCTTATATCGGAATGAAAACTTTGGAACTTAAAATTACAGGCAGCGAAATGAATGTTGCAATGTCTTACGAGAATGAGGAGATAGCGGAAATTATGGTAGTTGCATCTTTTGCTAAAGACAGGCATACTCCGGTTTCGTTTTCTACCGTTACTCCGGAAATTATAACCGAGAAGTTGGGAAATCAGGAATATCCGGAGATTTTAAAATCTACTCCGAGTGTATATGCCACAAAACAAGGAGGGGGATACGGCGACAGTCGTATTAATTTAAGGGGATTTGATTCCAACAATATAGGAGTTCTGATAAACGGAGTTCCGGTTAATGATATGGAAACCGGAAAAGTTTATTGGAGTAATTGGGCAGGATTATCGGATGTAACGAAAACCATGCAGGTACAAAGAGGTCTCGGAGCATCAAAACTTGCCATATCGTCAGTAGGAGGTACAATAAATATTATTACAAAAACAACCGATGCCGAACAGGGCGGTTCCGTTTACTTGTCAACCGGTAACAACGGTTATAGTAAAACAGCATTTACTTTATCTACCGGATTGCAGGAAAACGGTTGGGCTGTTACGGTAAGCGGAAGTCGCACACAAGGCGACGGTTATATCAAAGGAACAAATTTTGAGGGTTATTCTTATTTCTTTAATGTTTCAAAACGCTTAACCGATAATCAGACTTTATCGTTAACCGCATTCGGAGCTCCGCAATGGCATAACCAAAGAAGTTCGAGACATTATATTAAAACTTACATGGATAATCCGGACGGTACTTTGTATAACTCGGATTACGGGTACAGAAACGGAGAAGTTTACGGAGGTGCTTACGGGTATAACGAGTATCACAAACCTCAAATTTCTTTAAATCATTACTGGAATATTAATTCTCTTACAAGTTTATCTACCGCAATTTATGTTTCGAAATCTTCGGGAGGAGGGAGACGTGTTTCCGGTAACAGAAAAGATTTACTTACTTTCGAGTATCCGACGGGAGAACCTAAAGAATCTACATTATTAACTCCCGACGGACATCTTGATTTTGATTCGGCAATGAAAATTAACCAAGCATCAAGTACAGGGTCTCAGGTTATTATATCAAATTCTAACAATTCTCATGATTGGTACGGAATATTATCAACTTTAAATACTAAAATCGGTGATATTAATATTACTGCCGGTATTGACGGCAGATATTATAAAGGTTATCATTATCAAGAAATAGAAGATTTGCTGGGAGGCAAATATTATCTTGATAATGCAAACGTGAACAGAGACCCGGGAACACCTTTGCATAAAGGCGATAAATTTTCGTATTATAATCTCGGAGAAGTTTTATGGGAAGGTGTTTTTGCTCAAGGAGAATATGTGTTGGAAAACTTTTCGGCATTTATTTCCGGCTCTGCATCGAACAGTTCTTACAGAAGAACTGATTATTTTCAATATACACCTGAAGAAGGGCAGGTTACGGATTGGCAAAACTTTTTTGCATACAGCGGAAAAGGCGGTATGAATTATAATATTAATAAATATCATAATGTTTTTGTAAACGGCGGCTATTTTACCAGAGCACCTTATTTTAAATATACGTTTATAGGATATACAAACGAATTTAATCCGAGTGCAAAACATGAAAAAGTATTATCTGCCGAATTAGGATACGGATACCGTTCTTCTAAAATTAAAGCAAATCTTACTTTATACAGAACCGAGTGGAGAGATAAAGCTATGACTCGCAGTAACCAAGAAGGAGGAACCGATATTTACAAAGGGTTAAATGCTTTACACCAAGGTGTTGAAGCCGAAGTAACATATAAACCTGTCGATAAAATAAAAATAAAAGGAATGCTTTCGGTAGGAGATTGGACATGGGAAGATGAAGTAACGGTTGAGTCTTATGATCAGGATCAGGTTCTTATAGGTACATCTACGGCTTATACCGGAGGCGTGCATGTGGGAGATGCGGCGCAAACAACTGCCGCATTCAGTATTGATGCAGAGGTTTTGCATAATCTTACACTCGGTACCGACATCAATTATTACGATAATTTATATTCTTATTTCGATATAAATTCCCGCGTAAGCGAATCCGATATCGGTATTGATGCATGGAAAGTACCGGCATATACACTTGCGGATATTAACATGAAATATAAGTTTAAAATCGGAAACTTAAATGCCGCTCTTTACGGAAAAGTAAATAATGTTTTTGATACCGAATATATTGCCGATGCTACCGACGGTATTACCCACGATTATGACAGTTCTCCGGTATTTTTCGGTTTCGGAAGAACATGGACACTTGCTTTAAAAATAAGATTCTAACCTTAAAAAAATAAAAAAATGAAAAAATATATTTTATTTATAATTATAACCGGTATGTTGTTTACGGCATGTGATCCTATGGAGGACATCTATGACGACATAAAAAATAACGAAAAGCCGTATTTCGAAACCGGAATTGAATATACATTAACCGATAACGATTATTCTTATGCGGCATCTCTTGCAAAAGAATCGGCACAAACTGCCGAAGATTCCGCTTGGGCCGATTATATAGTTAAATACTCCGCTTTTAATAAAACTTTTTCGGCATATACATATATTCCCGAAATTTTGGCTGTAAATTTTCCCGCATTAAAAGACAGTTCCGATATGCTTGTAAATTTCAATCAATATGTGGGAGAAATGTACGGAGAAATAAAATCCGCCGAGCTTACCGATGACGATTATATAGAAATAGGAGGAGACATAGCTGCGAATTTATATTTTTCCGATGAATCGGAATTGGACAGCTTATCCGGATATTTGTCGGGAAAATTTCCGGATGCCGAAGCCGGTACTTATGCCGAAGTATTTTATCGTTATCCCGACAGTATAACTACCGCCGGAGGTTTTTATAAGTTTAACGGATTTATATGGACAGAAGTAGAAAACTCCAGAGTTTTGGTTCCCGCCGATTATGACGCTATGGGAGAACCCGGCAATTATAATAATTTTTCGGAAGATGCTTTGCCGCAAAATTATCTGCCTCAGTTCTTAAGGTTGGAATATCCGTATGCTCAACAAGGAGATATGATAACCGTTATTTGCGATTTATATAAATTCGAAAGAAGTATTTATGCCATACCTTGCGAATTTGACGGCTCTGATTGGAATGTTTATTTTCCCGGAGAAAATACATCTGCTCAGTTCAGACACGATGAAGAAAAATGGTATTTTGATCCTACAATGATTTTTACGATGTCTTCTTCGGATTATCAATTATTGGTTGATTATGTTACCGGTAATCCTGATATTCCTAACGGATATTTAGACTCGTATCATCCCGAAACTTCCGAATATTATTACGGAGCTAATTCGTATTATAATAATTTTTATATTAAACTTTACAAAAGAAGACAATACGATCCTCTGGGATTGTTGGACGGTTTGTCTGACGAAGATGCTCTATCGGATATATGGAGACGCGTAAAAGAAGGCATAGTTATTATGTTGCAGCAAAAATTTCCGGATGCCGTACCTTCCGTAGGAGGTATTGACGTTCATTATTTCATAACGTTTAAAACACACGGAGAAACCGACGAATATTATAAAATAGAATATAAATGCGCATCCGAAGGCACACCTCCTTCTTTTGAAATGGTAAGCGATACTGTTAATATTACCAAAATGCAATAAATTTACCGACGAATTTTGTCGGAAGAAAAAAGGTACTGCCTCAAAAGTCTATTTTGTCATGTTTAACTCGTTTTATAACCGGATTGAATACTTTTGAGGCAGTTTCTTTTTTTGATTTAAAGATTTATTTTTTTCAGAATTTTATCGGAAGCACCGAGATTTTCTTGTACGAATTTTTCGGCATTTTTGCCCGCTTGTTTGCGAAATTCTTCGTTTTGCAGCAAAGTGTCGAATATTTCTTCGAAATCCGATTTTCCGTAAACCGGAAATGCGGCTTTTTTTCTTATAAGAGCTTTGGCTTCCTCGAATTTTTCGAATTTCTTGCCGAAAATAACGGGAACTCCGAAAACCGCCGCTTCAAGAGTATTGTGGATGCCTGCTCCGAATCCGCCGCCTATATAAGCAATGTCGGCATATGCATACAGTGACGATAACATTCCTATATTGTCAATAATTAATATTTCGGCATCATCCGGAAGATTATTAACGGCTTCGGAATATCGAACAGTTTTTTTATTGCTTATTTTTATAATAAAATCAGTGTTTTCTTTTTTTATTTCGTGCGGGGCAATAATAACTTTTACCTTTTTTCCCGGTAATTTGTTTAAGTATGAAAAAATTATTTCTTCGTCCGGTTTCCATGTGCTGCCGGCCACAAAAACAACGGCATTTTCGGTAAATTTGTCAACTGTTTCGAATTTTTTACGTTTTTCGGCTATCTCGGTAACTCTGTCGAAACGTGTATCGCCGGTAACCGAAACATTATTTATTCCGGCAGAGTTAAGCAGTTGTTCGGATTCTTTGTTTTGAACAAAAAGACGGCTGAAAAGATGTAATATCTCTCTGAAAAACTTTCCGTAGGGTTTAAAAAATATTTGATTTTTTCTGAAAATACCGGAAATCAGATATACAGGAATATTTTGCCGTTTCAGTTCATTCAGAAAGTAATACCAAAATTCGTATTTTACGAAAAATGCAGTATCGGGTTTAAAATAAGTTATAAGTTGTTTGGCGTTTTTCGGATTATCCGGAGGTAAATAAAATACGACTTCGGCATGTTTGCAATTTTTTTTTGTTTCGTATCCCGACGGTGAAAAGAAACTGAGTATTATTTCGTATTCGGGATTTTTTGATTTTATTTTTTCTATAAGAGGCAATGCTTGTTCGAACTCGCCCGACGATGCACAATGAAACCAAATTCTTAAGGATTTTTTTTCGGGGATTTTTTGTTTAAATGTTTCTTTAATTCCGGTTGTTCTCTGCCGGGCTTTAGAATTAAACGGAGATATTAGTTTTATGATTAGATTGTATAAAAAAACAGATACTCTGTAAACTGCTTTCATAATTAAAGAAAAAAAGGTTGCCGGAGCAACCTTTAGTTAATAAATTTTTTTATTTAAAACGAAGATGTGTCTGCGGGTTTGTCGAGAACAACAACCGTTATGCATCCCCGATTTATTTTTCTCTGTTTTTTTATATTCGGGTCGCTGCTTTCTTCTTGAGGAACCGGCAATACTTCTATAATTATTTTTAAAGTAGTTGAAGATGCCGGATAAAAATCAAAATACGGATGTATTGATTTACCTGTTTCGTCATCGTAATAATCTGCCAAAACACATGTTCCTTCTTCTCTCGAAGGGCTTTCTCCGGGTAAATCGAGAACTGTTTCATGAGTGCTTTCGTCAATAATTTTAAAATTTATGCGATTGTTAAAAACAGCTGCCGCATAGAATTTCAGTCTGTAATCTTTTCCTTTGGTTAACGGAAGTATAAATTCGTATGTTTGTCCGGTAACGCAAACTGCGCTGCTTGATTGGTCGTTGTATTCGTAAGGAGCTTCTGGCCTTCTGTATTTAAAGAAGTCCGAGCATTTTGATTGAGCATCCGAAAATAACGGAAGCATAATAAACAATAAAGCAACATATATAATTTTAGTTTTCATAATCTTCATTTTAAATTATAAGTAAGTTAGTAAATTTTAAACTTAAACGCCTGAACCTGCTAATTTATTTCTGACTTCGGCAATAGCTTTTTTAAGTTCGTTAAATTGTTCTTCGGTAATTACTATTTTTGTGGTTCCGCCTACGACAATTTGTCCGGGTACGGGACTTTTGGCATCGGCGTTTTCTATTTTTATAACCTCCAATTTATCGTAAACGTCTTTTATAGGTTGCAGTTCTTTAATAATGTCGGCAACATTGGGGTCACCTTCTCGTTGGCGTAAAGATAAGATTATGTTTTCGAAAATATTTTTTTGGTCGGCTATCAGTTGTATTATTTCATTGTCTTCTTCATATGTGTTTTGTAAATTGGTAACGATATAAAGACTTTCGAGCCAACCTCCTACCGATATTAACGATAAAGTGGTATTTCTGTCGTTTTCTTCCAAAAATTTTACTATATCGTAATACGTGTCGTTTGTTACTTTCAACAGCGAATCTTTATTGTCTATTCTTTTAAATCTGTCGATTAAACTTTCGGTAAAAACCGATCCCAAACCTATTTTATCACTGAGGTTTTCTACTACTTTAAGATATTCGCTTGCGGTGTTTGTTTGGTTAAAAGCCGCTGCATACGCTAAATCAGCCGAATAAATACCGAAACCGGTTTCTTGAGATTTGGTATCAATATATTTGTCGGCATTTTCTTTCGGATTTAAAACTTCAGCAGAATATTTCAGTTTTCCGTTACGCGTAAAAGCAAACATGTCTTTCGGAGACGGTATTAAATAAGTTATGAGATTTTCTTCGTTTATCTCGGTAACATTTTGAGATAAAGAATCTTTCTCGCTTTGTGTGTTATTTGTGTCATCTCCGCATGCCGAAAACAAAAACAAAATTCCGGATGCCAAAGCAAAAGTTATTAATTTAAAAGGTGCTTTCATATCATATATTTTTTATATTACACAAAACAAAGCATAAAAATAAAAACTTTTTTATAAAATAAAGAAAACGCAAACTTTTTTTAGAAAAATTAAAAAATACTTTGCCCGGTTAGATTTTGAATATTTATGCAATATATATTAAATAAAATTTTAAAGTCGATTATTATGATTATAAAAAGAAATTTTTTTTTATTTATTATATTAATATTTACGAAAATATCCGCGAACTCGCAAGATTTTGTTTACGATTGGGTTCGAAGTGCCGGAGGAGAACATTGGGATTTGGCAAACGACATAGTAATTGATAACGAAAAAAACATTTATGTAACCGGAGGTTTTGAACAAACGGCATTTTTCGGAAACGATTCAGTTGTTTTTTCCGGAAACAGAGATATTTTTATTGCAAAATATGATAGTTTGGGAACTCTGCAATGGTATAATTACCCCCAAAATTCAGACAACAAATTAAGTTGGATTTTTTAATTAAATTTGTTGAAATGAAAAAGAGAAGAAAATTTACGTCAAAATTCAAAACAAAAGTTGTTTTGGAGGCTCTTTCAGAGCGTTATACAATTAATGAGTTGGCACAAAAGTACAGTTTGCATCCGAATCAAGTCAGTAAATGGAAGCAAGAATTTTTAGCATCCGCCGAAAGTATTTTTCAAAAGAATTCCGTTAAAAAGAATGATGAAAGTAAAGAAAAGGAAAAACTTTATAAAATTATCGGACAGCAAAAAGTAGAATTGGATTTTTTAAAGAACGCCTTGTCATAGAAAAGAGCAGTCGGGAGCGTAGAAAGTTAATTGACAAAAACCGCAAGAACCCGAGTGTGGCAAGGCAATGTGAGATACTGAGCGTAAACAGAAGTTCGGTGTATTACAAATCCGAAGAAGAAAGTAAATTAAACAGAACATTAATGGAATTGATAAAAGAGAAATATACGAGTTGTCCCTATTACGGAGTTCCTCGAATGTATAATTGGCTGAAAAAAGATATGGGTTTTAATATCAATAAAAAGCGTGTAGAACGTTTGTATAAAAAGCTGAATTTACATGCAGTGATGCCCAAACGAAATTTGTCAAAAGCCTTAAAAACACATAAAAAATATCCTTATTTATTGAAGGATATTGAAATTACCGGAGTAAATCAAGTTTGGCAAACCGATATTACCTATATCCCGATGCGAGTCGGATTTATGTATCTTACGGCAGTTATTGATGTTTACAGTCGTATGGTCGTATCTTGGTCTTTATCCGATACAATGAGCAGCCGTTGGTGCAAGTCCGTCGTGGAATATGCGATTGAGAAATACGGCAAACCTGATATTATAAATACCGATCAAGGCAGCCAATACACAAGTGATGAATTTATAAGCTATTTGAAAGATAACGGCATACAAATCAGTATGGACGGAAAAGGCAGAGCTGTTGATAATATTTACATCGAACGTTTGTGGAGGAGTATAAAATATGAAGATTTGTATTTAAAATCGTACGAAAACGGAATTGAATTATACCGAGGAATTAAACAGTATTTTAAATTTTATAACAATGAGCGAAGGCATCAGAGTTTGGATTATTCTATGCCCGCAGAAGTATTTTTTTCTTTTAAACTACCCCATTCGTTTTTGAGGGCAGTTCAAAAGAAAAAAATAATTAGTAAAACAGAAAATGTTGTCTAAA
>JAADDR010000155.1 GCA_013153865.1 Chlorobiota bacterium | reverse complement strand
TTGACCGTAAATATAAGGAGAAATAAATAGTATAAATACCGGCAGAAAAACATGTATTTTTTTTGAATATTTCATTGTATTATGTGTTTTCGATTTATTTTTTGGCGTATATTTTTCTGAATTTAAAATTTGATGCGATAAAATTAACTTCTCCTATGCTTCCGTCTTTTCTGTAAATATTTTTCATTTCCACGTCTTCGGATGATGTTAATTTTTTCCAAATGTTAACTCCTTTTTCGGCATACAGCCACAGTTTATCTTTTTTAACCGCTTTTTGCGAAACCGGAATATTTTTTTGTAAAGCAAAGCTTACCGGTATGCTGTTTTTTATGTTCTCATTTTCTTTAATGTTTGAGATAAGAGCTTCGGTTTTTATTTCAGGTATCGAGACAAAATGTTTGTCGTAAGAATCTTTGTTATTCCGAAGCTCGTTATCGTCAAACGCAAGAACATCATTAAATGAATTTTTAACTGTTTGATTATGAGTAAATAATGCCTTGTCTTTTTTTGTTTTTTTATTATATGCGGTTTTTGTGTGCTTATTTTTTGCGAAACGGGTAAAAGTTTTAGTGTTTTTTGCCTGTTTTATTGCTTCAGGTTTAAATGATATTTCCGTTTTGTTTGCAACCGGAGTATTTTTTTGTTTCAAAAACGTCGTAGTTTCGGTTACAAAAAATAAAATGATTACTACGGCTGATACGGCGTAAAAAATTACTTTTTTAAATTCCGGATATAATAATATCGAGTTTTTATATAAGCCGGATTTATTGTTAAATTTTATTTTTAAATCTGGTTTAAGTTTTGTTTTTAAAAATATGTCATGCTCGGTTTTTGCCGAAGGTTGTTTTTCTAGTTCTTTATATAAAAGTTTTTTTTCCGTATTGTTTATATCTTTTTCAATATCGGCAACGCATAAATATTCGAGTTCGGTAATTTCAAAATAACCGTTTCCGGTATTTTTTATTAAGTCATTTTTTTTGTCAAATACAACGGTATCCGGGCGTAATTTGAATAAGTCCAAATCTTCCGATTCTTGTTTAAGTTCGGGGTTTTTTCGAAGAAAATCCGTTAATTCTTTTTGGTATTCTTCGGGCAGATTTCCGTCAAAATAATCTACTAAAAAAATTTCGTAATTATGTTTGTTTATTGTTTTCAAATTATTTAAGTTTTTTATACAAGATTTTCTATTTTACCGATATAATTTTTTAAATAAACTCTTGCTCTGTAAATGTAAACTTTAACTTGTGATTCGTTTAATCCTGTAATATTTGCTATTTCTTTATATGAATATCCTTCATAATCGCGTAATAAAATCACCGATCTCTGAACTTCCGGCAGTTTTTCTATCGCTTCGTGTAAAATTTCCTGTATGTCGTTATATGTATTTTCGTGTCGCGCTTCAAAAACGCCCGGATCGTCCGTAAAACTTATCCTTTTTTGTTTTCTTATAATATCAATCATGGTACGGTAAGCCGTGGTAAAAAGATATGATTTTACTTTTTCGAAATACACCGATTTTCTGTTTATCCACAACTTTTCGTAACTGTCCTGAACAATATCTTTAGCCGTATTTTCATTTTTTATATTTTTTAAAATGAAACGGTAGATATGATCGGAATACTTTTCTACGCTTTTATTGTATTCGTTTATTGTCATTAAATCTTGCGTTCGGGTATAAGACGTATTAAAAGTTAATTTGTTACATTTACGGTTAAACTATTTATCATAAATGAATACAACCGAATGATTATCATCCGGTTGTATTCATAAAATTCATGTTTAATAATCTTATTTATTAAAAAACCGTAGCTTTTTTAAGTTCTTTTTTCAAATCTTCAATATTTCGGTTTTTAGTTTTTTCGTCCCAGTTCATAAATTCGGAAATAATTTCCGCCGCATCATTCATCAAATCATAAATTTCATCGATATAAAAGAAAATCATTCCGGTTCTTCGTATAAAAAAGTCAGAAAGGGTTGCAACAGATTCGTAATTTACTGAATAATAAAGTTCTGCTTTAAGCCATGACTTTTTTGTATCTCTGGTTTCAATGTAATAATCAAATGCTTTTTCCGAAATTTTATCAATATTCATTCCGTATCTGTAAAATAATCTTTTAAATTCGTTCACACTTATTCCGGTATGTTTTACTTCGTCATATTTTCTGTCGGCATAATCAATTAATCCGGCAGTATCCGGATAAAAAGGAAATTCTCCTCCGGAAAGGCGTAAATTTTTAGTTTGGCATTTTACAAATTCTCTTCCGTCGGTTTCAGATAAACGTTTAGATACTATTTTAACAATATCTTTTGACATAATTCTGTAACCGGTCAGTTTACCGCCTGCAATAGATATTAACCCCGAATCCGAAAAAAATATTTCGTCTTTTCTTGATAATTCGGACGGGTCTTTTCCTTCTTCGTGAATAAGCGGACGCAAACCTGACCAGACAGATTTTACATCTTCTTTTTTTAACTTTAAAGACGGTGCTATTCTGTTTACCGCGTCTAAAAGATATTGAACATCTTTTTCGGTAACATCAGGGTTTTTTAAATCACCGTAATAATCCGTATCCGTAGTACCTACATATACAATATCTTGTCTGGGAATTGCAAAAACCATTCTTTTATCTCCCGTATCAAAATAAACGGCATAATTTACGGGAAATCTTTTTCTGTCAAAAACTATATGAACACCTTTTGTATGATGTATTCTTTTCCCTTTTAAAGATTTATCTTTTTTTCTGAGCCCGTCAACCCAAGGTCCGGTTGCATTTACTATATTTTTTGCGAAAACGGAAAATGTTTTTCCGGTTAAAACTTCAACGGCATTAACTCCTTTTATCTTTCCGTTATCATCATAAATGAAAGATTCGGCTTTAACGTAATTTAAACAGCGAGCTCCGAACTCCACGGCTTTTTTTATAACCTCAATCGTTAATCTGGAATCATCAGTTTTATATTCGTAATACAAAGCACCTGATTTTAACAAAGGACTGTCTATAACCGGTATCAACTCAACTGTTTCTTCACGAGTAAGCATTTTTTTCTGCTCGGACTTTTTAACTCCGGCCAAAAAATCATATACATACAAAGCCAAAGAGGTGGTAAATTCGCCTAAGTTACCGTCTTCAATAATCGGCAAAACCATTTTTTCGGGTATTACTATATGAGCGGCATTCCTGTGTACAACCTCCCTTTCGTGTCCGACTTCTCTCACTAATCCGAGTTCCAGATGTTCTAAATAACGCAGTCCGCCGTGCACCAATTTTGTAGATCTGCTGCTGGTACCTGCCGCAAAATCCTGCATTTCAATCAAAATTGTTTTTATTCCTCTGGTTGCAGCATCTAACGCTATTCCTGCACCCGTAATTCCGCCGCCTATTACAAGTAAATCATAATTTGTATTTACTGTTTCTTCATGCTTTTTTTTCCTGTCAGAATATGAAAATCTCATGATAAAAATTGTTTTAAAAAACAAAGATATTTCTTTTAATTCATTAATATCGAAAAAAAACAAAATAATTCTTATCTTTTTAAAAATTTGTTAAACTGCAATTATTTATTAATTTTGATATGTTTTTTTATAAATTTTTTAAACCGATTAATAATGGAAATAAAAAGAACTTTTGATTTTCTTGACAATGCTTTGGAAAAATTTCCGAAAGACGACGCTTTTTCGGTAAAGAGAAACGGTAAATGGGAAAAATTCAGTACTCAACACATAAAAGACAAAGCTGATTTGTTCAGTATGGGATTAATTGAATTGGGTTTTAAAAAAGGCGATAAAATCGCAACCGTTTCAAATAATCGCCCGGAATGGAACATAGTCGATTTCGGAATGGAACAAATCGGTGTTGTACACGTACCTGTTTACCCTACAATAGGTGAAACTGAATACAAACATGTTTTATCACATTCGGACTCAAAAATTTTAATTGTTTCATCAAAAGAACGATATGATTTTATAAATCCTATTGCCGAAAAAACGGAAAATATAGAAAAAGTATATTCTTTTGATAATATTGACGGAGTTCCATCTTTTGAAGAGATAATTAAACTGGGTGAAAAGGTAAAAGAAAAGCACAAAGCAACATTGGAAAAAATGAGAAACGAAGTAACGGAAAACGATCTTTCTTCCATTATTTATACTTCAGGAACAACCGGTTTGTCGAAAGGTGTTATGATGACACACAAAAACTTTGTAAGTAATGTTAAAGATTCAGCCGTTGCCGTTCCGAAAGACGCACAATCCGCAATAAGCTTTCTGCCTTTAAATCACGTTTTCGAACGAATGATTAATTATTTGTATATTTATTTGGGTATAAGTATTTATTATGCCGAAAGTATGGATACAATAGTAGAAAATATTCAAGAAATAAAACCTCATCTTTTTGCCGCCGTTCCGAGAATCTTTGAAAAATTATACGATAAAATATATGCAAAAGGATTAGCACTTAAAGGATTAAAAAGAGCGATATTTTTCTGGGCACTTAAACTCGGCGAACGATATGACGAAACAAAAGACATGGGTGCCTTTTATAACTTTAAATTAAAAATTGCAAACAAACTTGTTTTTGTTAAATGGAGAGAAGCATTAGGAAATAATATAAAATGCGTCGTATCCGGAGGAGCGGCATTACAACCCAGACTGGCAAGAGTTTTCGGTGCCGCAGGAATTCCCGTATTAGAAGGTTACGGATTATCGGAAACAGCTCCGGTAATTTCCGTTAATCGCTTAGGAAACATAAAAGCCGGAACTGTAGGAGAACTATTGGAGTCCGCTCAAGTAAAAATTGCCGAAAACGGTGAAATATTATTTAAGGGGCCGAATTTAATGCCCGGATATTATAAAGACCCGGAAAAAACAAAAGAAGCAATAGACGAAGACGGATGGTTTCATACCGGAGATACAGGAGAATTAGACGGAAGAATCTTAAAAATAACAGGAAGAACAAAAGAAATATTCAAATTATCAACCGGAAAATACGTTGCCCCGGAACTTGTGGAAAACAAAATGAAAGAATCTCCTTTTATAGAACAAATATTAGTAGTAGGTGAAGGCGAAAAATATACGGCTGCAATCGTCTGCCCGGCATTCGAACATCTTCACGGATGGGCGGCAATACATAATATTGAATACAGAGACAATCTTGACCTTATTAAAAACGAAAAAGTAATTAAAAAATTTAATGAAGAAATAGAACGTCTTAACAATCAACTTGACAAATCAATGAAAATTAAAAAATTCTCGTTGGTATGTGAAGAATGGACACCGGAAACCGGAGAACTGTCGCCTACATTAAAACTAAAAAGAAAAGTTCTGGTAAAAAAATACAAAACAAAACTTGATTTTCTTTACGGATATACTGAAGATGAAGGATTTTTATCCGAAAAATAACATACCTTAACTTTATTGAAAAGGTTTCTGCAAAATTTTTGTTGAAACCTTTTTTATTTTTAATCGTAAAATTAAAACACAACTGCACAATTAATAAACCGGACACTGAATTACTTACCGAAAAAAACATCATAATTAAAAAACTTATAATCCGACAAATTAAAAAATCTATGAAAATAAAAAGAACCTTCGAATTTATTGAACATGCAATAGAAAACTACCCGAAAGAAGATGCTTTTTCGGTAAAAAGAAACGGAAAATGGGAAAAATTCAGCACCGAAGAAATAAAACAAAAAGCTGACTTCTTCAGTTCCTGGTTAATAGAATCCGGATTTCAAAAAGGAGACAAAATTTTAACCGTATCAAACAACAGACCGGAATGGAATATCGCCGATATAGGAATGGAACAAATAGGCATAATACATGTTCCCGTTTATCCCACAATGGGAAAACAAGAATATGAACACTTAATAAAACATTCCGACGCAAAAATGATTATTACGGCAAAACCTGAGCATTATAACAGAATTAAAGAAATACCCGAAGTAAAAAGCGGAGAAATACCCGTTTATTCCTTCGATAAATCAGATGCGCCTTATTCATTTAACGATATTCTGATATCAGGAGAAAAAACCGTTGAACAAAACAACGGAAAACTTCAACAAATGCGTGCCGACGTTACCGAAAAAGATATAAGCTCGATAATATACACTTCGGGAACAACAGGACAACCGAAAGGAGTAATGCTTACTCACAAAAACTTTGTTTCAAATGTTTTGGCTCAAATATGCGTTGTGCCTGAAAATGTCAGTAAAGCAATCAGTTTTCTGCCTCTGAATCATGTTTACGAACGAAGCCTGAATTTTCTTTACATATATTTGGGAGTAAGCATATATTATGCGGAAAGTGCCGAAACATTAGTTGAAGACATACAAGAAGTAAAACCTCATGTCTTGGCAACCGTTCCTCGCCTGCTGGAAAAAATATACGACAAAATTTACGATAAAGGAAGAGAATTAAAAGGAATAAAAAAGAGTATATTTTTCAGCTCATTGCGCTCGGCTCAAAAATACGAAGGCCATAAATCTCCGGGATTATTCTTAAAAGCAAAACTGGCTTTAGACAACAAATTAGTATTCGATAAATGGCGCGAAGCCCTTGGCGGAAACATAAAAATAATAGTTTCCGGAGGTGCGGCGCTGCAACCGAGATTGGCAAGAATATTCAATGCCGCACAAATACCTGTTTGCGAAGGTTACGGACTTACGGAAACATCTCCCGTTATTTCCGTAAACAGAATAGGAGACATCAGACCCGGAACAGTAGGAAAATTACTGGAAACCTCGGAAATTAAAATAGACGACGACGGTGAAATTTTATATAAAGGTCCTTGCCTTATGAAAGGTTATTATAAAGACCCGGAACTAACAGAAGATGTTATCGACGAAGACGGATGGTTTCATACCGGAGACATGGGAGAATTAAACGGCGACATCTTAAAAATAACAGGCAGAAAAAAAGAACTTTTTAAATTATCAACAGGTAAATACGTCGCTCCCCAATTAGTCGAAAATATAATGAAAGAATCACCGTTTATAGAACAATTAATGGTTGTTGGAGAAAATGAACGCTACTGTTCGGCTATTATATCTCCGAATTTCTTATACCTCAAAAAATGGGCATCTCTTCATGATATTCAATTTAAAAACAACCTCGACCTGATAAAAAACGAAAAAGTAATTAAAAAATTTAACGAAGAAATAGACGAATTAAACTTTGATGTCGAAGATACTATGACTATAAAAAAATTCGCATTAGTATGCGACGAATGGGGACCGGATACCGGAGAACTTTCGCCAACTCTTAAACTTAAAAGAGACTTTTTACACAAAAAATACGAAACACGCATAAAAAATCTTTACGGAAAAACCGAAGACGAAGGCTTCCTTAAGAATTAAATCGCAATTATTTTACAATTGCAACCCTTTTATTATTCACACATCATAGTAAAAGTTTAAATTAAATACTTTTATTATGAGAAAGCTTCTTTTTACAACAATTTTATTGTTCTTTGCAATATTTACCGAATATGCGCAAAACAACAAAACAGAAATTATTTCATCAAAAAACAATGAAATAATTCTAAAAATAACATTTAATTCTTTTAAAACCGAAAAAGTAAAAACACCGGAAGGTGATGCAATAATTATAACGGCTGAAAACACAAACCCCGTAATGATAAAAGGGGCACCGGATTTACCCGAAATTACGGAATCCATTATTATTTCCGACACAAAAAAAATGAAATTGGAAATAATATCGGAAACTTTCAAAGATTTAGACGGAACCTATAAAATTGCACCGTCTAAAGGTAACTTCGGAAGAAATATTAATCCTTCGAACATCCCGTATAAATACGGCGAAATTTATAAAAAAAACAGTTTTTTTCCCGAAAAAACCGCAAAACTCGGAAAACCTTATATTATTCGAGATTACAGAGGGCAAACCTTAAACATATTTCCCGTTAAATATAATCCGGTAAGCAAAAAACTGAGAATATATTCGGAAATAACAGTAAAAATATCAGAAACCGAACAAACCGGAAAAAATATATTAAATAAAAAAAACAAAAAAAGTATCATTCCCGAAGAATTCGACAAAATATATTCACAACATTTTATCAATTATAAAACAAATACAAAATACACACCTCTTACCGAAGAAGGAAAAATGCTCATTATTTGTAATGACGCATGGACTTCTGCAATGGAACCTTTCGTAAAATGGAAAAACAAAATCGGGAGACCTGCGGAGATGGTTACTGTTACGGATGCCGGAGGAACAGCCGACGCTATTAAAACCTATGTCGAAAATTATTATAACACAAACGGCTTAACATATCTGCTACTTGTAGGAGATGCCGAGCAAGTTCCTACAAACAACGGTAGCGGCTTAGGCGGAGACTCCGACAATGCATACGGTTACATATCGGGAGACGACCACTATCAAGAAATTTTTGTAGGACGTTTTTCTGCCGAAAGCGAAGATGATGTCTTAACACAAGTCCAAAGAACAATTACTTACGAAGACGGCAGCACCTTAGATTCCGATTGGCTCAACAAAACAACGGGAATTGCTTCCGACCAAGGACCCGGAGACGATAATGAATATGATTACGAACATGTAAGAAATATGCAAACAGACTTAATCGGATTTACTTATGTCGAACCTACAATAGAACTTTTCGACGGCTCACAAGGAGGAAATGATGCAAACGATAACCCCTCGGCAAGCGATGTAGCGGCAAGTATGAACTCAGGTACCGGTATAATAACATATACCGGACACGGTGACGATACATATTGGGTTACATCAGGCTTCGGAGTCAACGACGTTAATAATCTTACAAACGAAAACAAATTGCCGTTTATATTCGACGTTGCTTGTGTTAACGGTAATTTTGTCGGACAAACATGTTTCGGAGAATCACTTTTAAGAGCTCAAAATAACGGTAACCCTACAGGTGCAATTGCAATATGCGCATCTACCATTAACCAATCATGGGCTCCGCCTATGATTGCTCAAGACGAAATGGTTGATCTTCTTGCAAACGCTTCTGCAAACGGAATAAAAAGAACTTTTGCCGGTTTGGTAGTAAACGGTATGTTCCAAATGCTCGACGAATCATCCGACAACAATATGGCTGATACTTGGACAACTTTCGGAGATCCTTCTTTAATGGTCAGAACCGATAATCCGGAAGCAATGGCAGTATCTCACGATGCTGTTTTAATAATGGGTGTTTCAGATTTTACCGTTAACTGCAATTTTGACGGTGCATTGGCATGTATTTCAAGAGACGGAGAAATAATAGGCACCGAGCATGTTTCAGGAGGTTCTGCCATAGTCCCCGTTTCGGGTGTTACACCCGGAGATGTCCTTGATGTTGTCGTTACGGGATTTAACAAAATAACATACCAAGGGCAAGTTACCGTTACGGCTCCGTCAGGACCTTACATTGTTTTAGATTCTTACGATTTAAGCGGAGACCATTCAATAAACTTCGGACAAACGAATAATATAAACATAACATTAAAAAACGTAGGTGCTGACGATGCAACAAATATTACCGCATCATTATCAACCTCCGATGCCGCTGTTACCGCAATGAATAATAATACAAACATTAGTTTCGGTAATATTGCCGCAGACAACACGGCAAGCGTTTCAGGTCAATTTGAAATAACCGTTTCAGACAATATTGAAGACCAATATGTAATACCATTTACTTTAACAATAACCGACGGAACAGATACTTGGGAAAGTAATTTCAATGTTACGGTAAACGCACCCGAAATTACTATAGGAAACGTTTTTGTTTCAAACGACGATAATTCCGACGGAAGATTAGACCCGGGAGAAACAGGTGACATT
>JAADDR010000202.1 GCA_013153865.1 Chlorobiota bacterium | reverse complement strand
GCACCGGAAAATCGGCAAAAAAACTTGCCGAAAAATTAAACATTACTTTTTCCGTTGATATTTCAGATATTCCGGCAAGTGCCGATTTATATGTTATCTCCGTAAACGATGATTCTGTTTTCGGGTTAACCGAAAATAAAATCCTTAAAGAAAAAATAAAGAATAATCTTGTTGTTCATACTGCCGGCAGTATTGAGATGAGGGTTTTAAAAAAAATATCTTCAAATTACGGAGTTTTCTATCCTTTGCAAACTTTTTCGAAAAACAAAATTCTTGATTTTAAAGATATTCCCGTTTGCATTGAAGCAAATTCCGGGTTTAATCGGGACAAATTGGAGAAATACGCTTCGGGAATAAACGGAGATGTTCGTTTTATAAACTCCGAACAGCGCAAATACATACATCTTGCGGCGGTTTTTGCCAATAATTTTTCAAATCGTATGTTCGGCATAGCCGAAGAAATTTTAAAAGAAAAAGAAATAAAATTTGATATTTTGCTTCCGCTTATTAAAGAAACTTTCGAAAAAATAAAACATAACCCGCCTTCAAAAGTTCAAACAGGTCCGGCGGTAAGAAACGACGAAAAAGTTATGGAAATGCATTTGGAATTATTAAAAAATAAGCCCGAATTGCAAAAAATATATAGTTTTGTCAGCCGAAATATTAAAATATCAAAACAATAATGGATAACTTTAAAGAAAGATTAAAAGATATAAAAGCATTTGTATTTGACGTTGACGGAGTATTTTCGCAAGATATGGTTTTGCATACCGACGGAGAACTTACCCGGCATATGAACGTAAAAGACGGATTTGCGGTAAAAACTGCGGTTGACAGCGGTTTTATGGTCGGTATTATTACGGGCGGAACTTCCGAAAGCGTAAAAAAAAGATTCAGAGGATTGGGTGTTACCGATATTTATCTCGGTTCGCAAAACAAAATCGACGATTACGAAGATTTTTACATGAAATACGGCATTCAACCCGGGCAAATACTGTACATGGGCGATGATATACCCGATTACGAAGTAATGAAAATCTCCGGACTTGCGACATGTCCTGCCGATGCGGCGGAAGAAATAAAAAGCATTGCTCATTACATATCCGATAAAGACGGCGGCAAAGGTTGTGTCAGAGATGTAATAGAACAAGTAATGCGCGCACAATCCGTTTGGTTTAATCTTTAAAATATGAAATTATTGCAGGGTCAGTCTTCTGAAAATATCTTCCATGCTGTCTTCCTTTTGCCGCATACCTGTTAAAACCAAATTGTTTTTTACGGCAAAATTAAAAATTTCCGGTCGAATATCGGTTTCGGTATCACTCTCAAATATATAACTTCCCGATTCGGTTTTTGATACTGAAATATGCTCCGGCAGTTTATCTAATATTTCCGACCTTATTTTCTCGGTAAATTCAACCGCAACGGTTTGCCTTTTTGCTTTTGTAAGTTCTCCGATTTTACTTACCGGTTTATCCGCAACCGTTTTACCTTTGTTTATTATTAAAACTCTGTTGCATATTGCCTCTACTTCGCTCATAATATGAGTTGACAGCATAACCGTTTTATTCTTTCCGGCTTCTATTATCAAATTTCTTATTTCAATAATTTGATTAGGATCCAACCCCGTTGTCGGCTCATCCAGAATAAGAACTTCAGGATTATGTATTAATGCCGCCGCTAATCCGGTGCGTTGTCTGTATCCTTTAGACAGAGCTCCGGTTTTTTTGTGCCGTTCTTGAGTCAGCCCCGTTTGCTCTATAATGTCGTTTACTTTCGATTTATAATTTTTGACGTTGTATATTTTTGCGATAAAATTAAGATATTCCGTTACATACATATCAAGATACAAAGGATTATGTTCCGGAAGATAACCGATTTGCCGCTTAATTTCTTTTATGTGTGTTTTTGTATTTAAACCGTTAACGAACACGTCTCCGCTTGTTTGTTTAATAAATCCCGTAATAATTTTCATCATGGTGGATTTTCCGGCACCGTTAGGTCCCAAAAATCCTACTATCTCACCTTTGTTAATCTCGAAACTTACATTGTCGAGAGCTTTTTGCTTACCGTATAATTTCGTAATATTTTCCGCTTTTAAAGACATTTATTTTCCGGATTTTAATTAAAACAGTTTTATATTTTATATTTGCAAATATACACAGATAAAATTTTAACCCGAAAAATTCGTAAATTTTTCGAAGATAAAAGTAAAAAATTGAAAGTTAAAAGTTTAGCAGGTATTTTTGCTTGCTTTTTGCATACCGGGTCCGGGTTATGGTGTTCTATGTAAATTATACCGTAATATTTTTGAACTTTATACCTTTAACTTTCAACTCCCGATTATTTGTGAATATTGGGGTTAAACATCTTAATTTGCCGGGCAAACTTTAAAAAATATAATTTGTTTGCCGGTTTTGTTTTTAAATAAAGAATTAAAATGTATATCAACAATTATTTTGAATACGAAAGAAATAAAACCCGAAAAGTCTTTATCGGTAATATTCCCGCGGGAGCAGACGAACCGGTCAGAATACAATCTATGACTGATACCGATACTCTCGATACGGAAGCTACGGTTAATCAAATTATTGAAATCGCAAAAGCAGGCGCCGATTATGTCAGGTTAACCGTGCAAACAAAGAAAACAGCGGAAAAATTAAGAGACATAAAAAATATGCTTAAAGCAAAAAAATATGATATTCCGCTTATTGCCGACATACATTTCAGTCCCGCAGCAGCGGAAGTTGCCGCCGGAATAATAGAAAAAGTTCGTATAAACCCCGGTAACTATGCAGACCTGAAACAATTTAAACATATCGAATATACAGACGAAGAATACGCCTCTGAAGTTGAAAAACTTAAAGAAAATTTTGTTCCGCTTCTAAATATATGTAAAAAACACAATACGGCAATACGCATAGGCACTAACCACGGCTCTTTATCCGACCGCATTTTAAGTCGTTACGGAGACACTCCTTTGGGTATGGTAGAAGCAACCATGGAATTTTTGCGAATATGCAAAAAATCGAATTTTAATGATGTCGTTATTTCCATGAAAGCAAGTAACCCTCTGATAATGATTTATGCAAACCGTTTATTGGTTGATAAAATGCACGAGGAAGGCATGAGCTATCCTTTGCACCTCGGAGTTACGGAAGCAGGCAACGGACTCGAAGGCAGAATAAAATCAGCATCGGGAATCGGAACTTTACTTATTGACGGAATCGGAGATACAATAAGAGTTTCTTTAACCGAAAATCCCGTAAAAGAAATTCCCGCGGCAAAAAAAATAACGGAAATATTCAGCGAAAAAAAACTTAGAAAATATAAATCTCCTTTTAAAATATCCGGATTCGTAAAAAATTATTATGCTTACGAAAAAAGAAGATCCTTAAAAAAAGGTATTATAGGAGGTAATAATGTGCCGGTTGTTATCTCCGACATCTCCGGCAAGAATCCTGTTGAAACCCTTTCGGAATGCGGATATATTTTTGATAAACAAAAAAATAAATACATAAAAACAGACCTCGCCTCCGATTTTCTGTATGCGGAAAATAAAAATCCGGAATATACATATCCCGAAAATCCGAATATAATCTGCCGAATCAATTCATCAAAAAAAAATAACCGTTTTAAAGAATATGAAAGTCAGGCAGACAAACAAAAATATACTTTTGTTGAAATTGACGCATCAAAACTTGAAGAAGAATCTTTTAAAAATTTAAAAAAATCGGATGCAATTATTGTTTTGAACTTATCTTTTGTCGATTCTCCGGTGCATGCCGCAAGAGTATTCTTTGCAAAATCGGCGGAATACGATATTTTAAACCCCGTTATCTTTAAACAATATTTAAAACAATCGGACGAACATGCAATTTTAAAACTCTCCGGAGAATTAGGAGCTTTATTTGCCGACGGCTTCGGCGACGGTATATGGATAAGCGGAGGTAACTTAAAAGAAAATAACAATTTGAGTTTCGGTATTTTACAGGCATGTCGCATGCGTATTACAAAAACCGAGTATATTTCATGCCCCGGTTGCGGAAGAACTCTTTTCGATTTAGAAAAAGTAACAGCCGAAATAAAAAAAGAAACAGCACATTTAAAAGGTCTTAAAATAGCTGTTATGGGTTGTATAGTTAACGGGTTGGGAGAGATGGCGGATGCGGATTACGGCTACGTAGGTGCCGGAAACGGTAAAATTACACTTTATAAAAATAAGGAAATAATGAAAAAAAACGTTCCGGAAGCACATGCCGTTAAAGAATTATTAAAACTTATAGAGCAATATTCTTAATTTTTTTTTCACATCTTAAACAATAACCGGTATATTTGTCGGTTAATATAAAAATGTTTTTTTAGAATTGTGATAACCCGAAAAAAAATATCAAAATTAATTTTTACGGCAGTTCTTTTTGCGGGAACTTCCGCTTTTTCGGTTTTACATGCCGGAGAACTTGTTTTGGAGGGAGTTTACAAAGGAGAAAATCTGTATGTGGAAAATCCGTATTCACCTGTGGGAGTAGGTTTTTGCGTATCCGAGGTTCTGGTAAACGGAAGAACTACCACGGACGAAATAAATTCTTCATTTTTTGAAATAGATTTAAGCATATACAATTTCAGATACGGAGCATTGCTTAAAATAGTGATAAGACACAGAGAAGGATGTAAACCGAGAGTTTTAAATCCGGAAGTTTTAACACCCGAAAGCACTTTTGAAATAAAAACAATAAGCATAGACAAAGACGGATTTATAAACTGGTCAACAATTAAAGAACACGGAAGTTTACCGTTTGTCATAGAACAATATCGATGGAATAAATGGATTCGCATAGGATCGGTAAAAGGACGAGGAACAGGAGGACTTAATCGTTACAGATATCCTGTCGAATTTCATTCCGGAAATAATAAATTCAGAATAAAACAGGTAGGAAGCAGTAATAAACCGAGATATTCGCAAAGTGTCGAATATTTAAGCAATATTCCCGAAATAACTTTTGTTCCCGGAAACGGCGGAAAAACTTCGACACATATTTATTTTTCGGGCAGAACGCGATATGAAATTTACGATTATTACGGCAAACTCGTTAAAACCGGAACCGAAAATGACGTTGATGTCAGTAAATTAAAGCCGGGAACATATTTCCTGAATTACGATAACAAAACCGAAATATTTACAAAAAAATAAACCTGTCGCATTCCCGGTATTTTTTTTACATGTAGAATATCAAATTTTTAGCGCTCTACATTACTTAAACTCAGCAAATTACCTTTTTAGTTGTTGATTATCGCTTTTCAATCCCCAAATAGCGAAATATTCTTTATCTTTGTCCGTTAAAATTGAATAAATATTTGATATGGAATACAAATATCTTACTCATATAAATTCTCCGGACGACCTGAAAAAATACAAATACGAAGAACTTATTCCCATAACAAAAGAATTAAGACAATATATTATAGACGTAGTTTCTTCAAATCCCGGACACTTTGCCTCAAGCCTCGGCGTTGTTGAACTTACCGTAGCATTACATTATGTTTTTAATACGCCTTACGATAAAATAGTTTGGGATGTGGGGCATCAAGCATACGGACATAAAATCCTTACCGGAAGACGCGATAATTTTCATACCAACAGAAAACTCGGAGGCGTTTGCGGCTTCCCGTCTATTTTCGAAAGCGAATACGATGCATTCGGAGTAGGACACTCGTCCACGTCAATATCGGCTGCTTTGGGTATGGCTGTTTCGTCGTGCATAAAAGGCGAAAAAGACAAACATGTTATTGCGGTTATAGGCGACGGTGCAATGACCGGAGGTCTTGCATTTGAAGGCATGAACAATGCAGGCGTTCAAAAATCGAATTTATTGATTATTTTGAATGACAATAATATGTCCATAGACCCGAACGTAGGAGCATTTAACCAATACCTTCTCGATATTACCACATCTAAAACATACAATAAAGTTAAAGACGAAGTTTGGAATACTTTAGGGAAAATTAAAAAATTCGGACCTAATACCAGAGCATTTATACAAAAAATAGAAGGCAGCATAAAATCTTTGATTATGAATCAAAGCAATATGTTCGAAGCCATGAATCTCAGATACTTCGGTCCGGTAAACGGGCACGACGTAAATCAACTCGTTAAAGTTCTCGAAGATTTAAAAGATATAAAAGGTCCGAAATTACTGCATATACTTACAAAAAAAGGCAAAGGTTTCGATGCTGCCGAAAAAGACCAGACAACATGGCATGCACCCGGTAAGTTCGATAAAAAAACCGGAGAACGCATAACATCAAAATCAGACAAGCCGGAACCTCCTAAATTTCAAGACGTATTCGGTCATACAATTGTAGAACTGGCTGAAAAAAACGATAAAATAGTAGGAATTACTCCGGCAATGCCAACCGGCTCGTCTATGAAAATAATGATTGAAGCAATGCCCGAACGTGCTTTCGACGTAGGCATAGCCGAACAACATGCGGTAACATTCTCGGCAGGACTTGCCGTTGACGGTATGTTACCGTTTTGCAATATTTATTCTACATTTATGCAGCGCGCATACGATCAGGTAATACACGATGTCGCATTGCAAAATCTTAACGTCGTTTTTTGTCTTGACAGAGGCGGGCTTGTAGGCGACGACGGAGCAACTCATCACGGAGTATTCGATTTGGCTTATTTCAGAATTATTCCGAATATGACAGTTTCTGCCCCCATGGACGAAGAAGACTTACGTAATCTAATGTTTACGGCTCAACTGCCGAATAAAGGTCCGTTCTCCATACGCTACCCGAGAGGAAGAGGCGTAATGCCCGATTGGAAAACCGAAATGAAAGAAATTAAAGTAGGCAAAGGACGAAAAATAAAAGAAGGCAACGATATTGCCGTTTTAAGCATAGGAGCAATCGGAAATCTCGTAAAAGAATTATATGAAGATTTTGATAAAGAAAAAATAAGCGTCGCACATTACGATATGCGCTTTGTAAAACCTCTCGACGAAGAAATATTACACGAAGTATTTAAAAAATTCGATAAAATAATTACACTGGAAGACGGTGTGATACAAGGAGGATTCGGAAGTGCGGTTTTGGAATTTAAAGAAGAACACAATTACACGTCTAAAGTAAAACGCCTCGGAATACCGGATACATTCATCGAACACGGAACACAAAGAGAACTCTACAAAATTTGCGGATACGACACCGAAGGTATTTTTAAAACCGTAAAAGAAATGCTGAATAAATGAACAAAGAAAAACAACAAAAATTAGACGAACGATACCTGAAAATGGCTCATATTTGGGCGGAAAATTCGTATTGCAAAAGAAGAAAAGTAGGAGCAATAATAGTTAAAGACAAAATGATTATATCCGACGGATATAACGGCACACCCGCAGGTTTCGAAAATATTTGCGAAGACGAAAACAATGTTACCAAACCATACGTTCTGCATGCCGAAGCAAACGCAATTACAAAAGTTGCAAAATCACACAACAGCAGCGAAGGCTCTACCCTTTACGTTACAACATCACCGTGTATGGAATGCTCGAAACTCATAATACAAGCAGGCATAAAAAGAGTAGTCTTTGACGAAAAATACAGAATAACAGACGGTTTGGATTTGCTCGAAAAATCCGGAGTGGAACTTGTTAATATCAAAATTAAATAAAATCGGTATGGAATACGAAAACTCAAAAAAAACAATATACGCACCGGTTATAATCGCAGCAGTATTGATAGCGGGAATTTTTATAGGGAGAAATTTATTCCCCGCACAAAACGAAAAATTTAATTCTTCGGCAAAAAATACATATAACGACAAAATAAGCGCAATTTTACAGTTAATAGGAAATAATTATGTCGATAAATTATCTGTCGACAGTTTGACGGAAGTTTCTATACCGTTGATATTGGAGAACTTAGACCCCCACACCTCATATTTCCCGCCCGAAAAAAATGATATGGAGCATGAAAGTTTAGACGGAAATTTCGACGGTATAGGCGTACAATTTAATATACAAAACGATACCGTAATGATTGTAAATACCATATCGGGAGGACCTTCGGAGAAAGTAGGAGTTTTGGCGGGCGACAGAATAGTTACCGTAAACGACTCGCTTATAGCCGGAACGGGAATTACTAACGAAGGTGTAATGAAAGCACTGAAAGGTCCTGCCGGAACAAAAGTTAAAATAGGAGTAAAACGCAGAGGAATAAAAGACCTTATTTATTTCGAAATCACTCGCGATAAAATACCGCTTTACAGTGTTGACGTATCTTATATGCTGAATAAAAATACCGGATACATTAAAATAAGCAGATTTGCCGGAACAACTTACGACGAATTTATGAAAGCCGCTTTAAAACTGAAAAAACAAGGTATGACAAAACTTGTCTTGGACTTAAGAGATAACGGAGGAGGATATTTAAATCAGGCAGTCAATATAGTCGATGAATTTTTGCCTGCAGGAAAAATGATTGTTTTTACGAAAGGAGCTTACAGAAAACGTACCGAATATAAATCTACAAACAATGATGCCTTTGCCGATATTAAATTAGCAATTCTTATAAACTCTTGGACCGCCTCTGCAAGCGAAATAGTTTCCGGAGCAATTCAAGATAACGACAGAGGAATTATTGTGGGAAGACGCTCCTTCGGCAAAGGATTAGTACAGGAAGAGTTTGATTTTAAAGACCGGTCGGGTGTAAGAATTACTACGGCACGATACTATACACCCGTAGGAAGATGCATCCAAAAATCATATAAAGACGGCTATGAATCTTATTTTTCCGATATTTATAAAAGAGCTTACGACGGAGAACTCTCGTCGGCTGACAGCACAAAATTTCCCGACAGCTTAAAATACACAACACCCGGAGGAAAAATTGTGTACGGCGGAGGAGGTATAATGCCCGATTTATTCGTGCCCGTTGATACGACAATATTAACCGATTACTATACGGCTCTTACATCTAAAGGCTTAATATACAAATTTGCATTGAAATATGCCGACGATAACCGTAAAATACTGAGCCGATTTAAAACCGCAAGCGAAATAAACGATTATTTAGATAAAAAAAATGTGTTAAAAGAATTTGTGAAATATGCCGAGAAAAACGGTATTAAGAAAAATGATGCGGATTTTAAAAAATCAAAATTACTGATTAATACTAAACTCAAAGCCTATATAGCTCGAAATATTATAGATAACGAAGGTTATTACCCGATTATAAGAACCGTTGACGATGATTTAAAAAAGGCGGCACAAATTTTGAATGATTCTAAATAGAAAAATATTTTATGTTCAGTTTGAAAAAATAAAAAATATTATAACATTTGCGAAAAATTAATTCATTTTTGAAATTTTAAATTTAAAACTATGGCTTATTACATTAATCCCGATGAATGTACCGCTTGCGGTGCTTGTATAGACGAATGCCCCGTGGAAGCAATTTCCGAAGGTGCGGATTATTATACAATTGACCCCGATACTTGTACCGATTGCGGCGCATGTGCGGATGTTTGCCCTGTTGAAGCAATAGCTCCGGCAGAATAACATTCATTCGAAAACATAAAAAACCGGCTCAAAACAGCCGGTTTTTTTATAGAAGTCGGCTGTTTTCTCCGATAAAACAGGGCAAAGTTGTCTTGAAAATACGGTAAGATATAAAACTTCTTTTGACCTTTATATTTTTATGCCTATAACAGTTATGTCGTCATTCTGAATATGATTTCCCTGCCAGTGATTTAACGTTTTAAGCAAACGGCTTCTTTGTATGTTAAATTGCAGGTTGCCTATCTCTTCCAATAATGCTCTGAATTTCTTTTTCATAAACTTTGTGTCGTTTTTACCTCCGAACTGGTCTTGAAAACCGTCTGTAGCTAAATAAATAACGTCGTTTTCTTTTAATTGAATTTTATAATTCTTAAAACGTTTATCTTTTAATTTTTCCGGCTGTTCGGCACTTATCGATAAACGATCGCCTTTTACTTCGGTAAGTTTATTTTTGCGGAAAATAAGCAAATCTGTTTTTGCTCCCGCAAATTCAAGCATGAGAGTATTAGGGTTAAAATTTATAACAGCCGTATCCATTCCGTCTTTAACGGTTTTGCCGGTATCGCTTTCTCCGAGTCTTACGGCAATATCTTTTTGAATTTGGTTTAAAATAGAAGCCGGCTTTGTAAGTTTCTTGTTTATTACCGCATTATTTATCAGGTCGCTGCCTATTAACGACATCAAAGCTCCCGGAACCCCGTGCCCGGTACAGTCGGCAAGCACGAAAATAATATTGCCGTCATCGGTTATGTTAACGTGGTAGAAATCTCCGCTTACAAATTCTTTAGGTCTGTATAAAATAAAAATATCTTTAAAAAGTTGACGCAATAAAGATTCTTTAGGCAATAAAGACTCTTGAATCAGTTTTGCGGATTTTATATTTTCGGTAATTATATCGTTTTTGGCTTTAATTTCTTCGAGAGTTTCGTTAAGTTGCTTATTAACGGCTTCTATTTTATTCTTTTGCTCTTCCAAAAGATTTTTTTGATTAGTAACGTCGGATGTTCTTGCTTCTATAATCTTTTCAAGATTGCTTCCTATATTTTGAGTTTCTTTGTATAATTCGTAATTATCGATAATTCCCATTATCGGGGCTCCGGTTTCTTCCAATACTCTGCTTTCGTATTTTGTAAAAGTATGCCGTTTGTCTTTGCGTTCAAGATATAATACCGTTTTTGTTTTTCCGGAAACTTTAAACGGAACGCATAATGCCGAGTGAGGAGAAAAAGTATTTATATAAGATTTAATATAGTAATGGCTTCCCGAGGGTTTTTGTATTATTTGAGTATAACCCGATTCTGCCGTTTTTTGAATTAAAGTATGAGGGTATTCTTTGCTTTCGGAATCCGGACAACTTGCTTTAAGACTGATTTTATTATTGTCGTTTACCGAGAACAGCAAAGCCCTGTCGGTATGCATTTTGTTGCATATTGCTTTGAGAGAATCTGTAAGATCGAAACTTTTTCTGTTTAAAAGTTCGTTTTTTAATTCTTCTACATCCGAAGTAAGTTTATTAAGTTCTTCGGCTTCTTTATACAGTTTCGAGAAGTTATGCGACAGCAAGTATGATTGTGCAAAAATGAAAATAAATAATCCCGCAGGTACCAGATATATGCTGTTTATAATTCCTGATACCAGTAAAATATCGTTTACGGCGGTAATCAGCAGTGCAAGTGTTCCCGCTAAGGGAATTAAAGCTCCTTCGGTTTTGGAAAAAACGGCTTTAAATTGGGCGTATAAAACATATATGAACGTAAGAACGGTAATGCCTATAAAAATAAAAAGCGTAAACGAAAAAGTTTGTAAATCGGTAAATAAAACGAAAATTGTCATTAATATACTTATACCGACCACAAACCAAACAAAGTATTTGTTGATGTATTTTTTATATATGTGGTAAAAAAACAGAATAAAAAAACTTATTCTTGCGAAGTTACTTATGTAGTCCGTTCTTTTCAGTGTTAACCAGTCGAGTTTGGGAAAATACAGAGTAAGTAATGTTTCTCCGTTGGTTCCCATGCTTATTATTTCGGACAACAGCAGTAATGCAAAAAACAGCAGAGAGTAATCTTTTCTTCGTACTACATATAAGCCGAAGTGAAATATTGCCATTATTATTAATACTCCTATTAAAAATAATTCGTAAGAACGGGCTTTTTTTGTTTTTTTAAGTATGTTTTCTGCCTTACCGAAAATTAAAGGATCCGCAATACCGCCTTTTCTGTGTTTAAAATTACTTACTTGTATTACTATTGTAAGGAAATTATTATCGATGTTGAATATTTTCGTTATTGTTTTTTGTTGCGGATAAGCGGTTTTATCGTCGGTTCCTGTTTGCCCCACTGTTACAAGAACAGTATCGTTTATCCACAGTTTATACGAGCTTTCTATACGTTTAAGTCTTAGCCCGAAATAATTTGTGCTGTCAGGCAGTCTTATTCTTATTCTGTAAGTTCCGAAACCTTTATTAGGATTATCGGAATCCGGAAAATATATTTCATTCCATAAAGACGGAACCGAGACGAATTTTGGAATATCGGTTTTTTTTGTTTCAAAATCAGACGGAGAATATAGTTTATACGGATAAAATTCCCATGTTCCGTTTAATTCGATAACGGGGTGTTCTTTAAAATTAAAGTTGCTTAAATCCAGCATGCCTTTTTTCGCTGTTTGTCCGTTTGACGTATATGATATTAAAAGCGAAAAAAACAATAAGAGACAGTATGTGCGTGTTTGTTTAAGCATGTTAAAATGTAATTCCCGTAATTAATATATCGTTTTGTTTTTCAGAAAAATAATTATTTAAAAAGTTTTCGGGGTTTTCTTTTTTATCGTTAATTATTTTCGTTATTTTACTTATTAATTCTTTTTTCTTTACTGAAATGTTTTCTTCTTCCGTATTGTCTGAATTTACTGCTCCGGAGCATAAAAATATTTTTGTTCCCTGTTTTATCTCTATTCTTTTGTTTGAGAAAAAACGTTTTCCTTTTTTTTCGGTTTCGTTGTTTGTTTTTTCTATGGCTTCGCCGGATTTATATTCTAAAATTATATTGTTATTCTGTACGTAAAACAGAGAACCGCCGGCTCCGGAATATAAAATTTCGTTTTTTGTTTTGTTGTAATATATAATGTCTATTTCGACGGCTCCTATGTTTTCCGGATAGTTCTCGAATTTGTTTTGAATTCGGTTAAGTATAATCTTAGGCGAATAGTTATTGTTGTAAATTACAATATCGTTTAAGAGTTGATTTATTAAAATAGACAGTAATGCGGCACTTACGTCGGAACCGTGCGAATTAACAGATGCATATACTATTTCTTCGTTATTGTCGGGTATGTTGAACCAGTAAAAGTTTGTCAGAAGTTTTTTTTGTGTATGATGATAAATAAAACTGCCGGGTAAGAAGTTTTGTAATATTTGTTTGTCCGGTATAAGTGCTTTTTGTATTTTTTCGGAGTAATTGATACCGTCATTTATTTGTTCGGTTTGCTTCTCAAGTCTCAGACTTGTTTCGTGAATACGTATATTTTGCTCTTCCAGTTTTGTTCTCAGCGATTTCAGTTCTTCCGTTCTGGCTTCTATTTCTTTTATTTTTGCTTTTACGTCGGCTTCTAATTTAAGGTTTATGTTTTTTAATTCGTTATAAGAGGCATAATTGTCAATAAATACCGATATTTGAGGTTTAATACCGTCTAAAATTTCAATTGCCCTTTGTTTAAAGTCCTTTTTTTGCTCGAAATTTTCAAAATATAATATTGCTTTAACCGTATCGTCTTTAACCAAAGGATAAGAGAAAATTGATTTTATGCGATTTCCCGCTCCTTCAAGATATGTCATGTCTTTAGCTTTTACTGCTTCGTTTATTATTGTAAAAACAGGCTCTTTTAAAGAAACGGATTTCTTAATGTTGTATGACGAAAAATGTAAATTTTCTTTCCCCGAAAATACTTTGTGGCTTACATTTTTTATTGTTTGTGTTTCTTTCAAATATTCGGCTGCGGCAGTCCAATCATTGTCGTCGTATATGAAAATCATGGAACGGTCGGCATCAATTACTTCACTGACGGCTTTTAACGGTGCTTTTAAATCGTATGATTCCGCCGAAAAAAGAACATCTTTTATTTTACTTCTTATATTTATGTTTTCGGTAATACGCTTTATTACTTTATACATAAAAGTATTTTTAAGCATAATTAAATAAGAATGAAAAATAATGAAAATAAAAACACCTATTATGGAAAGCGATACCGAATCTATTATTTGTAATTCTTTTAATATATCGTTTATTGCCGTCCCCGCCAGTATTAAAATACCTGCAAAAGAAAATATTGCTCCGGGACGTTTTTTCTTTATGGCTTTTAACTGCCCGAACATTAAATATGCCAGCACAATTCCGGTAATTACAAGAAATAATATAAGTGTTTGAGTAAAAATTAATGCCGGGGCTACTAATATGAAAATAATAATAAATGATATTATTGCGGTAAGAATTTTAAAGAAATTTTTATTAAGCTCGTCCGGAAAAGCGTGGTATATAAAAAGTGCAAAAAATAATACTCGCAGATAATTTGAAATATAATTTGTTTTAACAAGTATTTCCCAGTTCAGGTTCGGAAAAATATCAATTAGTAGAATTTCTCCTACCGTTAAAGAAAATATTGCCGAAAATATAAGAGTAAGCGAAAAATATAAATTAGCTTTATCGTTGCGTCTGAATAAGAAAGCCGCAAAATGATAAGCCGCCATAATCATAAAAATACCGAGAAGCAGAATATTCCATGCCGACCTGTTCCATTGATATTCATAAACAATTTCGGCTTCGCCGAATACCGGAGAATGTTCAATGCCTCCTTTTTTGTGATAAAAATTACTTACCTGCAACGTTATAACGGTAGTATCGCTGTCGGCTTTAAATATAATATCGGAAGATGACCATCGCGGTTTTGAAGATTCTTTGTTCTTGCCGGTAAGACCTTCTTCTCTTATCAGTTTGTCGTTAACCCATATTTTATATGAAGACTGTATCCGGTTTATATTTAATGCATATAATTTATTTTTTACGGTATTTATAAGTTTAATACGATAAGTGCCGAATCCCTGACCTTTGCCTTTGAGTTTATTCCATAAACCCGGAACAGAAAATAGTTCGGGTTTGGTTATCTTGCCGGTTTTAAAATCCGAAGGTGTGTATAAATTGTTGTCGTAAAACTCCCATTTGCCTTTTAAATCAATGATTTTTTTATCCGTGTTAAATTCCGTAATGTTTACGATGCCGTTTTTTACGGGTTCTTGCCCGTATGATTTTGCGGAAATAAAAGGAATGAAATAAAAGACAGTTATTATTGAAAATAACCGTAAATATGTATTTTGTGCCTGTTTCATTTCAAGTTACGAACTTAACAAAAATATTACTTAAAGTAAAACTTTTTTGTCGTGAGATTTTTAATCTGTGATAAAAAATATTTTTATTGTTTTCGATTAAAAAAAAATTAAAAAAGGTTTTGCGGAAAAAAAATTATGTTTACTTTTGCCGCCACGGAAATTTTAACGGATTTCCTCGGGGCCGATAGCTCAGCCGGTTAGAGCATCTGACTCATAATCAGAGGGTCCGGGGTTCGAGTCCCTGTCGGCCCACTTTTTCATGGTTATTGATTGTAACACCTTGCGGTTTTTATTCTGTAAGGTGTTTTTCTTTTTTACGGCAAAAATTTACGGAAGTTTTCCTTTTTTTTAACCGTATTAAAAATTGATTTTATTTGAATTTTTATAAAAGACTTGTTTTTCTTTTATGCAAACGAAAATTGCCGATTGAATAACCCCAATTATTCACAAATAATCGCGAGTTGAAAATTAAAGGTGTAAAGTTCAAAAGTATTACGGTATAATTTACATAGAACACCATAACACAAACCCGGGATGCAAAAAGTAAGCAAAAATACCGCTAAACTTTTCACTTTTATCTTCGAAAACATATAATTTAAAATAAAAAAAGGCGGGCAAATATGTATAAAAAAAGGGGCAAGCTGCTTATATCGCGTCGCTGCGACCTCCGTACCCTTGCTTCCGTCAAGACCTGGGGGATTAGGAGGGAGCTGACCGTATAAGACTTACCCCGCCGCAAATATATAAACTTTCTTTTTACAAAGAAATCTTTAATAAAAAAACAGTTATACAAATCGAAATTTTTTAACGAAAAAAAGATATATTTACAAAAAAGTTTGCCGAAAATGGATATACGAAACAGAGGTCTTGAAAAAGAATTTGAATTTGTAACTGCACGCAGCGGGGGACCGGGCGGACAACATGTAAATAAAACAAATTCTAAAGCTGAACTGAGGTTTAATGTAGAGAAATCGGATTTGCTTACAACAGAAGAAAAGAAGATAATTAAAGAAAAGCTTAAAAATAAAATTACAAAAGACGGAATATTGCATATCTCGGCACAAACCGAACGCAGTCAAATACGTAACAAACATATTTGCACGGAAAAATTTTACGAATTGCTTGAAAATGCGTTAAAAAAAAACAAAAAAAGAAAAAAGACACGCCCGAATTTAAAATCGGTTTTGAAACGTCTGGAGAGTAAAAAACATAATTCCGAGAAAAAAGAAAGACGTAAAAAAGATTTTTTTTAAAACGGTATTTTTCATAAAGAATTAAATTTATTTTTGCCGAATTATTTAATTTATTGATGCGTAAATGAGAAAACCGTTTTTTAATCTTAAAAAAACATTTGTTTTTAAACAATGGAAAAATACCGGATGGAGCATCTTCGCAGCCGTAGGAAAACATATCGTTATATCCGTTCTGCCTTTGTCGTATTTCTTACTGTCCGTTTTTAATTCCGAAGCCCAAACCGATACTGTCCGTATGGACGAAGTTGAAATCGTATCTTCGCGAGTTCCGTCCGTATATTCCGAATCAGCACGCATAATTTATGTTATGGATAAAGCGGAAATCGAAACATTGCCCGTGCATGACTTTATTGATTTAATAGAATATGCGGCAAATATTGACGTAAGAAAAAGAGGGGATGACGGAGTGCAATCGGACATAAATATCAGAGGCGGAAATTTTAATCAAACACTTATTCTTCTTAACGGTTTTAAAATGAACGATGTTCAAACCGGACATCATAACACCGACCTTCCTGTAAGTGCCGAAGACATAGTTAAAATAGAAATACTCGAAGGCCCGGGAAACAGAGTTTTCGGCATTAATGCATACAGCGGGGCAATTAATTTTATTACCGACGATAAAACTTCCGAAAGACTACGGGCGGGCGGATTTTACGGAAGCAATAATTATTTTAAGGTTTTTTCGAATGCTTCTTACGGAAAAGATAAATTATCCGGAAAAATATCGGTTTCGTACAAACAAAGCGACGGTTATCTCGAAAACGAAGATATTAATAATACCGATTTTAATATTTTTAATATTTTTTGGCAAAATAAAATTAAAACCCGTTTTGCCGATTTTTCTTTTCAGGCAGGCTATAAAAATAAAGCATTCGGAGCTAACAGTTTTTATACTCCCCGGTTTCCTTGGCAATACGAACGTACTAAAACAAGTTTTGCAGCTTTTAAAATCGAAAAAAGAAATAAAAACCGTAAACTGACAAACAGTTTTTTTTACAGAAGACATCAAGACCGTTTTGAACTTTTCAGAGAAGACCGTTATAAACATACGGGCGAATTTTATATCTGCGGAACCGATACGGCAAAATATGTCGAAGGTATTTACGAAGATTGGAATTATTATCAGGGGCATAATTATCATTTGACCGAAGTTGCCGGAAGCGAATTAAAATTTAATATTAATTCCGGAGCGGGCAGTTCGGCGGCAGGCATCGAATATACGTTTTCGAGAATAAAAAGTAACGTACTCGGCGAACCTCTTGATGTTCCGGAAACTGTGCCGGGAGAACCCGACGGGCTGTTTACGAAATCGGCTTCGCAACACAATGTTAATTTATATGCCGAGCATCTTATTAAAATACAAAAAACTATATTTTCGGCGGGGGCATCTTTAAATATCGACAGTCGTTTTAAAACGCATTTTTCCGGAGGTGCAGACCTGAGTTATTCTTTATCAAAAAAAATAAAGTTGTTTTTGTCGCTTAATCAATCGGCGCGCCTGCCTACTTTTACCGATTTGTATTACGACGGTCCTATAAATAAAGGTAATCCCGAATTAATGCCCGAAACGGCTTTGACTTTTGAAACCGGAACCAAATTCTTTTACGGAAGTTGGAGAGCAAATATTTCGGCTTTTTATCGTAAAGGAAAAGATGTTATAGATTGGGTAAGACTTTCGGATACGACAGATTGGCAAGCCGATAATATTACGGAACTTGATGCCCTCGGAGCGGAAATATCTTTTAAATATAACTTCCCGAAAAGTTTTTATTTTAAAAATGCCGGATTTTCATATTCTTATAATAATGTTACAAAAAAAAGCGGAGATTATATATCGAAATATGCTTTGGATTATCTTAAACATAAATTCGTATTTTCTTTTACTCATAAAGTAAACAAAGAAATTTATGCCGCATGGAAAATACGTTACGAAGACAGAGCCGGGACTTATTCGGTGTATGATTCCGAAACCGAGGCATATACGGGCGAAGAACGATATGATCCTTATTGTTTGACCGATCTTCGCCTGTTTTGGAAAAAAAAGCGTTTCGAAATTTATCTTGATGCTTTCAATTTATTTAATGTCGAATATGCCGAGTTCGGTAATGTTTTATCTCCCGGACGCCGTATTCAGGGCGGAATTAAACTTAAGTTTAACTATTGAGCCGTTTGCTTGTAAATTTTAAGTGCTTCTTCGAGAATTTTTACCGAGCGTTTTAAGTCTTCTGTTTTAAGAACATAAGCCAATCTTACTTGATTTTTTCCCGCACCGGGCGTAGAATAAAATCCTTGAGCCGGTGCCAGCATTACTGTTTCGCCTTTATAATCGAAATCTTTAAGAAGCCAAACGCAAAAATCTTCCGCATCTTCGACCGGCAGGCTTATAACGGCATAAAACGAGCCTTTGGGCATGGGAGCAAAAACTCCGTCAATTTTATTTAAAGCGTTAATTACGTAATTTCGGCGTTCGAGATATTCGTTATATACTTCGTCGAAATATTCTTTGCCGACTTTTAAAGACGCTTCGGCGGCAACTTGTCCGAAAAGCGGCGGGCTCAGACGTGCTTGTGCATATTTTAATGCCGAGTTTATAAGTTCTTTGTTGCGGCTTACCAATGCTCCTATCCTTATGCCGCATTCGCTGTATCTTTTTGAAACGGAGTCGAACAAAACTGCATTTTTTTCAAGTCCTTCCATTTGCATGACCGAGAAATGTTCTTCGCCGTCATAACAAAATTCGCGATATACTTCGTCGGCAAACAGATATAAGTCGTGTTTTAAGACTAAGTCGCGAAGTTGTAACAGTTCTTTTTCCGAATACAAATATCCGGTAGGATTGTTCGGGTTGCAAATGAGAACGGCTTTTGTTTTCGGGGTAATTAATTTTTCGAATTCCGAAACTGGCGGAAGAGCAAAACCGTTTTCGATGTATGAAGTTACGGGAACTATTTTTACGCCTGCCTGCACCGCAAAACCGTTGTAATTGGTATAAAACGGCTCCGGAATTATGATTTCGTCGCCCGGGTTAAGTGCTGCCGTAAATGCAAATATTATGGCTTCGGAACCTCCGGTTGTTATTATTATGTCTTCGTAAGATATGTCTATATTAACACTGTTGTAGTATTTTGCAAGCCCTCTGCGGTAACTTTCGTTTCCGGCGGAATGAGAGTATTCGGCTGTTTTGATATTAAAGTTTTTAATTGCTTCGAAAGCAACTTCCGGTGTTTTAATATCGGGTTGTCCTATGTTAAGATGATAAACTTTTATCCCTCGTTTTTTTGCGTCTTCGGCATAAGGAACGAGTTTTCTTATGGGTGATGCGGGCATTTCCGCACCTCTTTTCGATAGTTGAGGCATAATTTTTTTATTATTTAGTTAATTTATTTTTCCGTTTTAATTACTTCTCCTTTTATGTGTAATATTACGGGAGAGTTTTTTGCATTGGAATATACCGTTATTGTTTTTGTAAATACGCCGGTTTTTCCGGTATCGTATTTTACGCTTATTTCTGCCGTTTCACCTTTTTTTACCGGGTTTTCTGGGTATGTGGGAACGGTGCATCCGCATGATGATTTTACGTTAGTGATAATCAACGGAGCTTTTCCGGTGTTTTTAAAAATAAATTTATGTGTGCCGTTGCCGTATTGTTTTATTTTTCCGAAGTCAAAAGTTAAATCTTCTTTAAAGGTCATTTCGGCACTTTTTGTATTTACTCCGGTTTGCGAGCATGCCGATGTAAACATAAGTACTGCAACAACGGTAAGTTTAAATATTTTTTTCATTTTTATTTAAGTGTTTAAAAGGGTTTAAATTAGTTCTTTGTACCTGAAACATGTAATTTCATGGTCGTTTACCATGCCGGCGGCTTGCATAAAAGCGTAGCATATGGTCGAACCGACGAATTTAAACCCTCTTTTTTTTAAGTCTTTGCTCATTGCGTCGGATTCTTTACTCGTTGCAGGTATTTCGTCCCAAGATTTATACGAATTTATAACAGGTTTATTATTTACGAATTGCCAAATATATTTATCGAAACTTCCGAATTCTTTTTGTATTTTTAAGAATGCTTGTGCATTGGTTATTGCCGCGTTTATTTTCAGTTTGTTGCGTATTATACCTCTGTTTTGCATCAGTTCGTCAATCTTTGCTTTGTCGTAACGTGCCGTTTTTTCGTAATCGAAATTATCGAAAGCTGTACGAAAGTTGTTTCTTTTTTTCAATATTGTCAGCCAACTTAAACCTGCCTGAAAAGAATCAAGCAGCAGAAATTCGAATAATTTTTTGTCGTCATGCACCGGAACCCCCCATTCTTCATCATGGTATTTGATGTTGTAAGGATTATTTCCCGCCCATGTGCAACGTTGTTTCGTCATTTTTTTATCTTTTTATAATTATTCCATTCCCGAAGCTTTTAGTTTTTCGGTATTTTCGGCAATTTGGAGTTTTTCGATTATTTCGTCTATCTCTCCGTTCATTATATTTTGCAAGTTATACAAAGTTAATTTTATACGATGGTCGGTAACTCTGCCTTGCGGATAATTGTAAGTTCTTATTTTTGCCGAACGGTCGCCGCCCGAAACCATCGTTTTTCGTTTAGACGAAATTTCATCTAAATATTTTTGATATTCCAAATTATAAAGCCGCGTTTTAAGTTCTTTCATTGCTTTTTTCAGATTTTTAATCTGCGATTTTTCGTCTTGACAAGTAACAACAATACCTGTGGGAATATGTGTAAGTCTGATAGCCGAATATGTTGTATTTACCGATTGTCCGCCCGGACCCGAAGAGCAGTAAGTATCTTTTCTTATGTCCGATTCGTTAATTTCGATATCTATATCTTCGGCTTCGGGCAATACGGCAACCGATGCCGCCGAGGTATGCACTCTGCCTTGTGTTTCTGTTTCCGGAACACGCTGAACGCGATGAACTCCGGATTCGTATTTTAAAATTCCGTAAACACCGTCGCCCGTTACCTGAAATACAATTTCTTTATATCCGCCTTGGGTACCTTCGGTTATATTGTTGATTTCGATTTTCCAACCTTTATTTTCGCAAAATTTGGAATACATTCTGAATAAATCGCCGGCAAATATGCTTGCTTCGTCGCCGCCTGTTCCGGCTCTTATTTCCACAATGGCATTTTTGTCGTCTTCCGGATCTTTCGGCAACAACAAAAATTTTATTTCTTCTTCCAACTCTTCTTTCCTTGCCGATAAAGTTTCTATTTCTTCTTTTGCCATTTGTTTCATCTCTTCGTCGTCTTCTTCGGCAAGCATAACTTTTGACGATTCTATGTTTTCTATGATATTTTTAAATTCTTTGTAAGCATCGATTATCGGTTCCAGATTTTTATATTCTTTGTTTAGTTTTACGTAATTTTCTTGATTTGATGCTACTGCCGGATCGGAAAGTTGTCGTTCGACTTCTTTATATCGTTCGTAAACTCCTTCCAACTTTTCTAAAATCATATTTTTACTCATGTTTTTTTATTTCAATTTCTAAAATCACAAAATTAAAAATATAAAAATAAATCTTCCAATATATTTGAATAATCCCCGGAATTATTATTTTTGTATGTTTATAAATAATATTAAAATTATATTACTATGAGATTCGGAAAAACTACTAATCCCGTATTATCGGAAAAGCGTTTTGAGAATATACAGGCTGAAGCCGGTGTTTTTTCGGAAGCAATGACCCTTTCGGGGACAATAAACAAAACATTAATACTTTTCGGACTGCTTTTAATTTCCGGTTATTTTTCATGGAATTTGATTGTTACCAATGCTTTTAATCCGTCGATTTTAATTTGGGGAGGTGCAATAGGCGGGCTTATTCTTGCCGTAATTACAGTAATGAAACCCGACAAATCTCCTGTTACCGCACCTATTTATGCATTGCTCGAAGGACTTTTTGTCGGCGGAATTTCGGCAATGTATGCGGATTTTTATAACGGAATAGTTATGCAAGCCGTAGGTCTTACTTTGGCTGTTATGTTTGTAATGCTTTTTCTTTACAAAAGCGGAATAATTAAAGCAACACCCAAATTTAAAAAAGGAATTATGATTGCGACCGGAGGTGTGGCATTGTTTTATATTTTAAATTTGATTGCCGGATTTTTCGGAAGCGGAATAAATTTTTTTAGTCTTGGAACTTTAGGAATAGTTATATCTTTGGTTATTGTGGGAATAGCTGCAATGAATCTGATTTTGGATTTTGATTTAATTGAAAGGAGCATAGAGTCCGGACAACCTAAATATACGGAATGGTTTGCCGCATTCGGTCTTATGGTAACTTTAGTTTGGCTTTATTTGGAGATTTTGCGTCTTTTGGCTTTACTTTCAAGAAGATAAATACGAATGAAGAGAAATATACTGATATTTTCAATGCTCTTTGGAATGTCGTTGTTCTTAATGAATTGCCATACGACAAAATCCGGCGAATTTACATATACAGACAATAAAACCGATATTTTACGAGATAAGATAGTAAATTATGCCAAGCAACAAATAGGCGTAAGGTATAAATATGCGGGGAATACTCCTAAAACCGGTTTTGATTGTTCGGGATTTACAAAATATGTCTATTCGCATTTCGGATATGATGTTCCGAGGCGTTCTTCCGATTATGCTTCCGTCGGTAAAAAGATAAATGTTAAAGACGTAAAAAAAGGAGATATTTTATTGTTTACCGGCAGTAATAAGCATAAACGCGTAACCGGACATCTCGGTATTGTCGTATCAAATAAAAACGGAACGATTAAATTTATTCATGCTTCATCGTCTCGGGGTGTCGTAATTTCTGATTTGAGTATTTCTTATTTTAAAGAACGTATCCTCGGCGCAAGAAGAATTATTCAATAAAAACATACAAAAAAAAACACTTTGAAAACTGACGAAATAAATATAGATGAAATTAATTGGTCGGATAAAAAGGTTTTGATTGTGGAAGACGAAATAATGAATTATCTGTACCTTGAAGAAGCTCTGAGGGAAACTTCCGCAGAAGTTATTTGGTGCAAAAACGGACAAGAAGCCGTTGAAAAGGTAGTTGCCGAAAAAAATTTATTTGATGTTATTTTAATGGATGTGAAGATGCCCTTAATGAACGGTTACGAAGCAACCAAAATAATTAAAAAATATAAACCTGAAATTCCGATAATAATACAGACGGCTTATGCCATGCAAAACGAAAAACAAAAAGGGTATGATGCCGGATGCGACGAATATCTGGAAAAACCGATAAAACAAGACAGATTACTCTCGGCAATTCACAAATTTTTATAAATAATTAAAATATTTTAAAACATGAAATATTCAACTTCGGTAATTGTTTTAGCGACAATTCTTTTTGCAAATATTGTTACGGCACAAAAAGTAAATGACGCATCTTCCGACGAAGGATATATTTTTAAAGAAGATTTCAGACTTCCGGCAACTTCCGTAAAAAATCAATATCGTTCCGGAACTTGTTGGAGTTTTTCCGGATTATCTTTTTTGGAGTCCGAAATGTTGAGAAAAGGTAAAGACGCAACGGATTTATCGGAAATGTTTGTCGTAAATCATTGCTATAAAGACAAAGCGAGGTTGGATGTTCGCATGCAGGGAAATATTAATTTCGGCGGAGGCGGTGCTTTTCATGACGATACTTATGTGTTAAAAAAATACGGGTTGGTTCCCGAAGAAATTTATTCCGGATTAAATTACGGCACAAAAAAACATGTTCACGGCGAACTCGACGAAGTTTTGAAAGATTTTGTCGAAGGTGTAATCAAAAATAAAAACAAAAGCATAACACCGGTTTGGGGAAACGCTTTTGACGCAATTGTCGATACCTACCTCGGAAAACTTCCGGAAACATTTACATATAAAGGCAAAAAATACACTCCGAAATCTTTTGCAAAAGATTATTGCGATTTAAACCCCGATGATTATGTCGAAATAAGTTCGTTTACCCATCACCCTTTTTACGAAAAGTTTATTTTGGAAGTTCCCGACAATTGGCTTTCCGGACAAGTTTATAATTTACCTTTAAACGAATTTGAGCAGGTTCTGGATTATTCTCTTAAAAACGGATATACGGTTGCTTGGGCGGCAGACGTAAGCCACAAAGGTTTTATGTATAATAAAGGTGTTGCCGTTATTCCGGAAACGGACATCGAAAACCTCAGCGGGCTCGAAAAAGCAAAATGGGAAAAACTTTCGGACAGAGAAAGGCAGGCACAAATATATAAGGAAAACGGGCCTGTTCAAGAAAAGAAAATCACACAAGAATTACGACAAGAAAAATTTGACTCGCAAGAAACTACCGACGACCACGGTATGCACATAATCGGTATTGCTCACGACCAAAACGGAACAAAATATTACATCGTTAAAAATTCGTGGGGAACAAACTCAAAATACAACGGATATTTTTATGCATCTAAAGCATTTGTTCTTTTGCAAACAACCGATATTATGGTTAACAAAAACGGTATCCCGAAAGAAATAAGAAAAAAATTAGGTCTGTAATTTAATTCGAAAACTGTCTTAAAGGTATTAGAAAAAATATTATTCCGAACTTGTTTCGGAATCTTGTTGAATAAATTTTATACTTAACCCCGAAAAACTCAATGTCAAGATTTTACTGTTTTTACATTAACCCGAAAAATTTATGAATTTTTCTAAGCTGAAAGTAAAAAGTTTAGCAGCATTTTTGCTTATTTTTTGCAACCCAAATTCGGGTTATGGTATTCTATCTAAATTGTGCCGGAATACTTTGAACTTTATACTTTTAACTTTCAACTCCCGATTATTTGTGAATAATCGGGGTTAAATTGTAACATCGGCTGTATTTAACTATTATGAAAATACGAACAGGCATAGGATACGATGTTCATAAACTTGCCGAAGGCAGAGCGCTGACGATAGGCGGGATTAAAATTTCTCACGAAAAAGGAACTCTCGGACATTCCGACGGCGACGTGCTTATACACGCAATATGCGATGCACTGCTCGGTGCGGCAAATCTTCGGGACATAGGGTTTCATTTTCCGGATACTGTCGCCGAATACAAAGGAATCGACAGTAAAATTCTTCTTAAAAAAGTTGTAACGCTTGTTCGCGAAAAGGGGTTTGAGGTAGGCAATATCGACAGCACAATCGTTTTGCAAAAACCGAAAATCAAAAACCATATCCCTAAAATGAAAAAAATACTTGCCGAAACTTTGCTTATCCTGGAAGAAGACGTATCGGTAAAAGCCACAACTACCGAATATCTCGGATTTGCCGGCAGAGAGGAAGGAGTTGCCGCTTATGCGAATGTGCTTATTTTTAAAAATTAATTCTAAATATCCTGATTGCCGTTTTACTTTCTGAAAATTTCTTTTTTTAGATTGTCATAAGCATCGAAAGCAAACTTGTTTGAGAAAAATATAGTTAAAACAATATTTAATACTGCCGAAGAAAATATGGTTATAAGCAACATAATTTGATATTTTACCGCAACATTGGGATTACTGCCGCCGAGAATTTGCCCGGTCATCATTCCGGGTAACGAAATTAAACCCATAATAGCCGTTGTGGCAATCATCGGATTAAAAGCACTTCTTAAAGCGTGTCTCATAAACGGATGTAAAGCCTCTTTTTTTGATGCTCCGTTTGCCAAATAACGACGATAATAATTGCTTTCTTCATATATTCGTTTGTAAAAGGCATTTAGTGCAATTACTACGTTCTTTATAGTATTTCCGAGAAGCATTCCCGTTACCGGAATAAAATACCGGGCATCAAAAACATTTTTCAACTTTACCACAACTCCCAAAAAATAAGCATCAGTTACGGCAATACTTATTATCCCGGAAAAAACTACCGGCAAAAAAAACATTCCGAGTTTCAGATTACTTCGGGTTATTACCGTATATGACGCAATTATGCTCATAAGTAAAACCCAAGCTGTATTTACGATAATACTGTTCAGTTTAAAAATATATTCCAGATATAACCCTACGAGTAAAAGTTGAATTGTCATTCTTACGGTTGCCGTTATTGTATCTTTTACCAATCCGGTTTTGTAATACCAAAAAACAAAAACGGGAATGAGCATTAATGCATAACCCGTAAACAATTCAAAGTAATTTATGTCGATAACTTTTTCCATTCTGATTTTTTGATATTTTAAACTCTTTTAACCCTTTCAATCTCCTTCAATCTCTTTCAATCTTTACAACACAATAACTTTATCCGAGTTTTTAATCCAGTATTCATCATGAGTCGCCGCAATTACGGTTAAATTTTTTCGGCTTAATATGTAATCGGTAATTTTTTGTTTTATTCTTTCGTCTAATGCCGAAGTGGGTTCGTCAAGCAGCAAAAGAGATTTTCTTAACAACAAACAACTTGCAAGAATAATTCGCTGTTTTTGTCCTCCGGAGATTTCATTTGTCTTTTTTTCCGTTAATTCGTAACGTAAATCAAATAATGAAAAAATATCCGAAACCGATTTTTTCGAGGGTTTTAAATGTTTGTTTGCCGCAAATTCAAAAGGTTCAAAAAATAACTCTTTTACGGTTTTAACCGGAAATGAAATATCTTGAGGCATCCAACTTATATTTTTCCTTATTTCTCTTATATTTTCCGGGCATAACTTTTTCTCGAATATTTCTATATCCCCGGAATAACCTGTTACAAATCCGGCTAAAATATTTAATAAAGTACTTTTTCCGCTTCCGGATTTTCCGGTTACGGCAACTTTTTCTCCTGCTTTTATCGTTGCGGAAAAATTATCAAATATTAATTCGTTTTCAAAACTTAAAAAAAGATTTTTAATATTAATCATTATGCCGTATTTTAATGCAAAAGAACGTAATTTTTTAATCTTCTCCCTGCAAAACCGCAAACTTTTTTATAAAAATCCTTGACTTGCATAATAAATTTTATATATTTGCAATGCATGCATAATAAATTATCCGTTAAATGAACCTGAAAGACACTATAGATTTTCACATCAAAGGAACATGGCATACATTAACTAAAATGTATAACAGATTGGCAGCCCAGCACGACACTTCTCAAACCATTGCATATATACTTGTAAATATTGACAAAGAAGGTACACCGGCAACACGTGTTGCTCAGCGTTTGGGAATGGAACCGACAAGTCTCAGCAGAGTATTGAAGAAAATGGAAGATCAAAAACTTATTTTCAAAAAAGTTGATGATAACGATAAACGGATAATGAAAATATTTTTGACCGATTGCGGAATAGAAAAAAGAAAGACCGTAAAGAAAATAGTAATTGATTTTAACGAAAAACTGCTTAAAAAAGTAAATAAATCCGATTTAAAAACTTTTTATAAAGTACTTAAAACAATAAACGAACTTGCATACGAAGAAAATCCCGCTAACAGTAAATCATCTTTGCCGGCAATAAAAGAAAACAAAACAATAAATATTTAATTAATAATAATCTCTAATCGAAATAATTATGACAAGAAGAATTAAAAAAGTTGCAGTTCTCGGTTCCGGAGTAATGGGCTCCGGAATAGCTTGTCATTTTGCGAATATCGGTGTCGAAGTTTTACTTATAGACATCGTACCTCGCGAACTGACCGAAGCCGAAAAAGCAAAAGGACTGACACTTAACGACAAAGTAGTGCGTAACCGCATTGTTAACGATGCTCTTAAAGCCGCACTTAAATCAAAACCGTCTCCTATTTACAAAAAAGAATTTGCAAAAAGAATAACAACCGGCAACTTCGAAGACGACCTTAAAGACATAGCAACATGCGACTGGGTTATAGAAGTAGTTGTCGAACGTCTCGACATTAAAAAACAAGTCTTTGAAAATGTCGAAAAATTCCGTAAAAAAGGAACTCTCATAACAACAAACACTTCGGGTATCTCAATCGAAAAAATGATTGAAGGACGAAGCGAAGATTTTCAAAAACATTTTTGCGGAACGCATTTCTTTAATCCCCCGCGATATCTGAAATTATTCGAAATTATTCCTTCGTCGAAAACAGACCCCGAAGTTATAGAATTTCTCGGCGATTATGCCCGAAGATTTCTCGGAAAAACAACCGTTCACGCAAAAGATACTCCGGCATTTATCGCCAACCGCATAGGAACTTTCTCCATTATGTATCTGTTCAATAACGTAAAAAAATACGGATTGAATATTACCGAAATAGATAAACTTACCGGAACACTGATAGGGCGAGCAAAATCGGCAACTTTCAGAACGGCGGACGTAGTTGGGCTCGATACCCTCATACATGTTGCAAACGGTATTAAAGAAAGCACAAACGATGAGGGCAACGAATATTTCGCTGTTCCGGATTATATCCAAAAAATGCTGGATAACGGGTGGCTCGGATCAAAAACAAAAAAAGGATTCTCTACCAAAGTAATCGTTGACGGAAAAAAAACTTTCCCGACTTTGGATTTCGAAACCATGGAATATACGGTTGACCCGAAACCTAAATTTAAAATACTCGAAAAAACAAAAGGTGTTGAAAATATAGGCGAACGTATAAAAATATTAATGTCCGATAAAGATAAAGTCGGAGAATTTATGCGCGATACTTTTTATGCACTTTTCTGGTATTCATCAAACCGTATTCCCGAAATTACCGATGCCCTTTACAAAATCGACGATGCCTTAAATGCCGGTTTCGGCTGGAAACTCGGACCTTTCTCAACATGGGATGCCGTCGGAGTAGAAGAAACGGTTAAAGCAATGGAAGAAGCAGGCAGAAAACCTGCGCAATGGGTTTACGATATGCTCGAAAACGGTATAAAATCTTTTTATAAAATCGAAAACGGACGTAAATTATATTACGATATTCCGTCAAAATCTTATAAAGTAATTCCCGGCAGCGAAGACATTATTTCTTTGGATATACTGAGAGAAACAAATGTCCTTTACAAAAACGAAGAAGCTACGGTTTTGGATATAGGAGACGGTGTTTTAAACGTCGAATTTCATTCTAAAATGAATGTTATAGGAGCCGGAACATTACAAGCTCTCAACAAAGCAATTGATTTGGCGGAAGCCGAATACAAAGCAGTTATAATATCCAACGAAGCAGACCATTTTTCCGCAGGAGCCAATGTAGGTATGATATTTATGATGGCGGTAGAACAAGAATGGGACGAACTTAACTATTCCGTTCAGATGTTCCAAAATACCATGATGCGTTTGCGTTATTCGGCAATTCCCGTAATTGCATGCCCGCACGGAATGACTCTCGGAGGAGGATGCGAACTTTCAATGCATTCCGATAAAGTAATTGCACATGCCGAAACTTATATGGGACTTGTGGAATTCGGCGTAGGTGTCATACCCGGCGGCGGAGGAACAAAAGAATTTGCACTGCGTTTGGGTGATGAAATACGCGACGGCGATATAAGAACAAATCAATTCCTTAATCGTTATCTCACAATAGGGCAGGCAAAAGTGTCAACTTCGGCTTACGAAGCTTTTGACTTAGGATATTTACGTCCCGGTATCGACGAAGTAATCGTAAGTCAGGCAGACCAACTCGCATATGCCAAAAAAGTCGCATTACAAATGGTGGAAAAAGGATACTCTCAACCTGCTCCGCGCAGAGACGTAAAAGTTCTCGGAAAAGAAGTTCACGGTATCTGGCTCGTGGGTGCCGACAGCTTTACGGTCGGAGGATATATGAGCGAACACGATAAACTTATCGCCGAAAAACTCGGATATGTTATGTCCGGAGGAGATATATCGCAAGCAATGACAGAAGTTACCGAAAAATATCTTTTGGAACTCGAACGAAAAGCATTTATAGAATTATGCATGCAAAAGAAAACACTCGAAAGAATGCAAAGTTTGATAACAAAAGGTAAAATTTTAAGAAATTGATTATTGTTTATTGATTATTGTTTATTAAGTGTATATGAAAACAAAAGAATTATTGGAAAGAACGAAAGATTTTGCTCACAGATGTGTGAAGTTATCCGTTTCTTTACCCGAAAATAAACTCGGTTTTCATATACAAGGTCAATTAATCAGATGTTCAACATCGGTTGCCGCAAATTACAGAGCAACGGTTTTAGCTCAATCAAAAAAGAGTTTTACGGCAAAAATGAGTATTGTTGTTGAAGAAGTTGACGAATCTGCTTTTTGGCCGGAATTTATAATTGAAGAAAATTTGATAAAAAAAGAAAGGGTTTACGGTTTGTTAAACGAAGCAAAGGAATTAACGGCAATTTTTATAGCTTCAAGAAAAACCGCAAGCAAGAACTTGTAATCAATAAACGATAATCAATATACAATATACAATAATAAATAATCAGTAAACAATAATAAATTAAAAAATATGGAAGCATATATAGTAGGCGGATACAGGTCTGCGGTAGGCAAAGCACCGAGAGGTAAATTCAGATTTACGCGTCCGGACGATATTGCCGTAGCAGTAATAAAGCACCTTATGAACGATTTTCCGCAAATCGAAAAAAATAAAATTGACGATGTAGTCGTAGGAAACGCATTTCCCGAAGCCGAAAGCGGTTTAAATATGGGAAGATTACTTTCTTTAATGAGCTTGGATACCGTTGATGTTCCCGGCTCTACCGTTAACAGATATTGCGCATCCGGTTTGGAAACCATTGCAATCGCAACGGCAAAAATACGCGCCGGATTAGCCGACATGATAATTGCAGGCGGTGCCGAAACAATGTCGATGATTGCCATGGGAGGATGGAGAAGCGTGCCGAATCCGACAGTTTCAAAAACTCACCCCGATTGGTGGCACGGTATGGGCTTAACTGCCGAAGCCGTTGTTAAAGAATACGGTGTTACACGCGAAGAACAAGACGAATTTGCCCTTAAATCGCACGAAAAAGCCCTGAAAGCAATAGCAGACGGCAAATTTAAAAGACAAATAGTTCCCGTGGAAGTCGAAGAAACATATTTTGAAGACGGAAAAGCAAAAAAACGCAAATATGTAGTAGATACCGACGAAGGACCGCGAAAATCAACAATCGAAGGTTTGGCGCGATTAAAACCCGTTTTCAAACAAGGCGGAAGCGTAACAGCCGGAAACTCTTCGCAAATGTCCGACGGTGCCGCTTTTGTTTTGGTTGTTTCCGAAAAAATGTTGAAACAATATAACCTTACTCCGATTGCACGTTTGGTCGATTATCAAGTTGCCGGAGTAGAACCTTATAAAATGGGTATCGGACCGACGGCGGCAATTCCGAAAGTATTGAAACATGCCGGAATGAAAATCGAAGATATAGAACAAATCGAGTTAAATGAAGCTTTTGCTTCGCAATCGGTTGCCGTTATAAAAGAACTCGGATTAAATCCCGATATTATTAACGTAAACGGAGGTGCTATTGCTCTCGGACACCCGCTCGGTTGCACAGGCGCAAAACTTACCGTTCAGTTACTTGACGAAATGAAACTTCGTAAACAAAAATACGGAATGGTAACAATGTGTATCGGTACCGGACAAGGCGGTGCGGGAATATTCGAGATGTTGTAAATAATTACGGATTTTTCGTAAAAACAACATAATAATCATAATTCAGTGTCCTATTAAAAACAGAAAAAATGGAAAACAAAAAAACAATAAAAGGAGGCGAATTTTTAATAAAAGAAACCTCATACGAAGACGTATTCATACCGGAAGAGTTTAACGAAGAACAAGACATGATGGCTCAAACGACTTCCGATTTCGTTGAGCAACAGATTCTGCCGAAAATAGACGATTTAGACAAACATGACAGAGAACTTCTCAAAAAACTCGTTAAAGATGCCGGAGAACTCGGACTGCTCGGTGTTTCGGTTCCGGAAGAATACGAAGGTTTCGGACAAAATACGATAACTTCAATGCGTGTTGTCGAAGAAATCGGAAAATCATTTTCTTATTCGGTCGCTTTTTCGGCACATACGGGTATAGGAACTTTACCTATTTTGTATTACGGAACGGAAGAACAAAAGAAAAAATATTTGCCGAAACTTGCATCGGGCGAATGGATAGGTGCTTATGCTCTGACCGAACCCGAAGCCGGATCGGACGCTAACAGCGGTAAATCAAAAGCGGTTTTAAGCGACGACGGTAAACATTATATCCTTAACGGAGTAAAAATGTGGATTACTAACGGCGGAATTGCCGATGTTCATATCGTATATGCAAAAATAGAAGACGATAAAAATCTTTCGGCATTTATAGTAGAAGCCGCTTGGGACGGTATTACAATCGGTGCCGAAGAAGAAAAAATGGGAATAAGAGGTTCTTCTACCGTTCAAATTTATTACAACAACGTAAAAGTTCCGGTCGAAAATCTTCTCGGAGAAAGAAACGAAGGTTTTAAAATCGCTTTGAATATCCTTAACCTCGGAAGATTAAAACTCGGAGTGGCTACAATAGGTGCCGCAAAAGGAATTATTACTTATGCCGTTCAATATGCGAATGAAAGAAAACAATTCAAAACGCCTATTGCTCAATTCGGCGCCATCAAACACAAATTAGCCGAAATGACAATACAAACATTTGCCGGCGAATCAATGGGCTATCGTATCAGCCAAAATATCGACGATGCCATTGACGGATACATTGCCGGAGGTATGGATAAAGGAAAAGCGGCATTGGAAGGTTTAAGACAATTTGCCATCGAAGCATCAATAGCAAAAGTTCTCGGTTCCGAAATTTTGGATTACGTGGTTGACGAAGGTGTTCAAATATACGGAGGTATGGGATATTCCGCCGAAACACCCGTTGAAAGAGCATACAGAGATTCGCGTATTAACCGTATTTTTGAAGGAACCAACGAAATAAACCGTATGGTAATGGTAGGCGAACTTCTTAAACGTGCTTTTAAAGGCGAACTTGATGTTTTGGGTCCTGCCAAAGCCGTTGCCGAAGAATTAATGGGAATACCCGATTTCGGCGATACAACACAAGATTATTTCGAGCTTAAAAAGAAAGCAATCAAAAATTTTAAAAAAGCAATTTTGATGGTTGCCGGTGCCGCGGCACAGAAATATCAGGATAAATTGCAAAACGAACAGGAACTCTTGTTTGCCGCTGCCGATATGCTTATGCTTACTTATGCCGCCGAATCGTTTATGCTCAGAGTAGAAAAACTCGAACACATGAAAGGTGCCGACAAAGTTGAGTTACAAAAATTAATGCTGGATGTTTATGTATATGATGCCGCCGCAAAAATTAAAAAATTCGGCGACGATGCAATTAATTCATTTGCCGAAGGCAACGAAAAAATGGGTATGCTGACGGGAATGAAGCGTTTTACCAAAATTGACGGAATAAACGTAATTGCCGCAAGACGTAAAATAGCCGATAAAGTGATTGAAGAAAACAAATATCCGTTTTAATTAAAATCCGATATTAATTTAAACCCTGCGAATTTTTGAAACCCGCAGGGTTTACTGTTTTTTATCTCTGTTATAAACTAAATTATAAAATAAAAAAGAAGGACACAAAAGTATCTTAACCCGAAAAATTCATAAATTATTCGAAGATAAAAGTAAAAAATTTAACCGGCATTTTGCTTACTTTTTGCATCACAAGTTTAGGTTCTGGTATTTTATGCAAATTGTGTCGTAATGCTTTGAACTTTAACACCTTTAACTTTCAATTTCCTGTTATTTGCGAATAATTG
>JAADDR010000044.1 GCA_013153865.1 Chlorobiota bacterium | reverse complement strand
TCTTTAAAAACGGCTTTATCCGGTTTTACTTGTGCCGATAAGGCAATGGCGATAAAAATAACGCTTGTTGTTAATATTATTTTTTTCATTTTTAAATTGTTTTTGTTAAAATTATTACGAAAGGTAAAAGTATAAATTATTACCGGATTTGTTTTACCGGTATTGTAATTTTTAATCCGTCTTCGGCAATTACGGTATTTTCGAATATGTTTTTTGCTTCGTTAAGCAGTATGTCGTAATTTTTGTATCTCGACGAGAAATGTCCGGTAATAAGTTGCCCGGCATTTGCTTCTTTTGCGATTTTTGCCGCTTGTGCCGCCGTTGAATGCATTGTTTTTTCGGCTGTTTCTTTCATGTCTTCGGTAAATGTGGCTTCGTGATACAGTAAGTCGACACCTTTTATATAAGGTATTATTTCGGGGTAATAAGCCGTATCGGAGCAGTATGCGTATGAACGTGCTTTCGGAGGCGGCAGGGTTAAATCTTTGTTTTGTATTGTTTTGCCTTCCGGCGTAGTGTGGTTTTCGCCTCGTTTTATTTTTAATATGTCCGGAATGCTCAGTTTGTATTTGCTTATTGCTTCTTTGCGGATGTTTTTTTCTTTTTGTTTTTCTTCAAACAGGTATCCGTATGTTTCGATTCGGTGGTTAAGCGGAAAACAGCTTATTTTTATGCTTTTTGTTTCGTAAATTACCGTTTTACGGTTTGTTTTTATTCTGTGAAAAAACAGGTTGAAGTTTAATTCGGCTTTTTTTATTACGGTATAAACCATTTTTTCCAAATCTCCCGGAGAGTATATGTGTAAATCGTTTTTTCTTCCGAGTAAGTTGAAAGATGAGATTAGTCCGAATATACCGAAAAAGTGGTCGCCGTGAAGATGAGAAATGAAAATATGATTTATTTTTGATGCTTTTATTTTGTATTGTCTTATTCTGATTTGAGTTCCTTCGCCGCAATCAATTAAAAAAAAACGCTCATGCATATTTACTACATGAGCGGAAGGGAATTTTTTGTATGACGGTAAGGCAGAACTGCTGCCTAAAACAGTAATTTCAAAAGACATTAATTTTCACCGTTTATTTTTTGTTCCGCTTTTTCGAGAGTATCTTCTATTTCCAAAACGGAATCTAATTGTGATATAGTTATTAAACGTTCTACCGCATTTTGCAGTCCGGACAAAATAAATTTTCCTTTTGCGTTTTTACATAGTCTGTTTGCCACCAATATGGAGCTTAAACCGGAAGAATCGCAATATTCCGTATTGCTTAAATCAATGATGATATTTTTTTCGCCGTTTCCGGCAATCATAACTAATTCCGATTTAAAGGAAGGGGCAATACTTGTATCGAGCTTTTTAGCCAATACTTGTATTACGGTGTGATTATCCTTTTTTATTACGTCATATTTTTTTTCCATGATTACAGCTTAATAAAATATGAGGGTAAAAATACAAAAAACGAATGAAAGATAAAAATCTTTCATTCGTTAATAGAGTTTATTTGTCATCTTCTTTTTTGTCTTCCTCTTCTTCTTTTTTGTTTTCGGAAGTTGTTTCTTTTTTTGCTTTGCTTTTTTTATCTTCTTTTACTTCTTCTGTTTTTTTAGCTGTTGCTTTCTTTTTTTCTTTTTTAGAATCGTTGCTGAGTTTATCTTTTAATTCGGAAAGACTGCTTATGTCGCCGAGAGTTGTTTTTTCCATATCGCTTTGATAGTTAGTTTTTGTCTTGGCGGTTTTGCTTCTTTCTTTATATGTTCTTAAGTGTGAAACAACGATTTTTTTAGCGTCTTTGTGGAAGTCTATTACTTTAACCTTAATTTTTTCGTCTTCAGCCGGCATGCTTCCGTCTTCTTTTTTTAAGTGATTTACCGGGCATACGGCTTCTACTCCGTAGGGTAAGGCAATAAGAGCTTCTCTGTTTCCTATTTTAATTATTGTGCCTTCGTGTTCGCTGTCTATTTCAAATAATGTTTCGAAAACATCCCATGGATTTTCTTCCAATTGTTTGTGTCCGAGACTTAATCTTCTGTTTTCTTTGTCAATTTCCAGAACTACAACGTCTATATCGGCATCAATTTCGGTAAATTCGGCAGGGTGTTTTATTTTTTTAGTCCAAGATAAGTCGGAAATATGAATTAAACCGTCCACTCCTTCTTCCAATTCCACAAAAATCCCGAAATTTGTAAAGTTTTTAACTTTAGCGGTGTGTTTTGAACCTACCGGGTATTTTTCTTCGATATTTTCCCACGGGTCGGGTTTAAGTTGTTTTATGCCGAGAGACATTTTTCTTTCTTCTCTTTCGAGAGTAAGAATTTGGGCTTCTACAATGTCTCCGATTTTAAAGAAGTCTTGTGCGGTTCTTAAATGTTGCGACCAAGACATTTCGGATACGTGAATAAGTCCTTCCACTCCGGGTTTAATTTCAATAAATGCACCGTAATCTGCTATAACAACTACTTTTCCTTTTACTTTGTCGCCCGGTTTTAAATCGGGGTCCAAAGAATCCCAAGGATGATCTTGAAGTTGTTTTAATCCGAGAGCAATACGTTTTTTGCTTTCGTCGAAGTCGAGAATAACTACGTTTAATTTTTGGTCTAATTCCACAACTTCTTCGGGGTGGTTAACTCTTCCCCAAGAGAGGTCTGTAATGTGGATTAATCCGTCAACGCCTCCGAGGTCGATAAATACTCCGTATGAAGTAATGTTTTTGACTGTTCCTTCGAGAACTTGTCCTTTTTCGAGTTGTTCGATAATTTTGGCTTTTTGTTCTTCGAGTTCGGCTTCGATAAGCGCTTTGTGAGAAACTACTACGTTTTTAAATTCTTTGTTTATTTTAACGACTTTAAACTCCATTGTTTTACCGACGTATGCGTCGTAATCTCTGATTGGTTTAACGTCGATTTGCGAACCGGGCAGGAATGCTTCAATACCGAATACGTCAACTATCATACCGCCTTTGGTTCTGCATTTAATATATCCGTTAATGATTTCGTCGTTTTCGAGAGCGGCGTTAACTCTTTCCCAAGAACGCAGAGTTCTGGCTTTTTTGTGAGAAAGAACCAACTGACCGGTTTTGTCTTCCATTGATTCGATGTAAACCTCAACGGTGTCTCCGATTTTCAGGTCGGGATTATATCTGAATTCGTTTTTGCTGATTACTCCGTCCGATTTGTATCCTATGTTTACAACAACGTCTTTATCCGTCATTGCTATAACTGTTCCGTCGAGTACTTCTTTTTCAGAGATGACAGATAAAGTTTTGGAATACATATCTTTTAATTCCGTTCTTTGGTCTTCGGAATATTCGTCTGTTTCAGATGAAGCCGAATCCCAGTCAAAATCTAATGTTGATACGTTTTCGGGTTCGATAAAGCTTTTTTCTTTTTCCGCAGGTAATTCTTCTTTTACTTCGTCTTCGGTCTTGATTTCGCTGACTTTTTCGTTTTCAGCTTCTTTGGTTTCTTCGTTTTTTATTTCTTCTGTTTTGTTTTGCGTTTCTTCCGTTTTTACTTCTTCGGAAACTTCATTTACTGTTTTTTCGTTTTCTTTTGTTTTTTCACTCATTTTAATTTTGTTTTAAAAAATTATTAAATTAGACATTATATTGCTTAATATGAATTTTGAGCCGCAAAAATAACTTTTAATTTTATAATTCAAAGACTTTAGATATATTTTAATTTGTTTTTTTACATTTCCGTCAAGAAAAAATCTTAAAACTGTAAAATAAGATTTATCTTTGCGCTTCATATTTTTGCAGATATCTAAATTTAATAAAAAAATTATGAAAATAACAATGGTAGGAACGGGTTATGTCGGTTTGGTATCCGGAACATGTTTTGCGGAAGCCGGAATTAATGTAACCTGTATTGATATTGATGCCGATAAAATAAAAAAGTTGAATGAGGGTATAGTTCCTATTTACGAACCCGGTTTGGAAAAGATGATTAAGAAAAACGTAAAATCCGGAAGGCTTAAATTTTCTACGGATTTAGCTTCCGATTTGGACGGAACGGAAGTTGTTTTTTCCGCAGTGGGAACACCTCCGGACGAAGACGGCAGTGCTGATTTGTCTTATGTATTGCAGGTTGCAAAAGAAGTAGGGCAAAACATGACGGATTATTTGGTGTTTGTAACAAAAAGCACCGTGCCGATAGGAACGGCAAAAAAAGTTAAGAAAGTTATTGCCGACGAATTAAAGAAACGAAATTTGGATATCGATTTCGATGTTGCATCAAATCCTGAATTTTTAAAAGAGGGAAGTGCCGTTCAGGATTTTATGAAACCCGACAGAATTGTGGTAGGCGTAGAATCCGAAAAAGCCGAAAAAATAATAAAACGTTTATACAAACCGTTTGTATTGAACGGACATCCTGTTATTTTTATGGATATTCCTTCGGCAGAGATGACTAAGTATGCCGCAAATGCCATGCTTGCCGCTAAAATAAGTTTTATGAACGATATTGCCAATTTATGCGAAATAGTGGGTGCCGACGTAACTAACGTAAGAAAAGGTATAGGTTCGGACAGCCGAATAGGCAATAAATTTATTTATGCCGGAACCGGATACGGAGGTTCTTGTTTTCCGAAAGATGTTAAGGCATTAATAAAAACAGCCGAAGAAAATAATTATTCTTTGGAAATATTAAAAGCCGTAGAGAATGTTAACGAAAGGCAAAAATCGGTTTTATATAATAAACTATATGCATATTTTAAAGGAGCTCTTAAAGATAAAAAGGTTGCAATTTGGGGATTATCGTTTAAGCCTAATACCGATGATATGAGAGAGGCACCGTCTTTGGTATTGATAAGAAAATTACTTAATGCGGGTGCGAAAGTAGTTGCATACGATCCGGTTGCAATCGAAGAAGCAAAAAGGATATTGGGCGACAGTATCGAATATGCAAAAAATAAGTATGAAACTTTGAAAGATGCCGATGCTTTGCTTTTGGTAACCGAATGGAATGAGTTCAGAGTGCCTGATTATAAAAAAATGGAAGAATTAATGCGTGTGAAAGTTGTATTTGACGGACGTAATATTTATGACCCGGCGGAAATGAAAGAAAACGGTTTTGATTATTTCGGGATAGGAAGATAAAATTATACGGAATGAAAAGAATATTAGTAACGGGAGGAGCCGGATTTATAGGTTCTCATTTATGTAAAAAACTTTTGGACGAAGGTAACGAAGTTATAGCCCTCGATAATTTTTTTACCGGAAATAAAAGAAATATTATCGAATTACTTGATAATCCTTATTTTGAACTTGTAAGGCATGATGTTACCATGCCTTATTTTGCGGAAGTTGACGAAGTTTATAATTTGGCTTGTCCGGCATCTCCCGTTCATTATCAGTATAATGCCATAAAAACCGTAAAAACTTCCGTGATGGGAGCGATAAACATGCTGGGTTTGGCAAAGCGCGTGAATGCAAAAATCTTGCAGGCATCTACAAGCGAGGTTTACGGAGATCCGGAAATACATCCTCAACCCGAATCATATCGGGGGAACGTAAATCCTCTCGGGGCGCGTTCGTGCTATGACGAAGGAAAACGAGTTGCGGAAACACTATTCGTAAATTATCAAAGACAAAATAAAGTAAAAATTAAAATTGCACGCATATTTAATACTTACGGACCGAATATGCATCCGGATGACGGCAGAGTGGTTTCCAATTTTATAGTTCAAGCATTGCGAAATAAAGATATTACCATATACGGAGACGGAAGTCAAACAAGAAGTTTTCAGTATATAGACGATTTAATATACGGTTTTGACCGTTTAATGAATTATACGCCGGATGATTTTTACGGACCTGTAAATATAGGTAATCCGGAAGAGTTTACCATTATAGAATTAGCCGGATTAATTACGGAACTTACGGGCTCAAAATCAAAACTTGTATTTTTGCCTTTACCCGAAGATGATCCGTTGCAACGAAAACCGGATATTTCGTTGGCAAAAGAGGTTTTGAAATGGCAACCTTCCGTATCACCGAGAGAAGGTCTTATTAAGACCATAGAATATTTCGACAAGCTGTTGAAAGAATATTTTTAAATAAATTATTTTATTTTTTAAAATTAATAAATTAAATTTGTATCTTATAAAAATAAAAAATTTTTAAACTCTAATATTTTATACTATGAGAATTTTAACATCATTAATTGCTTTTTTGTTGGTTTTTAATTTAGGAAAAGCACAAGATTTGGGACCCGAAATGATATTGGTAGAAGGCGGAGAATTTTATATGGGTAACGATTACAGCGCCAATGCGGATGAAAGACCCGAGCATAAAGTAACATTGAATTCGTTTTTTATGTCGAAATATGAAGTTACCGTTGCCGATTATGCTAAATTTTGCCGCGTAACGGGTCAAAAATTACCCGACGGCGAACCTATGGCACCTATTAATAATATTACTTGGGAAGAAGCCGTTATGTATTGCAATTGGCTGAGCAGAGCAAGTCGTTTGGAAAAATGTTATGATTTAAAAAGAGACAGCAGCAGATTTACGGCAGTATTAATTCCCGAAGCAAACGGTTATCGTTTACCGACGGAAGCCGAGTGGGAATATGCGGCAAAAGGCGGGATTAAATCAAAAGCATATGCTTTCAGCGGTTCTAACGATTTGGACGAAGTAGCATGGTATATTAATAACTCGGGGAATACCTCTCATGAAGTAGGGCAAAAAAAACCTAACGAACTCGGTCTTTACGATATGACCGGTAATGCAATGGAATGGTGTTATGACTGGTATGAACCTAATTATTACAAAGTTTCTCCTTCCGAAAATCCTACCGGACCGGTATCCGGAATAAGTAAAGTTTGCCGCGGAGGTAATTACATGTGCCGTCCGGACGTATTGCGCAACAGCCGAAGATTTAATCTAGATAAAAGCAGTAACGAAGGACTTGCAGGTATCAGACTTGTTAAAAACCAATAATAAAATATATATTTAAAATTTTAATAAGCAGTCTTTTTACGGCTGCTTTTTTTATGTTTATCAAAAAAACACAATGCTTGAAGAACGACAATTAAATTATGAAGACATTGTTTCGGATACTTCGCAACGTACAGCCGGAATAAAATCGCAACGAATACCCGTAAGCGTGCTTACCGACGGTATTAAAAACCCCGGGAATTTAGGTATGATTTTCAGATTGGCGGATGCTTTACGACTTGAAAAAGTATATCTGTATAACATCGGTAAAGATTTTAATTTTAAACTTCTGAATAAGAAGTCAAGATCTACTTTAAAATATGTTCCTTATCAGATATTAAACAGTTTTGATGAAGTATCGGCTTTAAAGAAAGATAAATATTTTGTTGTTTTGGATAAAACAAACATGAGCATTGATTATACAGAATTTAAGCCCGTTACGCCTTTGTGTCTGATTGCGGGTTCGGAGAAGTTCGGTGTGTCGGAGGAGTTGATAAAAATCTCGGACATATCCGTTCATTTGCCGGCAAACGGTGTTAATACTTCCATAAATGCAGCTACGGCAACGGCGGTTGCATTATTTGATTTTTACAATAAAATAAAGAAATAATGAAAAATCAATTTACGATTAATAATCCGGTAGTTTTACATTTCGGAAAAGATATTTTGAAAGACCTGCCGGGAGTTATTTCCCGATACGGTAAAAGAGTATTGTTTTTATACGGAAAAGGTTCGGCGGTAAAATACGGTTATTATCAAAAGATAAGAGATTTATTGGACGAAAACGGTTTTTTCGTGTTTGAATATTCCGGCATAAATCCGAATCCTTCGACAGAAGACGTAGAAGCGGCTTATACCGAAGGTATAAATAACGATATAGAAGTAATATTGGCATTGGGAGGAGGAAGCGTTACGGACACAGCCAAAGCTGTTTCGTTGTGTATCCCCGAAAGGTTACCCGTTTGGGATGTGGTAAAATACAAAAAAAAACCTTCGAAAGCAATTCCTTTAATTACGGTTTTAACTTTGGCTGCTACCGGCAGCGAGATGAATGCTTTTTCTGTTATTCAAAATTCTGAAACTAAAGAAAAACTCGGTTTCGGCTATCCTCCTTTATCTTATCCTAAACATTCTTTTTTAAATCCTGAATTTACTTACAGTGTTCCCGCAGATTATACGGCATACGGTATTGTTGATATTATTGCTCATGCTTTCGAGAATTTTTTCGGAGGCGGAGATTCTTCTCTTGCCGACAGGTTTGCCGTGTCGATAATAAAAGAAGCAGTACATTATGCTCCGCTTGTATTAAAAGAACCGGAAAATTACGAATACAGGGCTAATATTATGTTGCAATCGGCATGTGCGTTAAGCGGTATTACTTCATACGGCAAAGAAGGCGGTGATTGGGGCGTGCATTCCGCCGCTCATGTTTTGTCGGTGCTTTACGATATGCCGCACGGTGCCTCATTGTCGATTGTTTATCCCGCATGGTTTAGGTTGCAAAAAAATCGTATTCCGGAAAGGTTAAAAAGATTGGCGTCTTTATTATTTGATACGGAAAATATTGAGCATTTTATAACGTTGACGGAGGATTTTTTCTTGTCGATAAAATCTCCGGTAAGTTTAAAAACCGAAGGTTTTTCGGAAAAAGATAAATCGAAAATAATACATGTTATGCGGCAAAATAAGGTATCGGGAAATAATTACAAATTATCTTCCGATGATATTACGGCACTTGTCGAGTTGATGTTTTCTTAATTTTTCAGTCTGAAATTCCGGGTAAAATTTTTCCGGTTGAAGCATTCGGACATTCTATTTTAAGGAAACGAGCAAGGGTAGGGGCTATGTCGGTCATTGAGACTTCGGTTTCCACTTTTCCGGCTTTAATTTTCCATCCGTAAAATATGAGAGGGACTTGAGTAAAATGTTTGTACCCCGAACCGTAGAATCTGTCGCTTCCGGGAACGTACCCGGGTTCGAGTATTACCGAAATATCTCCCGAACGTTTTTTATGGTAGCTGTTTTGAGCTCTCATTTGCATGCCGGAGGTATAGTTTCGGCTTTCGAGATTGAAAGCCGAAAGAGCGTTTGCCACACCTTTAAAATTTATTATAAAATCAGCCGTTTTATTTTGAATTTCGGTTAAATTCAGTTTTAAGTCTTCTATTTTGTTACGGTTAAGATAAAGATAACTTCCGTCGAAATATTCCACAAGTTTTGTTTCGTTGTAAACGGCGCGGAGAAAACTGTTTAGCAGTGTTTCGGCATTTTTGTCTTTAAAGAATCCTCCGGGCATGTTTATTTCTCTTAAAAAGCGCGGAGAGTCGGAAGCTCCTCTGTCGGAGGTTAGGATTATAACCGTATTTTCGAGACCGACAAAATCGTCTATAAAACTTATGAGATGAGCCAAATCTCTGTCGAGGCGCACGTATGCGTCTTCCAATTCGGTTGAACGTATTCCGAATTTGTCTGTTATGTTTTCCGTTGCCGAAAAAGATATGTTAAGATAATCGCAATATTCGTCTTTTCCGAGGTCTTCGTTTACTATTGCCGAAACGGCAAAATCTTTTGTGTAAGTATTCCCGAAAGGGACGGAAGAAAGGATGTCGTATGCCGTGCCTTTTAAGTTGCGTAGTTCGTAAGGGAATGTATGTTGCCCGCCTATAAAACCTATTTCGAAAGAGTTGTCGTCGCCGATGCTGTTTTTATATTTTTCGGAAGGATAATATGTATTCCATGTTTTTGCAAGGTATATATCGGGAAATTTTTTTTCGTTAAATCGTTTTACCCATTTAGGGATGTCTTTAAAATAATAGTTGCTTGAAATCCATTTTGCATTTTCTTTATCCGCCCAGTAACATGCTGAAGCGAGATGTCCGCCGGGCAAAACGGCGGCGTAGTCTTTCATAGATATGCTTATTACTTTAGATTGTTTAAAGTTCGAAAGTCGCAGTTCGTCGGAAAAAGTGGAACACAGGAGGGATGCCGGCGAGCATCCTTCGTTGAAGTTGTCTGTTCCCACAATTGAAACGTTTTTGTCTTTAACGCAGTATTCTTTTGTGTTTGTGAGTCTTTTATACCAATAGTCTCCTACGATGCCGTGTTGTGAGGGGTTTGCTCCGGTTACTGTTGTTGCGTATCCCGAAGACGATTTTGTGTAGAGGTAGTCGTATCCGGCATTTTCGTAGTATTTCCCTTTGCGGACGAGTTTTTTAAATCCGTCGTCGGAGAACATGTTCCAATATTTGTATAAATAGTCGCTGCGCATTCCTTCAATGAATACGGTAACTATGAGTCGCGGTTTTTCCGGCGATTTTTTTTGCGAGAATATATTGAAGTTTGCAAATATTAAAATTACAAGGAGTATTTTTCGTGAAAGCATTTTGTGTTTTTGTAAAAATAAACCCGAAAATCTTAAGCAGTCTTCGGGTTTTTGATAGTAAATTGATAATAACTTCAGTTAATTTCGTCTGCAAAAAGCGGGTCTATAAGTATTCTTCCGCAATGTTCGCAAACTATTATTTTTTTTCTGTTTGCGATATCGAGTTGTCTTTGCGGCGGAATTTTGTTATGGCAACCTCCGCATGCTCCTCTGTCTATCATTGCTACCGCAATACCGTTTTTAACGTTGTTTCTTATTCTGGTATATGCTTTTATGAGTCGTTCTTCTATTTGTTCTTTAATTTTTTCGGATTCTTTTAAAAGTTTTTCTTCTTCAACTTTTGTTTCGCCGGTAATGTCGTCGAGTTCTTCTTTTTTTTCTTTGAGTTCGGCTTTTTTCTCTTTTATTATTTCTTTAATTTCTTTAATTCTTTCTTTTTGTTCTTTTATTTTTTCTTTGTATTCTTTTATGCGTTTTTCGCTGAGTTCTATTTCGAGTTTTTGAAATTCTATTTCTTTGTTAAGCGAATCAAATTCACGGTTGTTTTTTACCGTCATTTGTTGTTTTTCGTATTTTTTTACCTTTTCTTCGGATTCTACGATTTTATTTTTGTAGTTGTTAAGTTCTTCGGTAAAGGTTTCGATTTCGTTTTTTATTTTACTTGTTCTTGTTTCGAGACCTATTATTTCGTCTTCCAAATCTTTTATTTGCAAAGGAAGTTCGCCTCTTAAAGTTCTTATTTCGTCAATTTTAGAGTCTATTGTTTGTAGTTGAAACAATAATCTGAGTTTTTGCTCTTCTGTTTGGTTTATTGTATCTGCCATAATTATAAATAGTTAACGGGATTTGTATTAATTTCCGATAAAAAGCACGCAAAGTTATTAAATTTTTTCGTAAGTATATCAAAAATTAAATCTTTTGTAAATTGTTCTGTTTCGAAATGTCCTGCATCGGCAATTATTATTTTATCGTCGGCGTCAAAAAATTCGTGGTATTTAAAGTCCGAGCTTATAAATATGTCGGCATTTTGCCCGATTGCGTTTTTAAGCAGAAAACTGCCGCTTCCTCCGCACAGGGCGACTTTTTTTATCGGTTTTTCGAGTAATCGCGTGTGGCGTATTACTCCGGTTTTAAGTGTTGTTTTTATCTTTTCGAGAAATTCTGTTTCCGATATTTCCGTTTCGAGTTCGCCGAGCATTCCGGCACCCGTTTTTTCGAAAGTATTGTCGAGTGTATATATGTCGTAAGCAACTTCTTCGTAGGGGTGTGCATCGAAAAGTGCGTTCAGTATTTTGTTTTGCAGGTATGCGGGGAATATTGTTTCGAATCGTATTTCGGGTTCTTTGTGAATTTTTCCTTTTTCTCCGACAAACGGGTTTGTGCCGGATCCTGCTTTGAATGTTCCGATGCCTTCGGCATTAAAACCGCAATTATCGTAGTTTCCTATATGTCCTGCTCCGGCTTCGAATATTTCGGTACTTACTTTTTCGAGGTGTTCTTCGGGTATAAATGTTACGAGTTTTTTGAGTATATTTTCGGAAGGCATCAGCGGTTTACAGTTTTTCAGTCCGAGTTTTTTGCAAAGTATTGCGTTTACACCTTCCGAAACATTATCTAAATTGGTATGTGCGGCATATATTGCGATGTTGTTTTTTATTGCTTCTATTATTGTTTTTTCAACGTAGTTTTTTCCGGTTATTTTTTTCAGTCCTCTAAATATTACGGGGTGATGCGATATGACGAGATTTGCGTTTTTTTCGACTGCTTCTTTTATTACTTCGGGTGTTGTATCCAGTGTAATTAATACTCCGGAGAGTTCTTCGTCTTTATTCCCGGTTATAAGTCCGGCATTGTCGTAATTTTCTTGTAATGAGAGTGGTGCAACTTTTTCGAGGTAGTCGGTAATTTCTTTTATTTTCATATTTTTTGATGTTTGAAACTTGAAATTTGAAATTTGAAATTTGAAACTTGAAATTTGGATTTGCGGTTTTTTATGTCTTATTGTTTGTTATTTGTTCAAAATCAGGGATTTCTTTCAGGAAACCGTATGTTTTGTTTTTATAGTCCGGTTTGCAGCAATAATGTTTAATTCCGTTTGTAACAATAAGATATTCGGCTTTAAAGTTCATATTGTATCTTGCTATTTGGTCGAAAGTTTTTTGACTTATGTTTACGGACGGAGCTTTACATTCGATTATTACGGCAGGATTGCCGGAGGTGTTATATAAAACTATGTCCGTTCTTTTTTCCAGATTGTATATTTTCAGTTTTTTTTCTACGGCAAGCAAACCTTTCGGATAGTTTTTTTTGTTTATAAGATAATGTATAAATTCTTGTCGCACTTGTTCTTCGGGGGTTAGAACGACATATTTTTTTCTTATAATGTCGAAGATTTTTGTTTTTCCGTTTTCGGTAGTTATTTTCAGGTCGGCTTGCGGCAGATTGAGTTTTTGCATATTGCAAAAGTAAATTTTTTATTCGTAAATTAAAAACGAAGCGTAATCAACGACTTTATCCGAAGGATAAGCTTCTCCCGAGTTACCGTATTTGAGCAGTTTTATTTCGGGCTTTTCAGAAACGATTTTTGCATATTCGAGTAAACCGGCAACCGGACCGTATCCGCACATACTTATTTTTTCTTGTTTTACGGTTTTGATAAGTTGTTCTGCATTAAAATTAAATATTTCGTTAAATGCTTTTGTGTCTTGTTTTTTGCCGTATTCGGGATTTACGTAATGAGAAAAGTCCGTAGATGCCAAAATACAGATTTTTCGATTGGTTTTCAGTTTTGCAGAGTTAATATTGTTTGCGATAATTTGTGCGTTATAATAATTTTGATTGGAAACGGTTATCGGCACTATTTTGAAATCGTAATCGGTAAAATATTGTAAAAGCGGTAATATTACTTCTCCCGAATGTTCGTATTTATGGGCTTCTTCGGATCTTTCGAAATTCAGAAGTTCGGTTATTTCGGTATCCGTTTCCACAGTTCCGAGTGGTGTTTGCCAAGCATCGTTTGTGTCGAGGTTTATTTCGTTTCCGTATCCGTTATGGTCGGGATTTATTATTATAAAGGTGTCGAATTTTTGTTTAGAAGCTCTGAGTATTTCGAAAAAATGAATTGCCTGATATGCCGAATATACATAACCTGCATGCGGAACAATACCTCCGATGATTTTATTTTCGGATAAGTTTAATTTTATTAAGTCGAGTTCCGTTTCTCTTATTTTAGAGATTAAGTTTTTGAGTTCGTTTTTATCCGAAGGATAAAACTTTCCGGCAACGAAAGGTTTTCTTATTTTCATAATTAAAGTAAACCTAATAACTTATTTATCTTATATTTATCTTAATAATGTTACGCTGCCTGCAATTTCGAAAGGCGTTCCGTTAAGGAATATTCCGCTTGCACGCCATACGTAAACATCTTGAGGAGCCAAACTTCCTTCAAAATATCCGTTCCATCCTTCGTTAATGTCAGTTGTATGAAAAACTTCTTCTCCCCATCGGTTGTATATATACATTTCGAATGTTTTAACCGAGGTATATACAGCCGGAGCAAATATGTCGTTGTCTCCGTTTCCGTCAGGGGTAAAGGCGTTCGGAAATTCAATGTTTCCTTCAGGTAAAACGATAACCTCGGAAGTAAGGGTTAAAGAATCTACGCATTTGTTTTCTGATATTACCGTTAATTTTATGTCGTATGTTCCTGGTTCGGTATAAAAATAGACCGGATTTTCGTCTTCGGATGTACCTCCGTCTCCGAATTCCCAATAAAATAATTCGCTGTCTTCGGAACTCAGATTATAGCAGTGAACCGGCTGGTCGGGAAGCATAACCGTATCCGGCATAACTTCGAAATTAACCGAAGGGCTTTGATATACGTGAATAACAGTGTCTTGCATGTCGGATGTATTGCAGTAACCTTGAACATTAAGACTTACGGTGTAAGTTCCGGGGGTATCGAAAGTGTATGAGAAATTGTTATCGTAGATAATGTCTCCGTTGCTTATGTTCCATTCAAACGTATCAATAAACATCGATTGGTTTTCGAATGATATTGTAACCGGTACACATGATTGTGTTGTGTCAACCGCAAATAAAGCTTCCGGTTGCATGGCGGTAATTGTAATATTTTTCCGGATTGTATCGGAGCACCATGTGTTATCGGCAGAAAGGCTTATCTCGTAATTTCCGCAATCGTTGTATGTGTGAGAACCGGGTTGTTCGAGCAATGATGTGTTTCCGTCTCCGAAATCCCAATAATAATTTGTATATCCGGACGGGCTGTAGTTAATTATGTCAATTTCCGAATCCGGATAATATGCAACGGGCGGAGTTGCCGTAAAGTCGAGCAGCGGGCGCGGATATACGGTTATTGTTTTTTGAGCGGTATCGAGACAGTTATTCGGAGAAACCGAGTATGCCGTAACGATATAATCTATAGGATTTAAACTTGTATTTACAAACGTGTGTTCGGGTTCGTTTTGTGTAGCAGTTTCTCCGTCTCCGAAATCCCATAAATATGTTGTTCCGGGTGTTGTTCTGGTAAATTGTACGGTAAAAGGGCTGCATCCTACGGAATCGCTTACGTTAAATAAAGACGGGTCTTCCGGGGAGCCGACAGTTACTTGGGAAGTTATATCGAAGCAGTTATTTGCATCTCTGACTTGCGGTGTGTATGTTCCGGGAGAAAGATTTTCGATAGTTTTATTGTCTGTCCAGTTAATTCCGTCAACCGAAAATTCGAAAGGATATGTTCCGCCTGTAGTGTTTATTGTTATTTTACCGTCGCCGGATCCTACGCATTGTTCGTCTTCGACGATAACACTCGTAATATACATGCTGTCGGGTTCGTATATTGCAATATCGTAAGTGCTGCTTGTGCAATTGTTATCGTCAATTACTTTTGCCGAGTAATTTCCGGGCGAGAGATTATCGAATGTTCCCGTAATGTCCGGATATGATACACCTCCGTCAATTGAGTAGTGTATTGTACCTGTTCCTCCTTGTGCGGAAATTTCAATTACCCCGTCGTTGTTTCCGTAGCAAGAAACATTTGTTGTTTGTATATCCGTTATTTTTATTTTCGGAGGTTGACTTATTGTAACGGTGTCCCATTCTGCCGTATTTGTCAGCCATGAAGCTCTGCATGTATTTGCATCATATATTGTTATGTAGTAATTTCCGGGCGGCAGGTTAGTGAAAGTACCGCCGTTGTCGTAATAAGAATTGCCTTGGTCTATGGAGTACATATAATTTAATACTCCTCCGGAAACATATACGGTAATGCTTCCGTCGTTGTCTCCGTAACATCCTTCGATGTTTTGTTTTACGACAGAATCTACGGATAATGAATCCGGTTGGTTTATTGTTACTACGGGTCCGGGTTGAATACAGTCGTATGCATCTTTAATATAAGTATTGTAAGTTCCGATTGTTAGTCCGTTAAAAAAAGATCCCGAACTGTATGTATTACCGTTATCTATTGAGAAATACCACGGACTTTGTCCTCCCGTTGCCGTAAGGTTGATATATCCGCTTGCTTCTCCGTAACATTTTACGTCTTGTTTTTCCGCCAATGTAAGTATAAGAGAGTCGGGTTCGGTAATGGTTACAGGGTCTCCCGTTGCCATACAGTTATTAGCATCTTGTATTATTATGTCGTAATTGCCTGCCGGCAGATTAGTAAAGTCTCCGTTGTTTGCGAAGAATGTTGCACCTCCGTCAATAGAGTATTCCACGGGTGCGGTTCCTCCGAGGTAGTCTATGTGTATTTCTCCGTTTAAGTCTCCTTTGCATCCGATAATGTCTTTTTTAGATTGGTATGATACTTCCAGTATGTCCGGTTGTGTAATATGAACCAAATCTCCGACTTTTTTACATCCGTTATCGTCTTTAACCATAGTTTGGTATGTTCCCGCAGACAGTCCCGAGAAAATGTTTGATGTTTGGTAAGTAACTTCTCCGTCAGCGGAATATTGCAGAGGGGATGTTCCTCCGTGAGCATATATTGTTATTGAACCGTTTGAACCTCCGTAGCAATCATTTACGTTAATTGATATAATTGAGTCTATTATAAGCTCGTCCGGTTGTCCGAGTATGTGTGTGCCTCCTGTAGTAGTGCAATTATGTGCATCTTTAACGGCAACGGTATAAGAGACACCTGCCGATAATCCGGTAAGTATGTTATTAGTATAGAATGAATTTCCGTTGTCGTAAGAATACAGTATTTGGCCGGTACCGCCTGATGCATTTACGGTAATACTTCCGTCGGTACCTCCGTAGCAAGAAGGTTCTTTTTCTGTTTCGGAGTTAATAACCAGCGGTGCGGGTTCGTATATTTGAACGGTATGTGTATCGAATGTGTCGGAGCAATTCTCGGAGTCTCTGACTATAACATCGTATGTTCCTGCAGTAAGTCCGGAAAAGTCGTTGGATGTTGAGTAGTTTGTGCCTCCGTCAACGGAAAATTCGTATGCCGGAGTTCCTCCGCCGTTTGTTACTATGTGTATTGTTCCGTCGTTTCCTCCGTAACAGGTAGATACGTCTGTTGTTGTTACGTCGGTAATTTCCAATAAGACGGGTTGTTCTATAAGATGGTCTTGTCCGGTAACGGAACAATTGTTAGCATCTCTTACAACGGTACTGTATGAGCCTGAAGGCAGATTGTTGAAAATGTTGCTTGATTGAAATGTTGTTCCGGAATTAACCGAGTATTCCAAAGGAGAAGTTCCTCCGTGTGCAGTAATCGTAATTTGTCCTGTAGAGTCTCCGAAGCATGTAGTAACGTCCGTTTTTACTTCATCGTCAATTATTATTTTGTCGGGTTGTCCGATGATTATTGTATCTCCGTATGTTGTACATACGTTATCGTCTTTTACCGAGATTTGATATGTTCCGGCATATAGATTATCGAAGTTTCCTCCGTTTGCGAAATAATTTGTTTCTCCGTCAACGGAGTAATATAAACTTCCTGTTCCGCCTGATGCTGATATTGTAATTGTTCCTGTATGATCACCGAAGCAAGTGTTAACATCAGTATAGTTTATTGAGTTTATAACTACTGCATCGGGTTCAGTAATTGTAAGAGTGCTTCCGGCAACAGTACACCCGTTATTGTCTCTTACTGAGATTTGGTATGTTCCGGGAGCTAAAGGAGAGAAGTAATGGCCGGCATTATATGTTGCACCTCCGTCAATAGAGTATTCCACGGGTGCGGTTCCTCCGGTAGTAATGATATCTATTATTCCGTTGTCGTCGCCGTTACATCCCGTAACGTCGGTTTTCTTTTCTTCGGTAATAATAAGTTCCAGAGGTTGAGAAAGCGTTATTTGAGAACCTGCTTTTTCGCAACTGTTTGCATCTTTCACTTTGATATCATAATTTCCTGCCGGTATTCCCGTGAATGTGCCTCCGTTTGCGTAATAGTTTGTACCGTTATCTATTGAGTATTCTAATGTTCCCGTTCCTCCCGAGGCAGTAATTGATATGCTTCCGTTAGAATCTCCGTAGCATCCGGTAACATCAACTTTTGTTATGTCATTTATTGTTATTTCGTCAGGTTGGTCGATATATACGACATCGGAAACTGTAACGTTATAAAAGTCTTTTACATAAACCGAATATGCTCCTGATGTAAGTCCGGAGAAATAGTTTGAGGATTGGTAAGTTACACCTCCGTCAATTGAGTATTGGTAAGGTGTTGTACCTCCGGAGACGTAGACGGTAACAGTTCCGTTATTTCCTCCGTAGCAAGTTGATACATCTTCGGTAACAATGGAATCTAAAGTTAAAGCCATCGGTTTAAATACCGTATTGTTTGCTGTCAGGTTAAAAGTTTGAAACAGTGCTGTTATTGTAAATACAAGTGCAAAATATGTTTTTTTTAATTTCATCTATTTATTTTCAAACGGGTTACTTTTGCAAAGACTTATTACATTGTTAAAAAGTTGCATGTTTTTGATAATTTCAGGTATTAAAATTACGAAAATATAATATAAATATGCAAAATACCTGTGTTAATGTTTGTTTGTTGTTTGTAATTATTTTATACTCAGAGTATTGATGTTATTTTATTTTTTCGAATTCTGCCGTAAAATGTCTCATAATCGGAGCTTCAAACGTTATTTTTAAACCTCGTTTTGCTTCGTGTCTTGTATCGAATATTTTTTTGCAAACTGCAGCGACATAATCCATATGACTGTTTGTATATGTCCTTCTCGGTATTGCCAGACGAACCAGTTCTAATTTCGGATATCTGTTTTTTCCTGTTACCGGATCACGATCGGCAAGTACGGTTCCTATTTCTACTCCTCTTATTCCGCCGACTATATAAAGTTCTACTGCAACGGTTTGAGCAATATATTCTTCTTTTTTTATTTGGGGGAGAAATTTTTTGGCATCAATGAATACCGCATGTCCTCCTATAGGACGTTGTACGGGTATTCCTGCTTCAATAAGTTTGATTCCGAGGTACTCAACTTGTTTTATTCTGGCTTCAAGTGTTTCGAATTCCGTATTTTCTTCAAGTCCTTGAGCTATTGCGTTCATATCTCGTCCGGACAATCCTCCGTATGTTATAAATCCTTCGTACATAATATTATAAACGGATGCTTTTTTAAATAATTCTTTGCTTTTCATTGCAATAAAACCTCCCATGTTTACTATAGCGTCTTTTTTACTGCTCATAGTCATACCGTCGGCATAAGAAAACATTTCTTTTACAATTTCTTTAATTGTTTTGTTTTTATATTTTTCTTCTCTTATTTTTATAAAATATGCATTTTCCGCAAAACGTGCGGAGTCGAAGAAAACCGGAATATCGTATTTTTCGGCAAGTTTTTTTACTTCTTTCATGTTTTGCAGAGATACCGGTTGTCCTCCCGAAGAGTTATTTGTAATTGTAACTATTATGAGCGGTATTTTTTCTTTCGGGTATTTTTTTAAGGTGTTTTCAAGTTTGTTTAAATCAATATTTCCTTTAAAGGGAAAATCTGAAGAAGTGTCGAAAGCTTCGTCGGTAGTGCAATCTACAGCTTTAGCTTTTCTGAATTCAATATGTCCTTTAGTCGTGTCGAAATGAGAATTGCCCGGAATAATGTCTCCTTCTTTTATAATTGTCGAGAATAATACATTTTCGGCTGCTCTGCCTTGATGTGTCGGTAAAAAATAGTCGAAACCGAATATTTTTTTTACGGTATTTTTAAGTTTATAGTATGATGAAGCTCCTGCATAACTTTCGTCCCCTGTCATCATTGCTGCCCATTGTTTGTCTGACATTGCACCTGTTCCGGAATCAGTAAGCAAATCTATATAAACTTGAGAGCTTTTAAGTTTGAATAAATTATATTTTGCTTCTTTAATCCATTGTTTTCGTTCTTTTTCAGTGCTTCTGTAAATACGTTCAACCATTTTTATTTTATAGGGTTCGGCATAAGGTAGCATAATTGATATTTTTTAGGTTTGAAAAATAAATATGAAAATGATAAAATGATAAAATGAAATATTCCTGACTATATTACTTTTTTTAATAAGAAAAGTTATCGCGTTGTTTTATGCATATAAAAAGCATTTTTTTTGTAATACGAGTAATATTAGTTTGCTGCAGTTTCATTGTTTTTGCAAAAATAAAATTTTTTGAGAATATTATCGAAAAGGATTCTTATTTTTGTTTTAAAGTTTTTGAATGAAAGAACATAAAAAACGTAATGATAAAATTGCTTATTCGGAAGGGTGGTTTTCCGTTGCGGTGAATATTTTTCTTTTTATCATAAAATATAAAGCGGGAGTATTATCCGGTTCTGTGGCTTTGATAAGTGATGCATGGCATTCTCTTTCGGATTCCGTAAGTTCGCTTGCTGTTATTGCCGGAACAAAGATATCGTCAAACCCTCCGGACGAGAGACACCCTTTCGGGCACGGAAGAGCTGAATTAGTTACATCTTTAATTATAGGTATGTTATTAGTACTAATAGCATTTAATTTTTTAAAAGAATCTGTCGAGTCTTTGATACATGAAAAAGAAGCCGTTTTCGGAACATTGTCAGTTGTTGTATTAATAATTTCTGTTTTAATGAAAGAATTATCGGCACAATATGCATTTTATACCGCCCGAAAAACCGGAATGTTATCGTTAAAAGCGGACGGGTGGCATCATCGTTCCGATGCAATAACTTCGGTATTGATATTGGCAGGAATATTTATCAATCCGTATTTTCCTTATATTGACGGTATTTTGGGGATAATTGTTTCTTTATTTATTTTTTATTCGGCATATTCTGTAATAAAAGAATCAGCCGGTGCAGTTTTGGGAGAAGCTTGTGACGAGAATCTTATATCGGAAATTAAGAAAATATCCGATAAGACGGCAAAATTTGATGTAAGAGCCCATAATTTCAGGTTTCATAATTATGTAAATCATAAAGAAATAACTTTTCATATTTTTCTGCCGGGAAATATGAAGGTTAAAGATGCTCATGACATAGCAGAAAAGATAGAACGAAATATTAATAATGAAACGGGACTTTTTGCTACCGTTCATGTTGATGCAAAGTAAATTAATGCTTTGTTAACCTTTTGCTTACCTTAAGCGTTTCGTTTATCCGAAAAATTGTCGTATCTTTGAAATATTGTTTAACACATAAAAATTATTTGAAAATGAAAAAATTAATCTCGACAGTATTTATATTGGCTCTTATTGCTAATATAAGTTTCGGACAAAATGAAACTAAAAAGTTTGCATTTGGTGTAAATGCGGCGGTAACCGATTTTTTCGGTCCCGATAACAGTACATTTTACAAATCTAACGAAGCAAATTTTTATCCCGGCCCGGTTACTTTTACGCTTGCCTATAATCTTATAAAACCGGTTAATATTGCAACGTCAATGAATTTTGGCAGGATAGATAATTATAATCATCCTTTAATCGATGATTTTTATTGGAAAGCTGATTTGGGTGCTCAGTTCAGGTTTATGAGTTTGTTCTTGGATGACGATCATTGGTTTGATCCTTATTTATATGCCAACGGAGGAGTATTCCAAGTTAATAATGATGTGAGTCCGGTAATTAACGGCGGATTAGGTTTGAATTTATGGCTTAACGAATATTTTGCAATAAGCGGACAAACCGGTTATAACTACGGTTTTGATTTAGATGATTATCTTGAAACAACATTCGGTATTAAAATAAGACTCGGAAAAGGTGCCGATCGCGACGGTGACGGTATAAGTGACAGTAAAGATGCATGCCCTGACGTATTCGGTTTAGAACAATTTAACGGATGTCCCGACAGCGACGGTGACGGAATTGTTGATAAAGACGATGCATGTCCGAATGTTGCAGGTATAGCAGAATTTAACGGATGTCCCGACAGCGACGGTGACGGAATTGCCGACAAAGACGACGCATGCCCTAACGAAAAAGGTTTAAAAGAACTTAACGGATGTCCCGACAGCGACGGTGACGGAATTGCCGATAAAGACGACGCATGCCCTAACGAAAAAGGTTTAAAAGAACTTAACGGATGCCCCGATCGTGACGGTGACGGAATTGCCGACAAAGATGATGCATGTCCTGATAAAGCAGGTGTGGCAAAACTTAACGGATGCCCCGAACTTAAAGAAGAGGTAAAAAAACAAATTGAAAAAGAAATAAGTTTCAGTGCTAAAAATATTCAGTTTGATACCGGTAAATCTACTATTAAAGCAAAATCTTATCCTGATTTAGATAATATTGTTACAATAATGAAAAAATATCCTCACACTAAATTCTCAATTGACGGATATACCGATAATACAGGAAATAAAGAAAGCAATTTGAAATTATCTGACGACAGAGCAAATGCCGTTAAGCAATATTTTATAAATAAAGGAATTGCCGCATCAAGATTAATTGCCAAAGGTCACGGAGATGCTAATCCTATAGCTTCAAACAGAACTGCTGCGGGAAGAGCAAAAAACAGAAGAGTGGAAATTACCATTCAAAAATAAATAAATGAACAGTTGATTAATATTTAATTATAGGATAAGTGCGGTTTCATACCGTGCTTATCTTTTTTAAAATTAAAAATCAAAAATTAATTATTATGTTAAAAGAATTTAAAGATTTTATAAGTAAAGGGAACGTCATAGATATGGCGGTAGGTTTAATTATGGCTACATATTTCGGTGCCATAGTTAAATCTTTGGTTAATGATATTATAATGCCTCCGATAGGCAAATTGTTGGGGGGAGTCGATTTTTCTCAATTAAAAGTAGTTATACAAGAACCCGTGAAAGCCGTTACTGATTCCGCAGGTAAAATACTTGTTCCGGAAGTAAAAGAAATAGCAATTAATTACGGGGCGTTTATTAATACCGTAATAACTTTTATAATTGTGGCATTTGCCATATTTATTATAGTAAAAGGATATAATAACATGAAAAAGAAAGAAGAAGAAAAACCCGCATCACCTCCCGAACCTTCTAAAGAAGAAAAATTATTAGAAGAAATACGCGATTTGTTAAAAAATAAATCTTAAAAAGTTATTATTTGAAATTTACTGAGAAATGGATAAATACATTGATAAACTTACCGAACTTGTTTTAGAATACGGTCCTAAATTAATAGGAGCAATTATAGTCTTAGTTATAGGTTTGCAGATTATCAAACTTATAACGAAAGCAATATCTAAAATGCTTGATAAAAAAAATACGGATCCTTCTCTGTCTTCATTTTTAAAAAGTTTGACGAGCATTCTTTTAAAATTAATGCTTGTTATAAGCGTAATGGGAATGGCAGGTATAGAGATGACTTCGTTTATTGCCGTTTTAGGAGCTGCCGGTCTTGCCGTAGGAATGGCTCTGTCCGGAACTTTGCAGAATTTTGCCGGAGGCGTAATGCTTCTTATTTTTAAACCTTTTAAAGTCGGCGATTATATAGAAGCTCAAGGATATGCCGGTATAGTTTCCGAAATACAGCTTTTTAATACAATAATAAAAACACTTGATAATAAAGTTGTTATTATTCCGAACGGAGGATTATCTTCAAGCTCTATGGTTAATTATTCGGCAGAAGAATTACGCAGAGTTGATTGGACTTTCGGTATAGCATACGGAGATGACGTCGATAAAGCAAAAGCTGTAATCAGAAAACTTATAGAAGCCGACGACAGAATATTGAAAGAACCGGAACCGTTTACGGCAGTAAGCGAATTAGCCGACAGTTCGGTAAATTTTGTTGTAAGAGTTTGGGTTAAAAACGAAGATTACTGGGGAGTGTTTTTTGATATGAATGAAGCCGTTTATAAAACATTTGACAAAGAAGGTCTTAATATTCCTTATCCTCAAATGGACGTTCATATTCAGAATAATTAAAATTAATTAAACTAAAAAATATGTTAAAAATGAAGAAGATTTTATTTTCAGTATTACTTACAGTTTTTTCTGTCGGACTTTTAACCGCACAAATAACCGAAAAAGAAGGTGATTTAAAAAAAGTTAATACCGATACGATAAACGGTTGGAAAAAAGGAGGAATGTTCGCTTTAACTTTCGGACAAAGCAGTTTTACGAATTGGGCATCGGGAGGTATCAATTCAGTATCTTTAAACGGTGCCGCAAATTTATTTGCAAACTACAAAAAAGATAAATTAAGTTGGGATAACACATTAAACTTAGGATACGGTATATTAAGACAAGGCAAAAGCGATAATGCGGAAACTCAAAAAACTGATGATAAACTTGATTTTTCTTCGAAACTGGGGCTTAAAGCAGCCGAAAAATTGTATTACGCAGTATTAACCAATTTCAGAACACAATTTACCGACGGATTTAATTATCCTGACGATTCTACCGTAATATCAACTTTTTTGGCTCCCGGATATTGGATTTTTGCCGCGGGAATAGATTACAGACCTTCGGAAAAATTATCGGTATTTATAGCACCGGTTACTTCTAAAATGACATTCGTAACCGATGATGCTTTATCGGCTGCCGGCGCATTCGGAGTAGATCCCGGAGATAATGTGAGAAGTGAGTTCGGAGGTTATTTAAAAGCAGGATATAACAGCGATATTGCAAAAAACGTTAATTTAAAAACACAACTGGGACTTTTCTCGAATTATGCCGATAATCCGCAAAATATTGACGTGAACTGGGAAGTGCTTTTAGGAATGAAAATAAATAAATATCTGACCGCCAATATAAGTACGCAACTTTTGTATGACGATGATATTCAAGTTCCGTTAGATTCAAATGATGACGGTATTAACGATGCAACCGGAAAACGTGCTCAATTTAAAGAAATACTGGGAATAGGTTTTTCCGTAAAATTTTAAATTAAATTTTGAAAATTAAAAAAAACGTTTTTTCTTTGTACTGACGAATTGAAAAAAATGAAGAAATTTAAATTAAATAATTGGTGGCGTAACAAAATTTTAACCCAAGGAGAAATCTCTTTGCGATAGTTTTGTTATACATTAATCTCATTCAAAGCCGCAGGATTTTCTCCTGCGGCTTTTTTTTGTATTAATTTTTTAAAATTAAAATAAATGAAAAAATACATTTTAATATGGATGAATATAACGGAAAATCGTTGGTATGCAGGATTTATATTTTCTAATCGACAAAAAACAATTAAAATTCATTATCAAAATTAAATTTACAAACTGTTAAAAATAAAAAAATGACAACAAACACACAACAATACACAGAGAACAAAGAAGGTTATTTCGGAGAATACGGCGGTGCATTCGTGCCTCCGGTTTTAGAAGGAAAATTAAAAGATTTATATAAATCCTTTAAAGAAACGGCATTTACCGAAGAGTTTGAAAAAGAATATATTCATTTATTAAAAACATATGTAGGCAGACCGTCGCCTTTGTATTATGCAAAACGTCTTTCGGAATATACGGGCAGTAAGATTTATCTTAAAAGAGAAGATCTTAATCATACCGGGGCACATAAAATTAATAATACGATAGGTCAGATTTTGTTGGCTAAAAGAATGGGTGCTACTCAAATTCTGGCGGAAACGGGTGCCGGTCAGCACGGTGTGGCAACAGCTACGGCTGCAGCGCTTTTCGGTATAAAATGTAAAGTTTTTATGGGAGCCGAAGATGTAAAAAGGCAGGCACTTAACGTTAACAGAATGGAACTTCTGGGAGCTGAGGTCGTAAGTATAGAACAAGGACAGGGAACCTTAAAAGATGCTGTTGATGCGGCTTTAGGATATTATATAGAGCATCCCGATGCATATTACTTATTAGGTTCTGCGGTAGGTCCGCATCCGTATCCGACAATGGTTTCTTATTTTCAAAGCGTTATAGGCAAAGAGGCACGTAAGCAATTTCTTGAAGTTGAAGGGAAATTACCTGATTCGATATTTGCATGTATAGGCGGAGGTTCTAATGCTATAGGGCTCTTTAAAGAGTTTTTGCCTGATACCGAAGTTAAAATATATGCTGCCGAAGGAGCAGGAGAGGGGCTTAATACCAAACGTACTGCTGCAACTTTAAATCTCGGAAAACGTATGGTATTTCAGGGTGCCGATTCTCTTTGTATTGTTGACGAAAACGGCGAACCCGCAGGGTCTTATTCTATAGCGGCAGGATTGGATTATCCGGGTATAGGACCCGAACATGCTTATCTTAAAGAAATAAAACGCGTAGAATATCACGGTATTACCGATGATGAGGCGATAGAGGCGTTTAAACTGTTGTCTGAAAAAGAAGGAATTATTCCTGCCGTTGAATCTGCTCATGCCGTGGCATTAGCCGTAAAACTTCTTAAAGATAAAAACGAGACGGCTATAATAAATCTTTCGGGAAGAGGAGATAAAGATGTGGAAAGATTGTAATCCTTTACGGTTTTGTTTAACTTTTTTCGCATGGCTTTTTTCAGGTCATGCGATTTTTTTACGTAAAAAAAGAGGAATCATTTAAACTCCTCTTTTTTATAATTTTATTTTTTGAATTATCAGAATCTTTTTTTCTCTTTAATTCTGGCTTTTTTACCTGTAAGTTTTCTTAAGTAATAAATCCTTGCTCTTCTTACTTTTCCGTATTTATTTACAGTTATTTTTTCGATAAAAGGAGAGTAAAGCGGAAAAATTCTTTCTATACCCACTCCTCCGGTTGATTTTCTTACGGTAAAAGTTTTACTTATACCTTCACCTTTTTTTTGAATTACGATTCCTCTGTAATCTTGTATTCTTTCTTTTTCGCCTTCTTTAATTTTGTAACTTACGGTAATAGTATCACCGGGCCCGAATTCGGGAAAGTCAATTTCTCTTGCAAATGATGCTTCGACTGCTTTTAATAAATCCATCTCTCTGATTTTTTTATGTTCCTTAATTTTGAGGGTGCAAAAATATAATAAATTTATTTACCGGCAATTATTAAGCATTATTTTTTTTAATTATTCGGTAAAAACATACATTATGATATTTGCTCCTGCTTTCAGAGCTTCCGAATGTTTAACTTCACTGTCGTGATGAACTTCCGTATCTTCCCAGCCGTCGCCCAAATCGCATTCGTATGTGTAAAGCAAAACCAGCCGGTTATCCGCAAAAATGCCGAATGCCTGCGGGCGTTTGCCGTCGTGTTTGTGTATTTTCGGCAGTCCGTTCGGAAAATCGTATTTTTGGTGAAATATCGGATGAGAAAAAGGCAGTTCGATAAGTTTATTGTCCGGGAAAAGTTTTTTTATCTCTCTTCTTACGTATTTATCCATTCCGTAATTATCGTCGATATGCAAAAAACCGCCTCCGAGCAGGTAAGTTCTCAGGTTTTCGATTTCTTCGGGCGAAAAAATTACGTTTCCGTGTCCGGTCATATGAACAAAAGGATAGTTAAATATTTCCGGGCTGCCGGCTTCTACCGTTGCAGGTTCTTTGTTTACGGAAGTATGAAGGTTTTTATTGCAAAATTTTATAAGATTGGGTAAAGATGTAGGATTAGCATACCAATCGCCTCCGCCGTTGTATTTTAGTAAAGCTATCTTATACGAACTCTGACCGGCGGAAGTTAATCCTAATGAAATGAAAATAAAAAGTATATTCAGAAATTTATAATTCATAACTCAAAATATTATTTTCAAACATTCATAAAATCAATAATTTGGCAAGCTGTAATGCCTGCCGTTTCGGTTCGTAAACGTGAATCCGACAAACTTATTTCCTTAAATCCTTTCGATACGGCTTGTTTAATTTCTTCTTGCGAAAAATCGCCTTCCGGACCGATTAATATTAAAACATCTTTTCCTTTTTCGTAAACTTCTTTTATATGTTTTTTAGTATCCGAATCGTAGCAATGAGCAATATATTTCTCGCCTTTGAAATTTGTGTTTATCAATTCTTCAAAAGAAATTAAATCGGATAAAACCGGCTTAAAAAATGCTTTCGATTGCTTTGTTGCCGCAATTATGACTTTTTCGAGACGTTCGGGTTTTATTGTTTTGCGTTCGGAATATCGGCTTACGAAAGGAATGATTTTGTCAATACCGATTTCCGTTGCTTTTTCGAGAAAAATTTCAAAACGGTTTATGTTTTTTACGGGAGCAACGGCAATATGCAATTTAAAAGGTTTTCGTTCTTTTTTTTCCGTTGTTTCAATTATTTTTACCGAACAACGTTTCGGGTTGTCGTCAGTAATTTCGCATACGAATAATTTACCTTTTCCGTTAATCAGCTGCACTTTATCGCCTGTTTTTAAACGTAAAACCCTTACGCAATGTTTTGATTCTTCCTGCGAAAGCGTATAAAAATCGTTTTTAATGTCGGGAGTGTAAAAAATATGCATTTACTGTTATTTTAATGCAAAAATATTTATTTTTATTTCATAACTGAAAAATGACTGAAATTTATATGTATTCACCGAATTTGCATTATATTTGGTAAATTATTTATTTGTAAATATATTGTTTTTGGTGAATTAAGTGTTTGAAAATATTATAATTTTGGTGATTTTATTCACCAAAAAATGTATAAAATTGGTGAATTGAATGTGTCTGTTATGATAAAAAGAAAGTTGGAAGATATAATAAAATCAAAAATGTTTGACGGTAAAGCAATTGTTGTTTTAGGTCCGAGACAAACAGGCAAAACAACTTTATTAAAAAAATAGCTGATGACCGAAAAGATTATTTGTTTTTAAACGGTGATGATATAAATATAAGACAAGAACTTGAAAATGCCGGTCTTGAAAAACTAAAACAAATAATCGGAGTACATTCTTTAATAGCAAATTTTAATTCGCTTGACATTAGAAATGATAAGAGAGCTTTATGGGAAAATTTCTTAATCGCCGAAAGAATGAAATACAACGAATATAACAATAATTGGGTGAATAAATATTTTTGGCGAACAAAACAGCAACAGGAAATTGATTATATTGAAGAAAAAGACGGAATATTATATGCTTATGAATTTAAGTGGCAAAAAACAAAAAAAGCAAAACTTCCCGCTAAATTTGCCGCTGCATACCCCGAACATAATTACGAAATAATTACACGTGAAAATTTTACCGAATTTATCGGAAAAACATTATGACAAAAATAGGATTACTGTCCGATACTCACGGACATACAGACGATAAGTTATTTGGTTTTTTTAAAGATGTCGATGAAATTTGGCATGCCGGAGATGCAGGAGATATTTCCGTAATCGAAAAATTGGAAAACTTTAAACCTTTGCGTGCCGTTTACGGAAATATCGACGGACAAGATATTCGTATTCGGTTTCCGGAACACAACCGTTTTAACATCGAAGATGTTAATGTGTGGATAACGCATATAGGCGGTTATCCCGGAAGATACGACCGAAGAGTAAAACCCGAAATTTTCAATAATCCGCCGCAACTTTTTATAAGCGGGCATTCGCATATTTTAAAAATTATGTATGACGAAAAAATAAACTGTCTGCACATAAATCCCGGAGCATACGGCAAATCCGGATTTCATAAAGTACGAACGGCGGTAAGATTTACTGTTGATAAGAAAGAATTTAAAGATATGGAAATTCTTGAAGTGCCGAGATGACAGAAAATTAACGGTTAATAAAATTTTTTGGTTTTAAAACGGTAAAAAGTCAACCCTTCATTTGATTTTTGTGTTATTCCGGCTTTTCTTTTTATTATGCGTATTTGTTCTTCGACAGTATCAACACCTTCTATACCCGGAAGCAAAACGCCTCGTCTTCCGTGCTTGTCGGTTATAATCATACCGTATGTTTTCGGATTAAAAACGGAAATGTCATCTGTTTTTTCGGGAGGATATAATACCTCTACAGTAATATTTAATGTTTCGAGTTCTTCAGGTGTTACTTTTTCGAATCTGTAATCCTTTACGGCGGAAGAAACAGCGTTTTTAATTATTTCCGTGTATAAATTTTCGTAAACGGGTTGTATTGTGCCGATGCAACCTCGTAAATTGTTTGTATCTGTTTTAAGAGTTACAAAACATGCCGCTTTCTCGGATAATTCTTCGGGGATTTTTTGTCTTTCAACATTTTGAGTCATTCCTGTTTGTAAATATTCTTTAATTGCGGCATATGCTGTTTTTGTGTGTAAACTTTTAAAATTTTTCATTTCGGATATTTTTATCGTAAATAATAGTAATTTTATCAAAAAAAATCTTTTTTCAAACAAAAAATATACTACATTTGCGAGTCAGAATGAATATATACGGTTATTTTTTTATAAAAATATATAAAAATTTTGATTTTAAAATTTTTACTTTTTAATTTGCATATAATAATCTGAAAAGATTTACGTTTACCATAAAAACTACCTAAAAAAATACTATTCAGAAAATTTTAATTACGGCTTTATGAAAAAGATTCTACTTGTTATTGTTTTTGCATTTACCTTATCGGTTTTACCCGTTTTAGTAAAAGATGCAGCGGCTCAACCTCCGCCCCCGCCACCTCAAGATATTCCGGTTGACGGCGGTTTATTTTTGTTAATTGCGGCGGGTGCCACTTACGGAGCAAGAAAATTGTATAAACAACAAAAAGAAGAAAATAATAAATAGTTTTTGTATACAATACATTAAGAAGTAAAAAGGACTCGCAAAAACAGCGGGTCTTTTTTTTGCATAAAATTTTTGCGGCACTAAGTTTGTTAAAATCAATAAAATAAAATAAAATATGAAATCTTACAGAAAAGAACTTTGGTTTAACACATCAAAAAGGCGAGAGCTCATCAATATTACTCCCGAAATAGAGAAAATAATTGCCGAAAGCGGCATAAAAGAAGGTTTGATTTTAGTTAATGCCATGCATATAACGGCAAGTGTTTTTATTAACGACGACGAGTCCGGTCTGCATAAAGATTTTGAAAAATGGCTGGAAAAATTGGCTCCGGAAAAACCGTATTCTCAATATAACCATAATACATTCGAAGATAATGCCGATGCTCATTTAAAAAGAACCGTTATGGGAAGAGAAATTGTTGCGGCAATTACGAACGGCAAACTTGATTTCGGTCCTTGGGAACAAATATTCTACGGAGAATTTGACGGTAAACGCCGAAAACGTATCTTAGTTAAAATTATAGGCGAATAAAAAAACAGTCTTAATATCCTGTTGTAAAGATATTGAACATATTTGCATATCTTTACACGGCGAATTGCATATGCGAATATTTTCGAGACTGCTTTTTCTTATTTTATTACAAGATTTAACCGGCGGTAAAATTTTCCGCACCTTCTATTAATCCGGTTAATTTATGAGGATCATGAATTAATACCGGAACATGCTGAGGGCATATTCTTATCTCTTTTCCTCTGTATTTCATAATTATCAAAGGAACTTCTTCTTCTGTTTTTTTACATACAATACAAGTATTCTCAATATTTTCCATTATAATGTTTTAAAATTTAAGTATGCAAATATATTTTTTTCGAATTTCATTACAAATTTTTATTTTCGAAATAAAATTTACGAACAATGAAAAAAATAATAACCGTCTTATATATTTTGTTTGCACTTATATTCTGTTTTGCCCTTTATACCGATAATATTATTTTGCAAGCAGTAACCAAACCTGTCCCCGTTATTTTATTGATGGTTTTTATAAATGTAGATTCGAATATTTTCTCTGTTTCCGAATACGGAAGTCGATACGGAATTTACATATTTTCAGGCTTTATTTTCTCTTTGGCGGGAGATATTTTTTTATTGAAAACAGTTAATAATTTTTTGCTCGGGCTGGCATCGTTTTTAGTCGCTCATATTTTTTACATTGCGGCTTTCAGGATAAGAAGTAAAAAAAATTCTTTACCGGCTCTTGTTTTTTTCTATACTTTGGCAAGCGTTTTAGTTTTCATGTTTTATCCTTTTTTGCCTCCGGATTTGCTTATACCGGTAATAATATACATTTATGTTATTATTACAATGGTTTACCGGTCGAGGCAGCAAAAATCTTTTAGTAAAAATTCGGTTTTTGCATTTGCGGGAGCTGTTTTATTCGCTGTTTCCGATTTTAATATTGCCGTAACGGAATTTGTTACCGGATATAAACATTCCGAAACGGTTATTATTATTTTATATTGGACGGCTCAATACTTAATAGCTTTATCGGTATTTCCCGAAAAAAAATAATTTTATGTCGAAAAAAATAATAATAACACTTTTAAAATAACTTATTTTGCATACTTATTGATAATACTTTTTTGTCAGCTTACGAAAATATATGAAAAAATACCGTATTTTAACAATAAATCCCGGCTCTACATCTACCAAAATAGGTGTATTCGAAAATGAAACCTGTTTGTTCGAGATTAATGTCAGTCATAGTCCTAAGCAACTGGAACAATATGACGGTATATGGGATCAATACAGTTTCAGAAAAGAAGAAATTATAAAAGCACTCGACAAAAAAGGATTCTCATTATCCGATTTAGATGCCGTAGTAGGGCGAGGAGGTCTTATAAAACCTATCCCGAGCGGTACTTATTATATCGATCAGGAAATGATAGAAGATGCTCGCATAGGGTATCAAGGACAACATGCTTCTAACCTCGGTTGCGTAATAGCATACAGTATAGGTTGGGAATACGATTTACCGTCTTTTATCGTAGATCCTCCTGCCGTTGACGATTTAGAACCTCTTGCCCGCATTTCCGGACATAAAGATTTTGAGCGTTCATCGTTGCTGCATGCATTAAATATCTTTGCAACTTCACGCGAACATGCTCGAAAAATCAAAAAAAAGATAAACGAACTTAATTTGATTACGGCACATCTCGGAGGAGGCATTACCGTTGCCGCACTTCGCAAAGGAAAAGCCGTAAACGTAAATCACGGTTTATACGAAGGACCGTTTTCCCCCGAAAGAAGCGGAAATCTGCCATTGTTTAAATACCTCGATAAATGTTTGTCCGGTAAATATTCAGAAACGGAATTAAAGAAAATGGTTGTAGGGCGCGGCGGTTTGGTTTCTTATTTTAATACAAATGATGCACGCAGCGTTGAACGTATGGTTGCGGCAGGTTCAGAGAAATACGAACTTGTTTTTAAAGCTATGGCTTATCAGATAGCCGAAGAAATAGGCAAAAGAGCTACAAATTTAAAAGGAAAAATTGACGGGATAATTCTTACCGGCGGTTTAGCCCACTCTAAAATACTTACTGAATGGATTAAAGAAAGAGTGGATTTTATTGCCGATGTTTTTATATATCCGGGAGAATCCGAATTGGAAGCTTTGGCACAAGGAGCATTGAGAGTATTAAGAGGCGAAGAAAGAGCCAAACATTATACGCAAAATATAAAAAAAATAGCGGTATTGTATTGGGATAATCTTGAAATTTACGTAAAATCAATTAATATTATAGAAGAAAAATTCAGAAACGCGGGTTATGTATTCCGGAAAGAAAGGGATAATAATTTGCATATTACTTATGTAAATTGCAAACGCGACGAAGAAAATTTAATACATGCAGTAGAAAAAATAAAAAACGATAAAGTCGATTTAATATTCTCCGTAGGTTCGCCGGTAAGTATGCGTATAGGTCAATATCTTAAAGATGAAGATATACCGGTAATATTTACGGGAATATACGGCACTGCCGTGGTTGCCGATTTCGAGACAGAAAAGAACGCCGATTTTTATGCTACATGTTATGCTCCGGAAATTAAATATCAATTCGAGAATACAGTTCTGAAAGTAGAAAATAACATTAAAAAAATAGGTGTTTTATACCGGAGAGGCGAGCTGCAGGCGGAAGTTCAATACGATGATATCTCGGAATATACCGAAAAAGCAGGTATAGAAACATACGGCTACGAAATTCAGGAAGCGGAAGATTTTAAAAAAGCAGCATCATATTTTAAAAGAAACGGAGTAAAATGGGTTTATGTCGGAACCAGTACCGTTATTGCAGCTTCCGGATACGAGCAGTTAAGCATTATTACCGATTCTTTTCCTACTGTTTGCATGCTCGAAGATACCGTTTTGAGAGGCGGCTTAACCGGTTATGTTATTCCTTGGGATGCAGTTACCGAAGCATCCGTTCAAATAGCTTTGGATATTTTGGACAATAACCCCGTAAAATCAAGAATCGTAAAACCGGATAAAACCGTATTGCTTGTTAATCGCAAAACAGCCGAAAAACTTAATATGATTGAAACTTTTGATAAAATAAAAGATAAAATATACGTTTGAAAATAAAAATGCGAACCTCGTTTTAAAAACAAAGCTCGCATGAAATAAGATACGCTAATTTATGTTTACCTGAAATTATCAG
>JAADDR010000122.1 GCA_013153865.1 Chlorobiota bacterium | reverse complement strand
CCCTTTCGGAATATGCAAAAAGCGAAAATACTCCGAATATGATTGTTGAATATCTTGAGAAAATAATTAACAATTGAAAATTAACAATGAATAATTATAAATTGCAATTATTTTGGGGAAAATGAAAAAAGTAAGCATAAGCAATACAATAAAAAACGTCGTTCCGCAGATAAAACTCGGACTTATTTCGGCGGAAGTCGTTTTCGAAAAAGAGAACAAAGCATTGCAATCGGCGATAGATGATGAAATACTTCGTATTTCAAAAATGCCGGTTGAGAAGGTAAAAGATATTCCGCAAATAGCATCGTCGCGCGAGGCATACAAAGCCCTCGGCAAAGAACCCGCACGCTATCGTCTTTCGGCGGAAGCATTGCATCGCCGCATAATTAAAGGCAAAGGCATTTATAAAATCAGCAATTTGGTTGATACGATAAATCTTGCGTCGGTAAAAACCGGTTATTCCATAGGCGGCTACGACGAAGCAAAAATAAAAGGCGATATTTTGTTCGACCTCGGTAAAGCCGGCGAAGATTACGAAGCCATAGGCAGAGGCAAGATGAATATCGAAAATTTGCCCGTTTTCAGAGATGATGTTTCGGCATTCGGCAGTCCTACTTCCGATTCGGTGCGGACAATGATTACCGAAAATACTTCTCGCATTTTTTTAATCGTTATAAATTTCGGCGGACACGAAAATTTTGATGCCGAACTGAACGAAACAGCGGATTTATTCGGCAAATTTTGTTCGGCAAAGAATATTGAAATCAAAATAAAATAAAATAAAAAACCTCTTAAACTTTAATGCTTAGGAGGTTCTTTAAATATATTAAAATACTCTTTTCTTGCTTCTTTCAAGAATTGCTTTAAGAGTTTCTTCCGGATTTTTAAATTTGCCGGCAAAAATCATGGCGGCAATAATGTAAGGTTTCCAACCGGCTTCTTTGTAAGTTTCTATTCTGTAACGTTCGAAAATTTCGTTCGTAACTTCTCCGTTTTCGCAATTTAAACCCGATATGTCGGCAGGAAGCGGATGCATGTAAAGTGCATTTTTGTTTTTGGTAAGATTAACCATATCTTCGTTAACTTCCCATTGTTTGTGTTGTGCGTTTTCTTTAAGTGCTTGCTGTTCAAGTTTTTTTAGTCCTTCGTAATCGTTGTTGCGAAGCAAGTCGGTGCGTTTGCCCATAACCCAGTAAGGTGCCCAGCTTTTCGGATAAATAATATCGGCATCTTCAAAAGCATGTTTCATCGAGTTTGTAATCTCAAAACTTCCGCCGCTTTCTTTTGCTTGTTTTTCGGCAATTTTTTCAACTTCCGGAATTAAATTGTAATTATCCGGATATGCCAAAGATACGTTCATACCGAAACGTGTCATCAAGCCGATAATACCTTGCGGAACCGATAAAGGTTTTCCGTAGCTCGGCGAATATGCCCATGTAACGGCAATTTTTTTGCCTTTAAGATTTTCCAATCCTCCGAAATGTTTTATTAAATGTTGCAAATCAGCCATGGATTGGGTAGGGTGGTCCACATCGCTTTGCAGGTTTACGATAGTCGGGCGCGAAGGCAATACGCCGTTTTTGTATCCGTCGGTTAAAGCATCGCCGAACTCGCGCATGTATGCTTCGCCCGCACCGAGATACATATCGTCGCGAATACCTACGGCTTCGGTAAGGAATGAAATCATATTTGCCGTTTCGCGAACCGTTTCGCCGTGAGCTATCTGTGCTTTTTTCTCGTCTAAATCCTGCACCGAAAGACCGAGCAGACTTGCCGCCGACGAGTAAGAAAAACGCGTTCTGGTGGAGTTGTCTCTGAAAAGCGAAACCGCCAAACCGCTGTCGAACACCTTCGGTGAGATGTTGTTGTCGCGCATTTCTTTTAAAGTTTCGGCAATTAAAAGTATTTGTTTTAAATCGTCTTCCGATTTTTCCCATGTAAGCAAAAAGTCTTTGTCGTAAAGGTTTTTTGCCTGCAATGATGCTATTTTGTCAACTAAATTTTTTATTTTATCCATATTATTGATTTTTAAATTTTAAATAACTTTTACCTTTCAACTTTCTTCTTTAAACTAAATAAAGTAAGCGAAAGCGGCATAAAAAGCACTTGCTTTTACGAGGTGTTCAACGGGAACTTTTTCGTTCGGTGCGTGTGCCATAACTTCGTTACCCGGTCCGAAACCTATAACCGGAATACCGTGTTTTCCTCTTATGGTAACGCCGTTGGTCGAGAAAGTCCATTTGTCTATTTTCGGCGATTTATTCCAAAGAGCTTCAAAAGTTTTTTTGCCTGTTTGCACGAGCGGATGGTCTTCTTCGAGTTTCCAAGTGGGGAAATATTTTTCCATTCCGTAAGTTTTGCCGGTCCAAGCCGTTTCTTCGTAATAAGGCACTTCCACGATACCGCCGAGGGGTTTTGCTATTTTTTCGATTTCGGCAACGGCACTTTCTTTTGTTTCGCCCCACGTTAAACGGCGGTCGAGATACAATTCGGCATAATCGGCAACGGCACAAAGCGAAGGACTTCCGGATTTAAATTGACTGATTGTTACGGAACCTTTTCCGAGAAATTCGTCGTAAGCGAGGTTTTCGTGCAGTTTTTCGATTTCCAATGCGGCGCGCGACGCTTTGTAAATTGCATTGTCGCCTCGTTCGGGTGCCGAACCGTGCGACGAAATGCCGTTAAATTTTACGGTCATTTCCATACGTCCGCGATGTCCTCTGTAAATGTTAAGATTTGTGGGTTCGGTGCTGATAACGAAATCGGGTTTTATGTTTTCTTCTTCGATAAGATAATTCCAGCATAAGCCGTCGCAATCTTCTTCCATAACGGTTCCGGTAAACAATACCGTTACGTCTTTGTCGAATCCGAGTTCTTTTAAAATTCTGCCTGCGGTAACGAAAGATGCGGCACCTCCTTCTTGGTCAACGGTTCCGCGACCGTGCACGTATCCGTCTTTTATTTCGCCCGACAGCCAGTCGAACGACCAGTTTTCCGGATTTCCTTGTCCTACGGTATCCATGTGAGCGTCTATTGCCAATATTTTTTTGCCGTTTCCTATGCGTCCTATAACGTTTCCGAGCCCGTCAATTCTTACTTCGTCGAAACCTGCTTCTTCCATTTGTCTTTTAAGTTCTTTTTGCACAAGTTCTTCTCCCATGCTTTCGGATTGCAGTTTTACGATTTTCGATAAATTTTCAGCCGTGTAATCTTTGTATTTTTCGGCAAGTTCGTTAATTTTTTTAATTATATCTTCCATAATATGACTTTTAATGTCGGTAAGTAAATTCTTAGAAAAAAAGGGTTGCAAAGTTAAAACCTTTATAAAAGAAATCAAATATTTATCGTTTTTTTGTTGTTTATCACGTTTAAGGTGTTTTTTAACATTTTTATTGTTTTTTTATTTATGTTTTTTGTTTCTTTGTGTTAAATCATTTTAACATAGAATTATAAAAATAAAATTATGAGAAATTTTAAATTATTATTGTTTTCGGTTTTAATATCCGGTTTGGCGGTATTTACCGTATCTTGCGGTGAAGATTCTTCGACAAAATCCGAAAAAAGAAGGATTATTCCATTGGAAGATTTTTTTAAAAATCCGGAAAAAACATCGTATCAAATTTCTCCGGACGGAACTTATTTTTCGTATATGGCTCCTTACGAGAAAAGAATGAATATTTTTATTCAAAAAAGAGGTCAGGACAGTATTATTCAGCTTACAAAAGAAACCGACAGGAATATTGCGGGTTATTATTGGCCTAATAATACACAAATTTTGTATTTGAAAGATAACGGAGGCGACGAGAATTACAAAATTTACCTTGCCGACATAAGCGGCAGCGAGCCTGTCTGCCTTACCGATTTCGACGGTGTGAGAGCCGGTATAATCGATGATTTGCCGGATAATCCGGATGAGGTAATTATTTCCATGAATAAAAGGAATCCTCAGGTTTTTGATCCTTACAGATTAAATTTAAAAGACGGAAGTCTGGAACTTTTAGCCGAAAATCCGGGAAATATACAACGTTGGTTGTTTGACCACGACGGTAAGTTGCGTGCCGCTACGGCAATTGTTGACGGTATTAATACCGCCGTTTTATATCGCGAAACGGAAAAAGATCCTTGGGAAACTTTATTGACTACTAATTTTAAAGAAGGTTTTACACCTTTCTTTTTTACTTTCGACAATAAAAATCTGATAGGAACATCAAATATAGGTCGCGATAAAAGTGTTGCAATAATATTTAACACGGCAGAGAAAAAAGAAGATAGCGTTCTTTACGAAAATCCTGATTATGACATAAGCAGTTTGTCTTATTCGCAAAAGAGAAAAGTGCTTACTTCGGCAAGTTATACTTCATGGAAAAGAGAACGTCATTTTTTCGACAAAGAAAGCGAAGATATTTATAAGTTTTTGGAAGATAAGTTAAAAGGTTACGAGGTATCCGTTACCGGAGAGAATAAAAACGAAGATATATTTATAGTAAGAACATACAGCGATAAATCTTTGGGTGCTTATTATATTTACGATAAGAATGCCGGAACTCTCGATAAAATAACCGATGTAAGCCCTTGGCTGAACGAAGACGAAATGGCAAATCAGTTACCGATAGAATATAAATCGAGAGACGGATTAACAATACACGGATATTTAACTTTACCGAAAGGTTATACCGAAGAAACGGCAAAGAATCTTCCGGTTGTCGTAAATCCTCACGGCGGACCTTGGGCAAGAGACAGTTGGGGGTTTAATCCGGAATTGCAGTTTTTGGCTAACAGAGGATTTGCCGTATTGCAAATGAATTTCAGAGGTTCTACCGGTTACGGCAAAAAGTTTTGGGAGATGTCGTTTAAAAAATGGGGGCAGGAGATGCAGGACGATGTAACCGACGGTACAAAATGGCTTATAGAGAAAGGTATCGCAAATCCGAATAAGATAGCGATTTACGGCGGCAGTTACGGCGGTTACGCAACATTGCAGGGATTGGTGAAAGAACCCGATTTATATGCCGCAGGTGTTGATTACGTGGGTGTTTCAAATTTGTTTACTTTTATGAATACTATTCCTCCTTATTGGAAGCCGTATTTGTCTATGATGTATGAAATGGTCGGAAATCCTCATGATGAGAAAGACAGTATTATGATGAGGGAAAATTCGCCGGTATTTCATGTTGACAGAATAAAAGCACCTTTGTTTATAGCTCAGGGAGCAAATGATCCGAGAGTAAACAAAGACGAGTCCGACCAAATGGTAAAGGCAATGAAAGAGAGAGGATTGGAAGTTGAGTATATGGTAAAAGAAAATGAGGGTCACGGATTCAGAAACGAAGAAAACAGGTTTGATTTTTACAGAGCGATGGAGAAGTTTCTCGATAAGCATCTTTTAAATTCCGATATTTAAAGCGGAGGTTTTTATTTTTAAGAAGGAGGACTTTTTATAATTTAAAGTCCTCTTTTTTTATTTGGCGAATAATTAAAATATCTTATTTTTGAAAAGATAAATTTTAAACCGGTGATTTACGAAAAGATTTTTAAAAGTAAAGGAAAGAAACTTGCGGTATTGATTGATCCCGGCAAGCAAAGTCTTAATGACTTGCGCATAAGAGCGGAACTTGCCCGAAAAAGCGGAGCCGATTTTTTTTTGGTAGGAGGCAGTATGATTTCGGAAAACATAGACGATACCGTTAGTGTCGTAAAAGAAAGTTCCGGGTTGCCCGTTATTTTGTTTCCGGGCAGTATGTATCAGCTTTCGGCAAAAGCCGATGCCGTTTTATTGTTGTCTCTTATTTCGGGCAGAAATCCGGATTTTTTGATAGGAAATCAGGTAATTGCCGCACCTTTTTTGAAGAAAAGCGGTTTGGAGGTTATATCCGCCGGTTATATGTTGATTGACGGCGGCAGCCGCACGTCGGTGGAATATATCAGCAATACCGTTCCTATACCCGCCGATAAGCCGGATATTGCATCGGCAACGGCTCTTGCCGGCGAAATGTTGGGTTTGTCGTTAATTTATCTTGAAGCCGGCAGCGGAGCAAGATATCCCGTAAGGGAAAATATTGTTAAGTCGGTAAGGGAAAGCATAAGCATTCCTCTTATTGCCGGCGGCGGTATAAAAGATGTTTCGGTTGTAGAAAGTCTTTGCGAGTCGGGTGCGGATATTATTGTTACGGGAACGGCTTTTGAGAAAGATGCCGGGTTAATAAAGGCGTTTTCGGATACGGTTCATTCTTTTCAGGCATCGAAATCGAAATCGAAATTTTCGTAATCTTCGGGTTCGTAAATTTCGGTTACGAAAGGAACTTTGGATATTATGTTAAGTTCTATACCCGTATTTTCAATAAGTTCGTCGCCTTCTTCGTATTGCCATATTACCAATACTTTATGCCCGTTGTTATATGCTTCTTCTAGTATCCTGATAATGTTTGATATTTGTATTAGCGAAGAAGAGTTCAGGTAGTCGAAGTTAAGAAGCAGTTTTGTTTCGGGGTTAGGGTCTTTAACGTATTCTTTCATCCATTCTTTTACGGGTTGATAAAATTCTCCCGCATTTTCGGATATGGAGCGCCCTCTTATTTGGAATACTCCGTGTTTTTTGTCGAATATTATTTCCGGTGTTTTTGCCGCCGGTTCGATTATAATCGGTTCCGGATTCATGATATAGTGTTTTTAGTAGTCTTCAGAAGGGTATTCTTTTATTTCGAAATCTAATTTTGATACCATTTTTATTTCGTCGCCGCGTTCTCTGGACATTTCGTCGCCTTCTTCGTAAAGCCAGGATACTTTAACTTTATTTCCGGTTTCCGGTATTTTTTCGAGGAGCATTATCAGTTCCATAATTTGTCTGGCTGACGATGAGTTAAAATATTCAAGGTCTATAATAAAGTTCGTTCTGTCGAGCGGTGCTTTTACGTATTCTTCGAGCCAGTTGTAAACCGGAGTGTAAAATTCTTTTGGGTCTTCAACAATCGATCGTCCGGATATTTTAAAGATTGCATTTTCTTTGTCCAAAATAATTTCCGGACTGTTTTTGGTTCTTTCTAAGTTAATAGGTTCTGCCATAATTAAAATTTAACTGTTAAAGAAAAGAAAGAGTAGGTATCGTTAACCTTAATAAATTCGTAGTTTATTTTGTCGTCTGTTTCTCTTGCGAGGTCTATCAGCCCTAATCCGGCGCTTCCCGATTTTGTGGTTTTTCCTTCTCTTAGATATTTACGGTACATTTCGTTAAGTTCTTCCACGGTTTTTGAGTTTACCGAGTCGAGTTGTTCTTTCAGGTTTTCAACTTCGTTGGCGGCAATAAAATTACCGGTTCCGATATGAAATTTATCGTTTTCGTATCCTATTTGAAATATTCCTTCGTGTTTGTTGTTTATCGGGTAAGAGTGTTTGCTTATGTTTTGAAGTATTTCCACAAGAAAATGGAATATTTTTTTGTGTACTTTTAGTGAAATGTTTTGCATGTTTTCTTCGACCATTCTCAGCATGGGACCTACCGCTTCTTCGGAAAAGTCGCCTTTATGCATCATGAGTATGTTTTCTTGTGCCACGAGTGCTTGTATTTGCTTGGCATCGTCAAGCGATACCGGCGGAAGACCGTCGTCGGTTTTAGGGTTTCGAAGTTCTATTTGCATGAAAAACATTGATTGTTCGGGGCTTATTTTCACGAAATCGTAAGGCAGTTTTCCTTTTGTTTTTCTTACCATTTCTATAAATCCCAATCCGGCGCCTCCTTTTTCGTTTATTTGCTTGTTGGTAAGGACTTCGCGATAAAGTTTATTTAATTCTGATTTGTCGAGTGTGTTAACTCTGTCGAGTTTTTCTTTTACCGTGGGTATTTTGTCGTTGTCGATGAGGTTTGCCGAAATTACGTAGAAAGTATCTCCGACGTTACGCGTCATAAAAAATTCGGATGTTTCGTCAGGCATGGTTTTTTCTCCGGTATCGGCGTATCTGGCAATATTTTGAAAACTTTCAATCATTAAAAAAGATAATTTGTTTCGAAGTCTTTCGTGTTTTTCTTCGACATTATCTTTAAACAATTGAGTAACCATTGTTAAGACGTTATTACTAAAACTACCTCTGTATGAGAAGCTTATGGTGTCTTTTTCGAGGAGTCTGTAAAATTGGTAAATTGTATTTGTTGTCATGTTTTCAAAATCTTTCGGGTAAAAATATTATATATAAACCGAATTTGAAAATTTTTTTGCTTAATTATACTGTTTTATCGGTTAAAAGCATTTTATTTTTGAGCATAATTATGTTTTCGATGTGATGAGTGTGCGGAAACATATCGACAGGTTGTATTTTTATTGCTTCGTATTTTTTGCTTAGAATTTGTATGTCGCGAGCTTGTGTGGCAATGTTACAACTTATGTAAACGATTTTTTCCGGTTCTGCTTCGAGTATGGCATTAAGAACGTTTTTATGCATGCCGGCGCGCGGCGGGTCGCTTATTATGATGTCCGGTTTTCCGTGTTTTTCGAAGAAATTGCGTGTAAGGAGGTCTTTAATGTCTCCGGCATAAAATTCGGTATTTGTTATGTTGTTTATTTTCGAGTTTTTTACGGCATCTTCCACGGCTTCTTCGACGTATTCGAGTCCGATTACTTTTTTTACGTTTCCGGCAATGAAGTTTGCTATTGTTCCGGTTCCGGTGTAAAGGTCGTAAACGGTTTCGTGTCCTTCGAATCCGGCAAATTCTTTTGTTTTAAGGTACAGGTTTTTTGCTTGTTTTGAATTTGTTTGGTAGAATGATTTCGGACCGACTATGTATTTTATGTCGTCCATTTTTTCGAGTATATGGTCTTTGCCTTTGTAATTTATTACTTTAAGGTCGCTTATGCTGTCGTTTAATTTGCCGTTTATAACGTAATTTGCCGATGTTATTTCGGGAAATTTTTCGGTAAGGGCATCGAGGAGTTTGTGTATTTTTTCTTTATCGTTTTCGGCAAAAGATATTATAACCATTATTTCGCCCGTTTCGGATGTTCTGATTATCATATTTCTCAGAAACCCTTCTTTTTTATAGAGGTTAAAGAAATCGTAATTGTGTTTTATTGCAAATTCTTTTACGAAAAGCCGGATTTTGTTTGACGGTTCTTTTTGCAAAAGGCATTCTTCTATATCGAGTATTTTGTCGAATCTTCCGGGTATATGAAATCCGAGGGCTTTAAAGTTTTTTATTTCGTTGCCTGAGTTTATTTCGTCTTCGGTAAGCCAGCGTGCATCGGAGAAAGAAAATTCCAATTTGTTTCGATAGAAAAAAATATCGGGTGCCGGCATTATTTTGTTTATTTCGGGCAGGTTTATTTTAGCGATGCGTTTTAGTGTTTCTTCGGTTTGCTTTTGTTTGTATTTGAGTTGTTCTTCGTATGCGAGTTGTTGTCTTGTGCAACCTCCGCAGACTCCGAAATGTCTGCATGCGGGATCGATTCTTTTGTCGGAATATTTACGGAATTTAACGGGATAACCTTCTTTATAGTTTTTCTTTTTTTTATTTATTTGAACGTCAACAATATCGCCCGGAACCGTTTTTGATACGAATATTGTTAAATCGGGAAGTTCCGGCTTGTTGTTTTTTACTTTTCCTACGGCTTTTCCTTCTATCGCAAGGTCGATTATTTCGACGTTTTCGTAAAGGGGGTAGCGATTGCGTTTTTTTCTTGCCATTTAGTCTTATTTGAAGTTCCGGGCAAAGATATTAAAACATTGTTTATATTCTTTTAAACGGGGTTATTTAGTTTGAGAATTTTTAACAGGTCGTTTGAAAAAATACGAAGTATTTTTTTTGTATGCGTGGCACGGTGTTTTGTTTTGCAAAAAGGCAGAAAGCAAGGCACGGCAAGGGTTTGGCTTGATTGTTGAAAAGTTTTTGGGTTGTAAAAAACTAAGTTAAAAAAACTACGATTAATGGAACTGCTCGGCAGATTTTAAATGATAACTTTCCCTTTTAAAATGTAAGAAACATTAACTCCGTTTTTTTTATAATATAATAAAATTCTTTTTATTAACTCAAACTCTTTTTTGTAATTAATCAAAAAATTATATTTAAGTTTTTTATTATTTTTTAATTCTATTACAATACTATTGTTTGTTCCTTCTTGCGGAGCAGCTGTTCCAATTCC
>JAADDR010000058.1 GCA_013153865.1 Chlorobiota bacterium | reverse complement strand
CGACATCACCCGTAAGTTCTTGTTTTTGTATTCTGAATTCGAAGAAAGTTTCGTCTTCGGCATCCAACCATCTGAATTTAATAAATTCGTTCTTTTTTTTGTCGAGTAATTCGGCTTGTTGTTCGGATCTTTCCCATTTAAAGGTGTATATTCCGTCTTTTTCAAATACTTTTTTTGCAAACCATTCTTCTAATCCTGAAGGATTACTTAGCCGGTAAAATAATATGTTAGGCGGAGTATTAATTACATATTCGAGTTCAAATTGTTCCGTTTGCATTTTATTTTTTTTAAGTATTGCAATATAAGAAAAAAAAGTCAATAAAAAAATAAAATTTCTTTTTGATTCGGTTAAAATTTATATATTTGCGACCTCAAAAAAAGGCGAGGTAGCTCAGTCGGTCAGAGCGTCGGATTCATAACCCGGAGGTCACGAGTTCAATTCTCGTCCTCGCCACAATAAAAGACTGTTTGGTTTAATTTCTAAACAGTCTTTTTTTGGTTGTGTCCGTAAATGTTTTTTCGGGGTTTCAGAAGTTAAACCGAAGTGTGTTTTTATATTTTTTCTCCGTATGCTAAGTCGCCTGCATCGCCGAGTCCGGGTACTATGTATGATTTTGCCGTGAGTTCGTTGTCTAATGCTCCTATCCATATTGTGAATTTTTCTTTCGGCAGGTTTTTCTGCATGTATTCGACCCCTTCTTTTGCGGCTATTATTGTAACTATGTGAGTGTGTTTCGGTTCGCCGTTTGCGGTAAGGTCTTTGTATGCAAGTACTAATGATGAGCCGCTTGCGAGCATCGGGTCTGATATTATCAGGAATTTGTTTTCGATATCGGGTGTTGATATGTATCCGGATTTTATTTCGAAGCTGTTGTCTTTATGGTATTTTCTGAATGATCCTACGAATGCGTTTTGTGCTTTGTCGTAATAGTTCAGTAATCCTTGGTGCAGCGGCAGTCCGGCTCTTAATACCGTTGCCAGAACTATATTGTCTTTCATTATGTTCATGTTTGATGTTCCGAGCGGTGTTTTAACGTCTTTGTTTTCGTATTCGAGTTCTTTGCTTATTTCGTATGCGAATATTTCGCCTATTCTTTCTAAGTTTCTTCGGAATCTTAGTCTGTCGTTTTGTATGTTTACATCTCTGATTTCGGATATGAATTTGTTAAGTATTGAGTTTTGTTCGCCGATTATACGTATCATTTTATTTAAGGTTAAGGGTTTTTAATTACCGTTTTTTTTAATAATATAAAAGCGGTATAATACCGCTTTCAGTTGTTAAAATCAGTGTTTGATGTTTTTGATTTTTTCGGGGTCGTGTTTGTATTTGAACAGGACAGCGAACAGTATTGCTATTACTAATGCGTAAATTGCGAATACCGACCATATGCTGTGCCAGTCTCTGTTTCCGTTAACGGTAAACATATCTATTATATATCCGCTTCCGTATGCTCCCAATACTGCGCCTATTCCGTTTGTCATAATTATAAAAAGTCCTTGTGCCGATGCTCTTATTTTGGGGTCGGCTTCTTGTTCCACGAAGAGTGATCCTGATATATTGAAGAAATCGAAAGCCATTCCGTAAACGATCATTGAGAGTATTAGTGCCGCCGCTCCGAGTCCTGTGGGGCTTCCTACGGCAAAGAGTCCGAATCTTACGAACCATGCGAGCATACTCATAAGCATAACTTTTTTTATTCCGTATCGTTTAAGGAAGAAAGGGATTGTAATTATGAATATTGTTTCGGATATTTGTGATATTGACATTACGAATCCGTTGTATTTAACTATTATGCTGTCTGCAAATTCTTTTATTTTACCGAAATCGTGAAGGAATGCTTCGCCGTATGCGTTTGTTATTTGGAGTGCTGCTCCGAGTAGCATTGCGAATGTAAAGAATATTGCCATTTTGTATTCGGCAAAGAGTTTGAATGCATCTAATCCCAGAGCTTGAGCGAATGATTTTTTTTCTGCTGTTTTGTCTATCGGGCAGCTCGGCAGCGTAAACGTAAACAGTCCTAAAATTACCGAAGCTCCGGCAGCGAAATAAAATTGTCCTGCATTAATGCCCCATCCGAACCAGTCTGTAATCCATGTTGCGAGGATGAATCCTATGGTTCCCCATACTCTTATCGGGGGGAATGTTTTTACCACGTCGTAGTTGTGTTTTTCCAGTATGCAGTAGGACACGGTATTGTCTAATCCGATTGAGGGCATATAGAGCATCAGATACAGTAATGTTGCAAGCCACAAGCCGTTGTAATCGTTTTGTTGTGCCATGTATAGCAGCATAATTGCTCCGAACAGGTGAAGTAATGCGAACAGTTTGTCGGGAGATATGAAACGGTCTGCAATCATTCCGAATATTCCGGGCATTATAAGAGATGCGAATCCGAGGGTCATAAAAATTGCTCCTATTTGTCCGCCCGTGAAGTGCAGTGTTGCGAACATGTATTTTCCGAATGACAGCAGCCATGCTCCGAAAACAAAAAATTGTAAGAAGTTTAGGATTGTCAGTTTTAATTTTATGCTCATAGCTTTTTTTTTAGTTATTTATTTTCTTTGCGTTTTTTTATTTCGTCTCTTATTATTGATGCGAGTTCGTATTCTTCGTTTTTTACGGCTTCTTTCATTTTTTTCTCGAGTTCTTTTATGGAAAGGTTTTTCAGTTGGTTGTTTTCGGTTGTTTGCGGTTCTTGTTCGGGTTTGTTTGTTTGGGTTTCGTCGTCGAATGTCATGGCTGCTTTGTTCATTATTTCTTCGGTAACGTAAACCGGAGCGTTAAATCTGAGTGCTATTGCCACGGCGTCGGATGTTCTGGAGTCTATTTTTATTACGGCGTGTTCTTTTTTGCAAACGATTTCGGAATAGAATATTCCTTCTTCGAGTTTTATAATGTTTACTTCAATAACTTCGATGTGAAAAGAGTTTGCCATGCTTACGAACAGGTCGTGAGTCAGCGGTCTGTACGGTTTAAGGTTTTCGAGTTGTATTGCTATTGATTGAGCTTCCGCTGTTCCTATTATTACTGGCAGTCGTCTGTGTCCGTTTTTTTCTTCGAGAATAAGAGCGTATGCACCCGATCGTGTTTGGCTGTATGATAATCCCGCAACTTTTATTTTTATTTTTTTCATTGATGTTTCTTAGAGGGGCTCAAATAATCAATAAGTAAAAGCAAAGTTAAAAATAAGCTTAAAAATAACAATATTTTTTTAAGTGAGGGATGTAATATTTTCCGGTTTTATTAGAGTTTCGTTTTTGTATTTTAAGAAGAGTTGTGCTACTGCTACTACGTCTTTTTCGCAGTATTGAGCGATTCTTTTAATGTTGTTTTCTATGTAGTATATGTCTGCGACCATGCTTCCGTCGATGTCGTCTTTGGGTGTAGGGATGTTAAATACGGCTGTAAGGAGTTCTAATGAGGTGTAGTGTTTGTAGTCTCCGAATTTCCATAGTTCGAGAGTGTCGAGGTGTTTTACTTCCCAAGGTTTTTTTCCTGCAAGGTTAAGGATTTCGGGTATTTTTATTCCGTTAATGAGCATTCTTCTGGCGATATACGGATAGTCGAATTCTTTTCCGTTATGTGCGCACAGGTATTTGTCTTGTGCCGAGTATGATTTTTCGAGCAGTGTTTTAAATTCCGTAAGTATTTTTGTTTCGTCGTTGCCGAAGAATGATTTTGTTCTGAATGTGTTTTTATGGAAGAATCCTACGGATATGCATATTATTTTTCCGAATTCGGCATATATTCCGGCTTTTCGGTATATTGACGCCGGTGTTTCGTTTTCTGATTTTATGATATGTTCCGCTTTTTTTTTCCAGAGTTTTTTCATCAGGGGGGTCAGTGTGTCGAATGATTCGTTTGCCGGTACGGTTTCGATGTCGAGAAACAGTATTTGGTTGTTTTTTATTTCGTTGAGCATTATTTGTTTTCGTTAAGGTATTTTTTAATTATTGCCGATAGTACGTCTATTGCTACTTTGTTGTGTCCTCCTTGGGGTATTATCAGGTCGGCAAAGCTTTTAGAGGGTTCTATGAATTGCAGGTGCATCGGTTTTACGACTTTTGAATATCTGTCGAGCACTTTTTTAACGGTTCTGCCTCTTTCCGCTATGTCTCTTTCTATGACTCTTCCGAGCCGGTCGTCGTCGTCGGCGTAAACGAAAAGTTTTATGTCGAACAGGTCGCGAAGTTCTTTAACTGTAAGGACTAATATGCCTTCTACTATTATTACTTTGTGCGGCAGTATTGTTTTTGTTTTTTTGTCTCTTGTGCAGGTAAGGTATGAATATACAGGTTCTTCTATTGATTTTCCCGCTTTAAGCATGTTTATGTGTTTGATCAGCAGGTCCCATTCTATTGCATTTGGGTGGTCGAAGTTTATTTTTTGTCGGTCTTCAGGAGGTATATGGCTGTTGTCTTTGTAGTATGAGTCTTGTGATAATACTGCTACTTCTCCTTCGGGCAGTTGTGCTATGAGTTTTTTTACGACGGTTGTTTTTCCCGACCCGGTTCCGCCGGCGATTCCGATTATTAACATTTTAAGAGGTTGTTTTGTGTTATCGGAATTCAAAAATACTAAAAAAAATGAATTGAGAGGTTATTTTTTTATTTAATTACGGTCTTGCTGCATAATTTTATCTATTTTGGGATTTGTCGGGTCAGTTTCTTTAAGGATGTTGTAAACTTTTTTCTTTTCTTGTACCGGTGCTTCGGAGAATATTTTAACTATTTCGTCTATTTTTGCGGTAAGTACTATTTTGAGGAAGTATGAGTCCGGTTTTCTGTTATATACGTCTTTAAGGTATCTGCATGCATTTGCGATGTTGTTTCTTCCTTCTTCGAGTTTTTCCGACATTAAGTCCAGTCCGAGTCTGTGGTAGCGGTAATAAAATTTTCTGATCGGAATGTTTTCGCTTGCGGTAATGCTTTTGATTAGGTAGTATCTGTTGTTGCGTTTGCTTGTTCCGAACATTTTCCAGTTGTTGTCGGGGTCGCTTTGAGCGTTGTTTAGTATTTGGCGTGCTTTTTCGAAGTATGGTGTTCCGGCGTTCAGTCCGAAGGAGTCGTAATCTATTCCTATTATTATGTATGCGTAGAATGCCAGTACCGATGTAAGGTTTGAGAGGTGAGTGTTTTCGTTAAATTCGAGAGCTTGTCCTTCGGTGTAGTAGAATTCGAAGTCGTTATCTTCTTTGTAATTAAAGAGGATTGATTTGTAGTTGGTGTTGAATACCGGGCGTGTTGATTGTACGGATATGTTTCCCGTAAATTTGTCTATTCCGTTGTATTTTGAGATTGTAATTTGTATTTGGCATTCTATTTTTTCGTTTGTTGCGAAGATATTGTTTGTCCAGTTCCGGTTATTCATAAATTCGTAGATGTCTTTTTGCATTTTGCGAAACAGGTCTTCGTTGGTGCCTTGCACTCTGTTTCGGTTTATGTTTATTCTGCAGTTTAGTTCTTGCGAGTTTCCGGTACTGTTAAGTATTAATGTTATTGTCAGTATGAAAAAAAGTTTTTTCATCCGTTTTTTATTTTGATTTAAGAAGTTCCGCAACTTTTCGGAGTATGTCTTTTGCTACTTCCGTTTTAGGTTTTAACTCAAAATTTTCGATATTATTGTTTTTGTCTATTATTGAAATTTTGTTTGTGTCGTATGCAAATCCCGCTCCTTTGTCTTTAAGCGAGTTGAGAACTATTATGTCGAACTTTTTTTTGTTTATTTTTTTCTTTGCGTTTTCGATTTCGTTATCGGTTTCGAGGGCAAATCCTACGGTAATTTGTTTTTTTGTTTTCAGTTTGCTCATTTCGGCGGCGATGTCTTTTGTGGGTTTCAGTTCTACCGTAAGCGAGTTTGTTTTTTTCTTTATTTTTGAGTTTGCGGGATTTGCGGGTGTGTAGTCTGCTACTGCCGCCGAAAAAATTATTACGTTGTTTTTAGGGAAATGTTTTTTTGTTTGCAGATACATTTCTTCGGCGTTTTCGACTTTTATTACTTTTATTTCGGGGTTTTCGGTTTTTATGTTTACCGGACCGGATATTAGCGTTACTTCGGCACCTTGTTCGGCAAATGCTTCTGCTAATGCGTATCCTGTTTTGCCGCTTGACCTGTTTCCTATAAATCTTACGGGGTCAATGTTTTCGTATGTGGGGCCTGCGGTTATGAGTGTTTTGACTCCTTTGAGTTTTTTTTTGTTGTTGAAAAAGTTTTCGAGTTCGGCGAGTATTTTTTCTGGTTCCGCCATTCTGCCTTTTCCTTCGAGACCGCTGGCGAGTTCTCCTGTTTCGGCATCTATTATGTTATTTCCGAATGATTTGAGTTTTTTGATATTGTTTTGCACCGCCGGGTGTTTAAACATATCGAGGTCCATTGCCGGTGCCCAGAATACGGGGCATTTTGCCGAGAGGTATGTTGTAAGCAGAAGGTTGTCGGCTATGCCGTTTGCCGCTTTTCCCATTGTGTTTGCCGTTGCCGGAGCTATAACGAATGCGTCTGCCCGTAATCCGAGGTCCACGTGCGAGTTCCAGTCGCCGTTTTCGGGATTATAAAACATTTTGAGAACGGGTTTTTTCGACAGTGTCGAGAGTGTAAGAGGAGTTATGAATTTTTCGGCGAAAGGTGTCATTATTACTTGAACTTCCGCACCTTTTTTTATTAGGAGTCTTACAAGAATTGCAGCTTTGTATGCTGCAATTCCTCCCGTTATACCTATAATTATTTTTTTACCTTTCATAGCCGGGGGCTTTAGAAAGTTTTGTTATTTGTTTTCTTCGTCGTTGTCTGCTTCTCTGAAGTATATTTTATCTTCGAGGAGTTCTTGCAGTGCTATAAGTGCGGGTTTCGGGAGTCTTTCGTAGAATTTTGATATTTCGATTTGTTCTCTGTTTTCGAATATTTCTTCGAGATTGTCGGTATAGGAAGCAAATTCTTGTAATTTTTTGTTTAATTCTTCCTTGATTTCTTTTTGAATTTGGTTTGATCTTTTTCCTACAATTACCAATGATTTGTAGATATTACCGGTGTTTTTTTCCAAATCGGTAAAGTCTCTGGTTATTGTGGTGTCGGGAGCGTTTGTTTTTTTGTAGTCCATTTTTTTGCCGAATAAAGTTTATAAATTAATTTAAGTCAGTTAAGATTTGCTGTTTCTGTATCGGTATTCAGTTTAGTAAGTTCTTTGTTTATGGTTTTTTTGATTCCGTTAAGTTCTTTTAGGTATTTGCTTTCGGGATATTTTTCGATAAAATCGTTGTAAGCTTTAAGTGTGTTTTCGTATCGTTCTTTTTGTTTTGAGATTATGCTGTTTTGTGCGTATTTGTATCTTGATTTTACGATAAGATACATTATTTCTTCTTTGTATTTTGTGTCCGGGTAATCTTTAATACTGTTTTTAAGTGCTATGGATGCTGCATTGTAGTATCCTATGTCATAATACAGTTTTGCGTTAAGGAATGATTTTGTTTCGAGTCTTGCGATTAAGTCGTCAACCATTTTGTTGCAGTCTTCTATTTTGTCGCTTTCGGGGTATTTTGTTATAAAAAGTTCGAATTCTTTTAATGCCGTGTATGTGGCTTCTTGGTCAAGTTTGGGTTTAGGTGCATCGAGGTAATAGCATTTGGCACTCATAAATTGAGATTCTTCAGCATGTTTTCCTTTGGGGTAATCGGATACGTATTTTCTGAAGTAATATCCTGCGAGGATATAATCTTTAAGGTGATAGTATGAGTCTGCAAATTTATATAATGCGTCTTCTCCGCTTTTTGTCATTCTTAGTGACAGTATGACGTCTTCAAGCAGTATTTGGGCTTTTGCGTATTTGCCTGCTTCATAATATTCGAGAGCTTTTTCGTATTTCTTTTCAGGGTTTTGAATTTTTTTAGCTGTATTAAATTCGCAAGAAATCAAAAAAGTGATTGATATTATGAACGGTATGAAAAAAAACGGTTTTTTTAGCATGGCTGCAAAATTAATATTTTATTCGGAAACAGAAATCTTTTTTGTTTAAATTTATTTGTATTTGAGTTAAACGTTTGATTCTTTTTAAAAGTTACATTATACGGTGAGATGTTTAAATTAATACGGTTTGTTTTTTTTCTTTATTTTGTTGAAATTGCAACTTAGGGAGAATATGTTGGAATACAGTGCGACTGAGTTGTCTCCTATGTCCGTAAGAGCATAGTCGAGTTTAAAGTTAAACAGTTTTATTCCTAATCCTATATTCGGGCGAAAGTTCAGTGTTGTTTCTCCGTTTATGTCCGGTATTTCGGCGATGTCTCCGATTCCCGCTCTGAAAAAGATGATGTTTTTGTAGTTTAATTCTGCTCCTGCCGAGGGGTCTATGTTTATAATGTCGGAGCTTATCAGGACGTATTTTTTTCCGTCGAAACTGATGTTAAAGTCTATTTCCGGTTTTACAGATATGTTTTCGGATATTGTGAAGTTTCTCGTAATGCCGGTAATTATTGAGGGGGCTGTTATTTCAAGACTGTTTTCGGGTATTTCGTTACCGGTATTTATGAATACGTCTTCGAGTTTTTCGGTGTTGTAGAACCATGCGTTAAATGTTGATGTTGCGTCTTTCAGTGTTGCACCGAATGTCCAATTTTTTCTGTTGTAAATTATGCCTAAATCGAAACCGAATCCGTATGCTTTTGCAAATTCTCCCTGGTTGCGGAATATTATTTTTGTGTTAATTCCGTATGATAAACCTTTTGTTTTGCTTTTTTTTGCGTATGACAGGGTGAATGCCCAGTCTGCCGTCGAGAAATAAGAAATTTTATCGTAGTCAATGTTTCCGTTTTCGTCTATAAGTTCGAGCGTGTTAGGTATGTTGTCTATTCCGAATCTGATTATATTTGCCGCGAGTGACGATGAGTCGTTTATTTTGTATGCTGCTCCGATATAGTCGAATTTTGCTATTCCGGCGAAATATTCGGAGTGAACGGCGGCTATTTCGTATTTGCTTTTTATGTTTATGATTCCTGCGGGGTTTACTGATGTTGAATATACGTTGTCGGATGATGCGACTACGGAATTTGACAGAGATGCTGCTTCGGCGCCCGTGCTTACGGATAAAAAATCGTTGCTGTAAATACGGATTTGTGCTTCGGATTGAAACAGCATGTAAAAAATAATGAAAAACAGTGTTAATAATTTTGGCATTTCGTAAAATTTAGGATATTTTTACCAAACGTTAATTTGATTTTAAAACTGCAAAAGCGGTTACTTATTGCATGGTGTAAAAATATTATTTTATTATGAATAAAAATAAAGAATTGAGATATTTCAGTTTGCCGAATGTCTTTACGTTGTTGAATTTGATTTTCGGAAGTTCCGCAATTTTGTATGCATTCGAGCATCCGGACAATTTAAGTTATGCCGCTTATTTAATTTTTGCAGCGGCTTTTTTTGATTTTATAGACGGTTTTGCGGCACGATTGACCGGTTCTGTTTCCGTAACGGGTAAGTATTTGGATTCTTTGTCGGATATTGTGAGTTTCGGTATTGCTCCCGCCGTTATTGTTTATCAGATGTTGAAAGCGGCAATGGAAATACGAGAGTTTTCCGCTGATTTGTCCGGGTCTCAGATATTAATTTTATTGACACCTTTAGTATTGATTATAGCTGCGGCTTTACGGTTGGCAAAATTTAATGCCGACAGGCGTCAGAGTAATTATTTTTTGGGTTTGCCCGTTCCCGTATCTGCAATATTTTTTGCTTCTTTACCTTTGGTAAATGTGTTTGACCCTGATAATTTAACGGTTTTAAAAGATTGGCTTGATGTTGATATGCCGTTTGAGTTTATTCTCGGCGTTATAGGTTTGCAGGTTTATGTTTTGACGGATGTTTGGTTTTACGTTATTTCGATTTTTGTTTTTGCCGTATTGCAATTGGTTGAAATGCCGATGTTTTCGTTTAAGCTTGATAATTATTCTTTTAAAAAGAATTCGGCAAAATATGTTTTTTTAATTATTTCGGTATTGTTGCTTGTTTTTTTTCAGTGTTTTGCCATACCGTTTATTATTATTTTATATATTTTGTTCTGTATAGGTATTGATATTAAAGATTTGGCGGTAAAAAAACGTTCTTAACGATTGTTTTTAAATTCGTTTATAATTTTATTCGCCAAGACTTCTGCGATTTTTTTGTAAGATTCTTCCGAACTGCCTGCAATATGAGGTGTAAGGATGACATTTTCCGAGTTAACGAGATATTTTAGAGATTCGGAGTTTTGTCCTTCAAATATATCTTCGAAAGATGTTTTTTCGTATTCCAATACGTCAAGGCATGCGCCTTTAACTTTTCCGGATTTTAAGTTTTTTACCAAATCGTTCGTGTTTAATATTTTTCCTCTTGATGTATTTATGATGTATATGTTTTTTTTGAATTTATTTATAAAGTTATCGTTAATCATAAATTTTGTTTCTTTTGTAAGCGGCAGGTGGATACTTAATATATCTGTTTCGTTAAATAATTTTTCGAGAGTAACTTCTTTTACCGAATTGTCGGAGAAACCGGTTTTGTATTTGTCGTAAGCTTTTATATTTGCGTAAAATCCTTTCATTCTGTCGGCAAATGCGCTTCCTGTATTTCCGTATCCGATTATTCCGATTGTTTTACCTTTAATTTCCGTGCCTGTATTTTTTCTGTTCCAAATACCTTTTCTTACTTCGGAGTCTGCAATTTTAATTTTGTGCATTAATGTAAGCAGCATTCCCGTTGCGTGTTCCGCAACCGAATCTTTATTGCCTTCCGGAGAATTTATAATTTTAATTTTTTTGCTTTCGGCATATTCGGTATCGATATTTTCGAGTCCGGCACCTGCTCTTGCGATGAATTTAAGTTTGGGAGCTTTGTCTATAAAATTTTTATCTATTTTGAATTTGCTTCTTACAATCAATCCTTCGTATCCGGTAATTCTTGCGGTTAATTTTTCGATATCGGTTTCCGGTATGTAATCGCAATTAAACCCCTCATTTTTTAATTTTATTTTTAATATTTCGTGTGTCGGTTCCGCAATTAATATATTCAGCATTTTAAAAAAGTTGTAATGTTAATAGTCCTGAGCTCCTCTCATAGGTTTTGTTCCGTTAAAATAAACGCGTATTCCGGCTTTATTGCCGAGCAGATTTCCGTCTTCGTCGTATCTGAAGTATGCAAGCATAAGGGAATTAACCTGTTTATACATTTTTAAGTTTTCCGGGTCGAAATACCAGTCTTCCGTAAACAGTATTTGTCCTATGTTTTTCCGGTCGAATTCTTTTTCCAGTTCTTTAACTTCTTGTATTGTCATTTCTTTTCCCGTAATGTAATTATATGCTTTAAGTTTGCCTGCATATACGGCATCAAAAATTTTATCGGCAAGAAGTTGTATTTTTGCGCCTCCCAGCCATTGGTCCATGTAGTAAGCATTTTCCGGCACGGGGTTTTTAACGTTTGTTATATACATAATCGTATCCGCTACTTTAATAGCGGATTTTTCGGGATTGAAATTTTCAGGGTTAATATTGACAGATTCTTCGGTGTTGTTTTTTTTGTAACCGGTTTTGTTTGGTTTTTCGTTTTTACATGCAAATAATCCGATTAGTATTAATAAAATTAATGTTGTTTTGTATTTCATGATGTTTTGTTTTTTAGTTTTGATTCTGTGGTAAATGAATATTGTCTGACTAAAATAATATGCTAAATTATCAAATAATTATCAATAAAAATAATGTTTATGATACTTTTGTCTTTATTTAGTTTGTTGATTTTATACCGGAATAAATCTTTTGCACGATTGTTGTTTTAGAAGAAACATAAAATTTATATTTGTTATGAAACGATTATTACTTTTTTTATTTACGGTATTGTTTTTATTGTCTCCGGTATATTCTCAAAATGCCAAAAAAGCAGAAAAGTTATTGGCTTCGGATAATATTCCCGAAGCAATAAAAGCATTTGAGAAATTGGTAGAGAAATATCCCGACAAGGGAGAATATCACATGTATTTGGGAGAATGTTATTTGAGAACACCTCAAATACACGATTTGGCGATACCCGCTTTGCAAAAAGCTGTAAGGATATTTGAAAATAAACGCAAAAAAGAGGATTTTATAAATGCAAAGTTCTTGCTCGGGAAAGCATATCATGCCAATTATATGTTTGATGATGCGATAAAGATATATAATGAATTGATTATAAACAAGGAATATAAAAAATATAAGTCGGTAGATATTTTAGAAAATGAAATCCGTGCATGCGAAGCGGCAAAAGAAGAGTTTAAGAAAAAGAAATTGTTGAAGATTATATCTCCGGGAGACGGTATAAATACGGAAATGACTCAACATTCGCCTTTTTACATAGAAGATAAAGGAATATTTATTTATACATCGAAGGAAAAGACAAGTTTCAGAGACGAAAAAACACCTGACGGAGAATACGACGAAAATATCTTTTTCATAAATTTGAATAACGAAAACGACAGAGAACCGGATCCTTATTCCAAACCTTTAAATTCTAAGGATAACGAGGCTGATTGCTGGGTTTCGAAAGACGGCAGTTTTATGCTTTTATATAAAGACGGAGATATTTATACCAGTGAATTTAAAGGAAATAATTGGACAAAACCGGTAAAATTTAAACCGGTTAATTCTAAATATAACGAGATGCATGCTTCCATGAACGAAGATCGCACTATTTGTTATTTTTCGAGCGACAGACCCGGAGGCAGAGGCGGAAAAGACATCTATTATATTAAGAAAAAAGGAGATGCTTGGTCGGAGCCGAAAAATCTCGGAAAAAAAATAAATACTAAGTTTGATGAAGAAAGTCCGTTTATTCATGAAGACGGGACATTATATTTTTCGTCTAAGGGACATAATTCCATCGGCGGATATGATATATTCAGTGCGAAGGGTAACGGTAAAGGTCGTTTTAATGATCCCGAAAATTTGGGTATGCCCGTTAATTCCGTAGAAGATGATTTGTTTTATTACGTAACGAGCGACAATAAAATTGCTTATTTTATGTCTAAACGTCCGGAAGGTAAGGGCAGAGGCGATATTTTTAAGGTTAATTATGCAGATTCTTCCTTGCTTTATCTTACGGTAAAAGGTAATGTTACCGACGAAGAAGGGACAATATGTTCCGTTAACGTAAATAATTCCGATAATAAAAAAAGTGTTTACAGAGGGAAAGCCGACGAGTCCGGAGATTTTTCTTTCGGTGTAAAACGAGATTATAATTATTTTGTTTCGCTCGAGTCCGACGGTCATTTTTTTGAGGCTTTTACTTTTTCGGCTCCTTACGGTGAAGAAAATAAAGATTTGGGGACATATGTTCTTGAAAAAATCAACAGAGGTAAGGTACACAAAATTTATTCGATGGATTTTGAAGGCGACAACGAAAGTTTAAATAATGAAAATGAATTGTTTTTAAATACTTTGTCAAGATTTTTAAAATTAAATCCGGATTTGGTAATTGATTTATATTCTTCGGAATCGACACCGGAAGAAACCGGTAAAAAAAGGAAACAGGAAATTATCGATTATTTAAAATCACGAAGTATTCCCGAAAGCAGAATTTTTGTTGATTTATTGGATTACGGTTCGGATAAGTCGGATATTTTAGTTACCGTATTGGATAAAGACGGTGCTGATAACGCTTTTACCGATGTTGTTGCAAGTACCGAAACAGATGCCGGCGATTTGGACAACGGAAGCATAAGCGGAGTTTATACGATACAACTCGGTGCTTTCAGGAGAAAGTTGCCCGATACGCATTCTTATTTTAAAGATTTCAGAGGAAAAGTAAAAATACGAACCGGAAAAGACGGATTATATCATTATACTTACGGAAAATATAAATATAAATCCGATGCCGAAAAATATTTGATAACCGTTCACGGAATGGGATTTACCGATGCGTTTATCCGGGAACTTGAATGGTATAAATAAAAAAAGAGGCAACGCCTCTTTTTCGGAAATATTAGAAGCCCGGTTTATTTCGGGCTTTTTTCGTGCGTTAAATATTTAAACTTTCGACAACTATTTCGGCTATGTCTTTAACCCGGATTTCTTGTTCTTTGTTTTTCATTTTTACGCCGTCTTTCATCATCGTCATACACATGGGGCAAGCTGTGGCTATAATGTCGCATCCTGTTTGCACGGCATCTTCGGTTCTTAATTCGTAGATTTCTTTGTCGCCTTTTTCCGCTTCTTTAAACATTTGTGTTCCTCCGGCTCCGCAGCAAAGCGAACGGCTTTTGTTTCTGTGCATTTCCGTAAGAGTTCCGATTTTTTCGACAATAAATCTCGGAGCTTCGTATTCGCCGTTTCCTCTTCCGAGGTAGCAGGGGTCGTGGTATGTTATTTTTTTGTTTTCGAATATTTTATGGTTTAAATTAATTTTACCTTCTTCGGCAAGTTGTTTGATAAATTGAGTATGGTGTATTACTTCGTATTTGCCTCCGAGGTCGGGATATTCGTTTTTAAGAGTATTGAAATCGTGAGGATCGCAAGTTATTATTTTTTTAACTTCGTATCCGTTCATTATTTCTATGTTCATAAATGCCTGCATTTGGAATAAAAATTCGTTTCCGGCACGTTTTGCATTGTCGCCCGAGTCTGTTTCTTCGGTTCCGAGGCAAGCGTAATCGACTTTTGCGTATTCGAGTATTTTTGCAAAATTACGCGATATTTCCATACCTCCTTCGTCGTAGCTTCCCGCACTTCCTACCCAGAACAGATATTCCGGTTTTTTGCCTTCGGCAAATTTATCCGCCATAAGCGGAACTTTAACGTCTTTTTCTTCGCCGTTAATTTTAATTTTAAGATTGTCTGCCCAGTTAAATCTGTCGGCAGCGGAGTATTTCCAAGGAGCACCGTTGTTTTCTATATTTGTTGACATTGCGTTTATAAGTGCCGGAGCTTTAGATTCTTCGAGGAATATGTATCTTCTCATTTCGAGAATCATAGAGGGGTGGTCTATGTTAACGGGGCATTCTTGTGCGCATGCGTTACAAGTGGTGCAAGCCCAAAGTTCTTCGTAAGTCGTGTAATCCGGATATAATGATTTTCCGTCTTGGTATGATTTTCCTTCTTTCAGCAGTCCGTTCATTTTTTCTTCCATACGGCGGCGGTAGTCAAGAACTACTTTGCGCGGCGAAAGAAGTTTTCCGGTTTGATTTGCGGGGCATACCGACGTGCATCTTCCGCATTGTGTGCATGCGAGCGAATCGAGATAATTTTTCCATGTTCCGTCTTCAACGTCTTTCATGCCGAAACGTTCGGGTTCTCCTTCGTCTTCGGGCAGGGGAGCATCGGGATTGAGCATAAGTTTTACTTCTTTTGTTACCGATTCCATTTCGTTCATTTTGGTAAGCGGTTCGGTTTTCGACAAGTAAACATTGGGCGCCGACATAAATACGTGAAAATGTTTTGAATAAGGCAGATAATTTGCAAAGAAGAAAATCAGCAGGATGTGTGCCCACCACATAAACATTTCGATTGTGAGAGAGGAATTATGCGGAATAAGTCCCGCCATAAGAGAACTTACGGGGAAGATTCCTTTTGCGTCGGCACCTGCATGCGCTACATATGCGGCGTTCATACCTATAAGACTTACCATTAAAAGTAATATCAGAATAAGTGCAAATGTTGCGTCTTTGTGGTCTCGATGTCTCATTTCTTTTCCGGAAAACCGTTTTACGTGCAAAAAATTTCGTCTTATCAGAAATGCAATTACGAGAATCAGAATAACCCATGCAAAAATATCTCCTCCCGCAATGAGGATGTCGTAAACGGGTCCGAGAGCCGAGAAAATACGGTCGTTAGCCGGGTCGGCATCGAAAGGAGTCCCGAGTAATCCGTCGATAAGCATTTCCGCCGAGCCGAATGTTATAAGTAAGAATCCCCAAAATACGAGGGCGTGCATTATACCTGCCGTGCGAAATCTCAAAATCTTTTTTTGTCCGAGGACGTTTTTGAACAGTAATCCTATTCTTTCGCCCGTGTTAGCGATTGAATACGGTTTTTTAAGAAGACTGATAATTCTGAAAATACGTGAAAAACTCCAAGCAAGTATTCCTGCCGCTGCGAGTGTTACTGCGATAAATATTATATGTCCGGTCATTTTTATTATATTTAAAATTTGCGTTTCAAATATAATAAATATTATGCTTGCATAAGAAATTTTTTAATAATTCAGAATGATTCTAAATAGTTTTGCGGTTATTCTCCTTCAAAAAACATATCTTCTTTTATTTCGGTAATTCGTTTGTTCGAATATTTATACCAAGGGTTTTCTTTATCGAAAAGCGGTCCGTTTTTTATTATTTTTGCTGTTTTTTCGTAGTATTTAAGTGCATTTTTTTTGTCGTTTAGTTTGTCGTAATTTAGTGCTATGTTGTAATAGTTGTAAAGTTTGAATCGTTTTGAGGTATTGTCGAAGACGTTAAGTCTTTTGTTATACATTTCTATTGCTTTTTTGTATTCTCCTTTTCCTGAATAAGCTTTTGCCATATCGTCGTATAGGTCGTGAGAAATTGCTTTTGCGAATCTGAGCAGTTTTAATGTTTTTTCGGCGTATTGCAATGATTTGTCGTAATTTTTTAGTCCGAGATAATTACGGCACAAGTATAATGTGTTTGAATAAGACGACGAGTCGGCGTTAAATACTGCGATGTTGTAAGGCAAAGCATCTTCGTATTTTTTTGTTTCGCAAAGCGATATTCCGAGTCGTTTTACGGTGTTGTATGACGAGTCGCCGAGCGAAACAGTTTTTTTATAGAAAGGAACGGCACGAAAATAATGATTTTTGGCAAAATGTGCGTCTCCCGTTATTTTGTAAAATCCGGGAAATACCGAATCGTTTTTTATTCCTTTTTTGCACATTTCGATTGCTTTGTCGTATTTTTTTGTTTTAAGATATGCCGAAGCGGCACTTTGAATATTTAAATTGTCGGTTGTATCGGTCAGATATGCTTTTATGTAATATTTGAGAGCATCGCCGGGTTTGTTTTGTTTCAGTTTGCATAATCCGGTTTTGCGGTAATAATAAGGATTTAAAGAGTCTTGTTTTGCCAAAGCGAGGTAATATGCCGATGCTTTTTTGTAGTTTTTATTTATGAAATTTAGTTTTGCCAGATTGTTTAAAGCATTAAAATTTACTGAATCGATTTTTAAAGTTTTGAGGTATAATGAAACGGCTTTTTTACGGTTTTGCATAATTTCGGAGATGTTTGCGTAAGCATTCAGGTAAACGGTGTTAAGGGAATCGAGCATGTATGCTTTTGCAAGATGTTTTTCGGCTTGTTTGCAGCGGTTAATCATTTCGAATGATATGCCGCATTTGTAGTGCAGTTCGGCGTTGCCGGGATGTTCGGATATGAGTTTTTCGGCGGTTTCGGCAGCTTCGGCAAAGTTGCCGCCGTAGAATATTTTATTCAGTTTATTGATGTTTTGCGAAAAAGAAGTTGTGAAAATATAAAAAAACAGAACGGAGATTAATATGTGCAGTTTCATGTGTTTATTTTTTTTATTGTTTTCTGTATTGCCACACGGAATCGCATGATTAAAATAATTACTCCGTTGTGTGTTTAATAATTATTTTAATTATGCTTGTTTTATATTTTTAAATATATTTACGATAATATTTTTAATTGCAAAAATATCACAATATTTGCAAAGCGGATGTATTATTTACAGTGTTTACAAACATAAATTTATTTTATATTATATTATTATGACTGTATTAAGGCGATTATTTATTTCGGCAGTTTTATTGTTTGCGTTAAGTTTACACGGATATTCTCAGAGAGAGAAATTGTATGATACAAATGCTGACGGTTTGCGGCAGTTCGAGTCGGCCGTTGAGCAGGCGTCAAAAGAGCATAAGCATGTAATGTTGCAGATAGGCGGCAATTGGTGTTCGTGGTGTTATAAGTTTCATGATTTTTATAAAAACGATGCAAAGCTTGATTCCGTAATAAATGCGAATTATGTTGTTGTTCGTATTAATTACGATAAGTCGAACAAAAACGAGCGGTTGCTTGCAAATTTGGGTTATCCCCAGCGTTTCGGTTTTCCGGTTATTGTTATTTGCGATGCCGAAGGCAGGCGTTTACATACTCAAAATTCGTGGTATTTGGAAGACGGAAAAGGCAGTTACGACAGAGAAAAATTTCTTGCTTTTTTGAAGAATTGGACTGTAAGGGCTGTTAGTCCGGAGAGTTATAAGTAAGTTGAGAGTTTTGCGGATTATTTTTTTATTGCTCGTATTATGTGGTGTTTTCCGGGAGGTCCGGGCAGGCGTTTTACTGTATATCCGGCATTTCCGAGGGCTTGTTTTACGGTTCCTTTTGCCGAGTAGGTAAGGAGTATTCCTTGCGGAGAGGTTGCGTTAAATATTTTTCGGAATATTTCGGTTGTCCAGAGTTCGGGTTGTTTGTTAGGAGAAAAAGCGTCGAAATATATTATGTCGAAAATTTTATCCGGAATAAAATCAAGCAGGTCTGCTTGTATTTTTTTGATAGTAAAGAAATCGGTTATTTTAACTTCTTTATTCCAATCGGTAAGGTGAATTTGTTTTAAAATCCGGTTTGAACCGGAATCGATAAAGCAAAAAAGTTTGTCGATAATGTTTTCCGACAGAGGATATTTTTCTATTGTTTCGTAGTATATTTTTTGTTTGTTTTTTTCGGCTTCGATAAGTGTCAGTACTGCATTAAGTCCTGTTCCGAAACCTGTTTCGAGGATTTTTATATTTTCTTTTTTAACGGTATTAAGTCCGTTTTTAATAAATACGTGCATTGATTCTTGCACGGCACCGTTTACGGAACGGTAGTGTTCTCCTATTTCGCGGTTATACAGAGTAGGAGAGTTGTCGGCGGTTATTTTTATTTCGTGTTTATTCATATTTTGCTTAAAAGCGGTAAATAAAACCGTTTCGCCATGATCTGAGGGCGCGGTTCCATTCCGTAAGGTATTCGGCTTTTCTGATTAAGACAAAGTCGTTTGCCGATATTGCTTCTTGCGGTATTACGAAAACGAACTCGAGTTTTTTGTCTTCTTTGGTGTTTATGTATATCCATTTTTCGGCATCGTCGAAGTTTTTTATGTCGTCGGGTGGTCCGAACATCATGTAAATCATGCCTCTGTCGGTTTTTCTGCCTTCTTTGTAAGACGAGAAATAATAATTGGCGTAAGTGGCTCTGTTATACCATATTTTTAATATTTCTCTTGCTTTTTCTTTGTTTCCGGCTGCTTTTATCCAGAAATTGTCAATTGCAAGTTTTTTGTTTTCGGCATTTATCATTGTTTTGTATTCTTCGTCGGTAAGCAGGTATCTTGCCGCTTTAATAAGGTCTTCGGATTTTGTTATAAGCGGAAAACTTTTTCCGAAGTTTACTTTTATCATACCTTTATTTTTAAGTGTGTCGGCTTTTATTAAGTAAAGACCTTTTTTGTTGACTTTAAAAGGTATTTTGCCGAGAGTTGCGTTTATTTTCCAAACGGAATCGGCTTCGGGTATTTTAAAATATTCTGTTTTGTCCGAGACGACATTAGGTTTTTGCGCATCCGGAAAGTTTGTTTTGAAATATTTTATTTGCATACTGTCTGCAAGCGTGTTGCGATGTTGTATAATCATCGAGTCTTTCAGCCGGAAGTATTCTCCGAACAGGGGTTTTTTGTTTTCGGCTTTTAAGCTGAGGTAATATTGTTCGTTGTCGTTTTCCGAGCGGTCGATTCTTACGAAAGAATGGCTTTTTTTGTTTGCGTAATTATCGATAATCATTATTTCGGCGATATAATGTTCTTTTTTGATGTTTTTGAGTGTTAAGAATGTAATAATGCTTGTTTGATTTTTTCTTTTTTTTACCGTAAACGAAATTTTAGAACTGTCGAGAATTGTGTTGTTTTTAACCGAAGGTTTTATTCCGTAAATTATTTTTACGGATGCTTGGTTTATACGGTCGGGGTTTGCGCTGCTGAATCGTAATTCTTTTGTAAACAGTTTTATATAGATTTTTGTTTCGTTTTTTGATGAGTGAAATACTTTAAATTCGGGGTGTAATACAAAACTTAAAGGGTTGTATTCCGATGCGTTTGTTTTTGTTTTTACTTGTTGGGGTTTTTGCGTAACGCATGCCGAGAGCAGCAAAATAATTAATGATATTGTCAGGTGTTTTATTTTCATGTTCGGGATTATTGGAGTTGTATTATAAAACGTTTAATATTTGTTCTTTAACTTTGTTTAAATGGTTTTTCATATTTACTACCGTTTTTTGAATTTCGGCATGGTTTGCTTTTGAGCCGAGGGTATTTATTTCTCTTCCTATTTCTTGTGCTATGAATCCGAGTTTGTTTCCGACCGTTTCGTTTTTTTGCATTGTTTCGAGGAAATATTTGCAATGGTTTTTAAGTCGTATTTTTTCTTCGTTTATGTCAAATTTATCCAGAAAATAAATTATTTCCTGCTCGAATCTGTCTTCGTTTTGTTTTGAGGGTTCTAAAAATTCGTTCAGTTTGTTTTTGAGTCTGTCTTTAACGGTTTGTATTCGCCGGTCTTCGTATTTTTCTATTTCGGGGATCAGTTTTTCTATTGCTTTAATATTTTCGGAAATGTCTGCTTCGAGTGCTTTGCCTTCTTGCATCCTGAATTTTGTAATTTCGTTTATTGTTTCGAGTATTAAATTTTTTATGTCTGTCCATTCTTCCGGGTTTTCTTCTTCGTCTTCGTTTTTTATGATGTCGGGCATTTTCAGTATTGCTTGAAATATGTTTTGAAGTTCGGGGACTAATCCGTTTTTTACGGCAATTTCGGACAGTTTTTTGTAGTAAGCGTTTATTTTTTCGTCATCTAAATTTATGTGTGCGGGGTTTGCGTGTTCTGATGTAAGCGTAAAGTTAATTTTTCCTCCTTTGAGTTCTTTTATCAGTATGTTTCTTATATGCAGTTCTTTGTTGTTAAGTGATTCCGGCAGTTTAATTTGCAGGTTCATGTTTTTGCTGTTCAAAGATTTTATTTCAACACTTATTTTTTTGTTGTTTATTACCGCTGTTTTTTTACCGTATCCGGTCATTGATTTTATCATAACGGAAAATATTTTCAGTTTGTAAAGTAATCAATTTCTTTTAAAATTAAATCAAAATCCATGTATTTGGCTGTTACCGCATCGTTATCGTTAATTATGACGTAAAGATTATCGAGGTCGAAAGAGTTTTTTTCTTTGTCGGTTGTAATTTTATACAGTTTTATTTTTTTTGTATTGTTTTTTGTGTCGGTTACGGATATTTCCGCAAATGCGTTTTGTTTCAGGAGTTCGGTTTTTATTTTTTCGGGTTTCGGTGTTTCCGACGAGAATTTCACGTTCATAAAATAACTCAGGTAACTTCCCGCTTTATTCAGGTTTATGTTTTTTACGGGTTTGCCGGCTGATATGTCGAACAATTTTGCGTTGTTATCAAATACCGAAAGTTTGAATGAATGTTTTAAACTGTCGGAATATATCAGTTTTATTTCTTTGATTTGATTCGGTTTGTAAGAAAATATTTCGGGATTAATCCAGTATGCCGGTATTGTTTTCCATCGTCGGTTGAGGTTGTTTTCCACACCCGGAATATTTACGATGAAAGGGGTATTGTTATCGGGGTTCATTAAAAACGTGCCTCCGAGTTTTTCGGAATACTTTCCGGCATAAAGTTTTTTTAAGGGTTTGTTGTCAAAATTATAGATTGTTATGCGAGTTCCGTGTTTTTTAAGTGTTTTAATGACGGAATCTTCTTTTTCTTTTAGAACGGGTTTGGCTATTTTAACTTCCGAGAGTGTTTGATATAATCGTTTTACGGATTTTTTGTTTGCCGGATATTTTTGATTGACTTTCCACGGGGCAGCGTGTTTATTGCGGCTTAAGGTAATTTTAAAGGAGTCTTTTTCGATAATTATTTTTGCGATTTCGGAAGTGTCTTTTACCGTAAAAGTGTCGGATGTAATATTATTGCTTTTATTATTGCATCCCGACGAGTATATAATTGCAAATATTATGAGTGTAACAAATATCTTTTTTGTTCTTTTCATGTTGTATTATCTTAAACTTATGTTAACCGAATGTCCTGATTTTATGATAAAATGTCGTTCTTTTGACATCGAAGTCATTTTTATTCCCGCCGGTCTGTAAACGGCAATGTAATGTCCGGGTTGCAGGTAAATGCTTTTTAATGTTATTTGGTTCAGGTCGTCGATATATTTTATGTCGTTTTTTTCCGCTTTGTATATTCCCCCGTAACCTTTCGACGGCAGGTATATGTTTGCCAGTCCGGGTTGTTTTATTTTAACCGATGTTGTTTTGCTTTGGTTTATTTTTACTTTGTTTATGTAAATTCTCGGTTTTGACAGTATTTCCAAATCGTATTCGCCGACAATGTATTTTACCGGTTCGAACAGTTCTTGAACATTGAGGGTTTTCATACTTCCGTGTTTTCTTACTATACATTTTGTTCCTTTAAGTTCAAGACCGTTTTCCTGTATTATGTTCAGTTTTCCCTGCGGGGTTTTTATTTTTATTTTGTTGTGGATACCTTCTTTTATTTTTACGTTTTCTTTTGTTACCGGCGGTATGGTATGAACTTTTATTTTGTATGTAATGCTTGAAGGCAAAACGAGAGTATCCGGATTACCTTTGTAGTTAAGCGTGTGTATGAAATTTTTAAAAAGCGTATTGTTTTTTTGATTAAATAAAGTTATGTTTACGTTTGTTTCGGAAGGTTTATCGTATATGTCGAGCAAATCTATTTCCGCCGATGTTCCGTAAAGAGATTTTTTTACGACTTTTTTCATTATGTTCGAGAATTGTTTTTCGTTTGTAGCGTTATAGAAATCTCCTATACATTCAAAAGCTTTTTTAAATTCTACGTCCAGTCCTATTCCTATGATAAAAGGTCTTATTGTTATGCCTTTGTTTTGTAACATTATTGCTATTTTACAGGGGTCTCCTTTGCATTCTTCTTTTCCGTCGGTTATAAGTATTATAATATTTTTACAATTTGAACACGGCGGAAAATCGTCGCCTGCTTCTTCGAGCGATTGTGCTATGGGCGTGGTTCCTTTCGGTACAGTGGTTTTAAGTTTCAGTTTTATTTGTTCGGCATTGTTTTTTCGGAACGGTACTTCGAGATGTGTATCGTTGCAATCCTGAGGCGGAACTTTGCTTCGGTTTCCGTACATTCTGAGTGCCATTTCAAGATTTTCGATATTTTTCAGACTGTCAACCATTTTTATCAGAAGGTTTTTGGCAATGTCGATTTTTCTGCCGCTTTGCCAAAGTCCTTGCATACTGTATGATTCGTCGAAAATGAAAAGTATGCGTGTTTTTATTACATCTTCTTTTACTTGAGCGTTAATATCAGTATTTAAAAGAAAAAGATATATTAAAATTAATATTGATAATTTGTTTTGAGTTTTTTTCATGTTTTGTATTTGTTATCGAAACAATTTTTATTTAACGTGTAAAATTAATAATAATTAAACTTAATAAGGGTCAATTTTATAAATAAAAACATACATGCATTTAAATAATACAAGATTCGGTAAATCCGAATGTGTCGAAAAAATGTTTATATTTGCATTAAAAACATAATAAAATGACAGAACAGTTACCTGCCGTTAAGAAAAAAACATTTTGGCAAAGACCCGAGGGCAAAACCGGAGCTCTTTTTTTGGCAGCCGGTGCGGTTGCTCTTGTAATTTACCGTGTTCCGGTAATTAATTTTATTAAAGATTTGATAAAAGATACTGCAGGATTGGTTATCCTCGGGGCTGCGGCTTCGGCGGTATTGTATATTCTTTTCGATAAACGTGCCCGTAATTTGGTTTGGTATATGTATAAAGGGCTTATGCGTCGCATAACAAGTTTGTTTGTTCAAACAGATCCTATAAAGATACTTGAAAATTATGTTGAGTATTTAAAAAAGAACATGCGAAAGATGAATATGCACATTACTCAACTTAAAGGACAAATTTCTCAATTAAGGACTATAATCGTTAAGAATAAGCAAGAGATGGAGCATAGCATAAAACTTGCGGAACAAGCAAAGAAACAAGGAAAAAACGAACTTATAACTCTTAATACACGGCAATACGGAAGATTGAAAGAATCTAACGAACGTTACGAGAAACTTTTGAATAAAATGGAGGTTCTTTATAAGGTGTTGAATAAGATTTACGTAAATTCAGGATATTTAATTCAGGATACCGAAAATGACGTACGAATGCGAAAACAAGAGCTTAAAGCCATAAAAACGAGTCATTCGGCAATGAAGCGGGCTATGTCGGTTATACAGGGAGATCCCGATAAAAAATTGATTTTTGATATGGCAACGGAAAGTGTTGTGGAAGATATTCATAATAAAATAAGTGAGATGGAACGCTTTATAGAAGTTTCCGGAAGTTTTATAGACAGTATTGATTTGCAAAACGGTATCTATGAACAGGAAGGACTGGAGATTCTGGAAAAATTCGAGAAAGAAGGTTCGTCGTTTTTGTTCGGCGAACCTGAAAAAAGTAATGCGGTAATATCAGATAAAAATGATGAAGTAAATAATATGTAAATTGGTGAAACACAGACTTAGATTAACTGTTTTTGCAAAGCTTGTCATTACAGCTTTAATATTGTCGGGAGTGCGTTATGTTTACCTGCATTTCGACGGTTATATCGAAAGTTTATTCGAAAATATAAAGAAAAACAACGATAATATATTCCCTGATGATTCTTTGTCGGACAATTATTTTATTGATACCTTAACGTTTACGGTTATATCCGAAAACGATTCGCTAATATTCAGGTCAAAAGAAAGAAAAATTGTTGTTATGCCCGGCGAGAGCGATACTGCGGTATTTATGATTTCAAAAGAAAAACATTCTGCAGGTAAATTCTTATTTCAAAATAATAATTTCTCTGAGAAATAAGGTTATACCCGAATTTTTTTGCTGCATTTTATTCTTGTCATGCAACTTTTTTTATGCTGAAAAGTCTTTTAAATTAAAGAAAAACAATTTTTTAATTAAAATTTAAAGCATATGAAAAAGTTTACTTTTATTTTTATTTTTTCTTTAGTTTTGATTTTTTCGAGCAATGCTCAAACTGTTGATTGGAGTCTGTATTTATCGAGAGATTATCCTACCGGTATTGCTTTTGACGAAAATGACAGTTTATGGTTTATAGTTCAAGGAAGCGGATTTTTTGAGAAATCCGGAAGTTCCGTAACAGATCACACTTCGGGTATAGTTTCAAGTAATGTTGTAGGTATCAGCAGAGACGGTTCGGATTTTTGGATATCCGCTTACGGAGGTGTTTCTAAATATGACGGAACAGGATATACGAATTTTCCTTCCGGAAACTCGGGAGACGAACTCAGCGATAACGGAATTACTGATATTGCGGCAAAAAACGGAGATGTATTAGCGGCGGGAGAAACAACCGGAGCATATTTTTATGACGGTAATAATTGGACAACTTATACAACTTCCGACGGAATTAAAGGAGCTTTCTTTACAAGAGTTTGTTTTGATAATAACGGTAAGGGTTATTTGCTCGGAGTTGATATATATAATGAGGATAAAGGATATGTAAATGTTTTTGACGGTACTTCGTGGACAAGTTATGACAGTACTTCCAATATGATTGTTGTTTCGCCGTCGGCAATTTATTGCGACTCGGATAATAATATTTGGGTAGGCGGAGATAATGCACTTTCTAAATTTGACGGAAATTCATGGACTACAGTTGCAACAATGCCCGAAGATGATTATCAGGAAATATATTCCATAACGGAAGATTCTTACGGAAATATTTGGTTTGCCGATAAGAACTCGGGCGTATATTATTATGACGGCAATACGGTATTTGATGCCGGCGCACCGGATACTTTCGGCAGCGGAAAAGCCGAAGGCATTGCATCCGACAGCAACGGTAATGTATATGTATGTTTAAACTCCGGAATATATAAAGCGGAGGCGGAAAATGTATCTGTCGGCGAAAATACCGATAAATTTAATATTTACCCTAATCCTGCCGGTAACAGTTTGAATATAAGTCTGAATAATAACGGTATGCAGACTAAAGTAGAGCTGACGACAATATCCGGGAAAACGGTTATGTCGCAATATTATACCGGAAATAACATAAAAATTAATACGGAAAGTTTTGATAACGGAATTTATTTATTGAAAATAAATGACGGTATGGTCCGAAAAGTTGTTATTTCTAAAAATTAAATTTCAGATAAATAATTATAAAATCATAATGCCGGCGCCGAATCTGCCGGCATCTTTTTTTCTTGCCGAAAAAAACAGATTATTATCGTCGAAAGTACAATATCCGGAAGTTTCTATGTTGTTTTCCGGTATTCCTGATTTTATAAGTTGGTGTTTTACGGCATTTTCGAGATTAAAATGATATTTTCCGGTTTTTCTGTTAAGTTTTAGCAATTCGGTTGTATCGTCGAATACTTTTCTTACTTCGGTTACGACATTTTCACCTGTCTCGTAATTTTTCCCTGATATATGAGGAGCGATGCATGCAATTATGTTTTCCGGTTTTGAACCGAATGTTTCATTCATCTTTTTTACAGTTTTGCCTGATATGTTTTTTACCGTTCCTTTCCAACCCGAATGTGCCGCACCTGCAACTTTTTTCTCGGTATCGAAAAATAAAACCGGAACACAATCGGCGGCAAAAATAAAAAGGCATATTCCGGGTATGTCGGTAATCATTGCATCGCTGTCGGTAATTGCCGTTTTGTGTTCGTAAACGCCTTTGCCTTTGTCGTGTTTTGTAATTATGCTTACTTTATTGCCGTGAACCTGATTTTGCATTACGAAATTTTCGAGAGGTATTTTTACCGCTTCGGATAGAATTTTTCTGTTGTCGATGATTATGTTTTTTTCGCTTCCTGATTCTAAACTTATATTCAAATCATAGTTTGATTTTTTTAAAATACGTGATGATACAAAATGATTTATGTCCGAATTTTTCGAAAGTTTATCGAATTTGAATAAAACTGTTTTTTCGGTTTCGATTATTTTCATAAAAAGAAAAAATAATTGTTAAATAAGTTTAAATCCTGTTATCAGAGCATCATCTGTTCTTTTTTGTTTTCCTTTCCAATTGCGAAACATTTTTTTCAATTGTTCTTTTTGTATAAATAAGGGTTCGTCCGCATTATCCGTCAGTATTTTTTTTAATCTGTGGAAAGAAAATTTTTGATTTTTGCTTCCTCCGAACTGGTCTGTAATGCCGTCGGTAAATAAATATAATATATCGTCTTCCTGTATGTTTATTATGTTGTTTTTAAAAGGTTTCATTGTTATGTATGTTCCTACGGGCATTTCGTCCGGAGCATAAGATATTATATTTTTTTTTCGTAAAAGTATAAGAGGAAGATTAGCTCCGGCATAGCTTAAAATATTTTTTTTGGTATCGAAAATACAAACTGCCGCATCAAAACCGTCGTTTGTTGTAGAAAGTATGTTTTTTTGGTCTAACGAACTTATAATTTCTTCTCTGAATTTATCGAGAACTTTTGCCGCATTAAAAACTTCTTTTCTTTTTATTATTTCTTCGAGTATTGTAATTCCGAGCATCGACATAAATCCTCCCGGAACTCCGTGTCCGGTGCTGTCGGCAATTGCAACCACGAAAAAATCTTTTATTTTGGTAAAATAATAAAAATCTCCGCCTATTTTTTCTTTCGGTAAGTATATTAAAAACGAATCTTTTGTGTTGCGTTTTAATATTTCGAGTGAAGGGAAAACAGCTTTTTGGATTTTTTGTGCGTAATTTATGCTGTCTTTAATGTGCAAGTTTTGATTTTCCAATATCTTGCTTTGCGTTTCTATCTTGTTTTGATGTTTTTGTAATTTTATATTATGTCTTTCGAGTTCGGCATTTTTTAAGGATAATTCGGTATTCGTTTTTTCGTATTGAACAGTATAAACATAAAACATATATATAACTCCCGATAATACGAAAATAAACCCTATTATTAAATCCGCATATTTATCTTCTCTTGTCGGATATTGTAATATCTTTTCGGGATAAGTATATTCGAAATAAAGTAATCCTAAAAAGACAAGTATGCTTAATGATATGAGTAAAACAATCATTCTTTTTTTTCGAATTGTTGCTACTATGAGAGTAGCGTAAACAAATAAATAATATTGAAATCCTCCGGATGATCCTCCGTTCGAAATCCACATTACTGGAGTATATACCAGTGTGTTAATAAGTATTGCCGTATAAACAGGAAACGTAAAAAGTTTCTGTTTTCTTGAAAAATAATAAAGAACCAGTAAAAATAACGTCATTATTAAAGTGGCATATACCGTTATCGGCGGCAAGTCTAACAAAGCATTTGCCGCCGACGCCTGAATGCCTAACAATGCGCCTAATATAAGTGCGGCATTAAGAATTCTGTGATTAAGAGGAAAATCTTCCGAATTACCTAAAAGATTTGCTATAAATTTGTTCAATGCGGGACTTTTTTATTATGTAAAAATATAAAAAAATTACGGAATTAAAATAGAACTGTCTCCGTAACTCAAAAATCTGAAATTATTTTTTAAAGCATAATCGTAAACTTTTTTTCGGTCGTTTCCTATAAAAGCGTCAACTAAAAGTAAAAGCGTGCTTTTAGGTTGGTGAAAATTAGTTATCAGCTTATCCGTCATCTTAAATTTATATCCCGGAACAATCATTATCTGCGTGCTTGCTTCAAAATATTCCGTTTTATTTTTATCCATGTAAGACAAAATATTTGTTAATGCCTCTTTCGGCGATAATGTCAAAGGCAAGTTATATGCTTCCCATTGTGAAAGATGCAGAGCTTCGGGATTTTTGTCTTTTTGCAGTTTTACACCGAGCAGGTAAAGACTTTCGATAGTTCTTACACTTGTTGTTCCTACCGCAACATTATTGTTTTTGTTTGACATTAATGATAAAATCAGTTCTTTCCCGACAATAAAATGCTCCGTATGCATTTCGTGGTCTTTAATAAAATCGGATTTTACGGGTTTAAAAGTTCCGGCTCCAACGTGCAAAGTCAGGTTTGCCGTTTTTATTCCTTTGTCTTTCAATTTTTTTATGAGTTCTTCCGTAAAATGAAGTCCCGCGGTAGGCGCCGCAACCGAACCTTTTTGTTCCGAATAAACGGTTTGATAACGATTCTTGTCTATTTCTTCCGAATCTCTTTTTAAATATGGAGGAACCGGTGTTTTACCTGCATGTTCCAAAATATCGCCGAAAGTTATGTTTTTGTTATTCCATTTTAGTTCAATTATTTGGTAATTATTTAAACCGTCAACTCTTTTTGCTTCCAATGATATTTTTTTCCCGTTTACGGTATATTCGGCAATTAATTTGCCTTGTTTCCATTTTTTCAGATTTCCTACGGCACATTTCCATTTGCAACTTTCCGTTTCTTGAAAAATTTGTTCGTAATCCGACGGGGCATGAGGTTCTAAACAAAAAATTTCTATTTTTGCACCTGTAAGTTTTCTGAATATCAATCGTGCCCGGATAACTTTTGTAGTATTAAAAATCAGCAAATCGTTTTTTTGTAATATAGAGGGCAAATCTTTAAAATGTTTATCATATATTTTTCCCTTGTTGTATATTAATAACTTAGAATCCGAGCGGTTTGGCAAAGGATATTTTGCAATTTCGGTTTCCGGAAGATTATAATTAAAATCATTGATATTTATGTTTAAAAAAGCCATGTTTTTTTTGTGCAAATATAAGATTTTAACATCTTGTTAAAATATATACAATAAAAATATGCAACTTTTTTATTTGGAATTATCAAATAAGAATATATTAAACCATCTAAATTTATTTTTTATGAAAAGAAATCTATTTTTAATTACCGCATTTATGCTGATTTATTTTGCAGGTAATTCTCAAAAAACAGAAATGAAAGGAGCAATGATGAAAGTAGTGTGGGGAAGTGAATCTCACGCTATTCGATGTTCTGATTTTAAAGTTACAAAACCGCTAAGAGAAATTGCGGCAGAACACCCTGTTACGGAAAATAAGTCTTATCCGTTTACAGAGTATCCCGATAATGAAGATAAACCCGTGCAAGAGTTTATTTTTACGGCAGAAAAAGACGGTCCTGCTTACGGTAATGATCCTTCGTTGATACAACGAAATTTCGGAAAAACTAAAGCAGGGAAAGCTTTGTTGCAAAATTGGGCAGGGCAAACAGCTTCAGGTTTCAGACCTTTTGATCCTTCCGGAGCAGCAGGAATTAATTATTATATTCAAATGATTAATGCAACAACTTATGCAATTTACGATAAAACAAACGGCAATATTGTTTTAAGCGGAAATCTCGGAGATTTATGGGATCCGCCTACCGATAATTCCGGAGACCCGATAGTTTTGTATGATAAAGCGGCCGGCAGATGGTTTTTAGCACAATTTCATACAGGAGGTAATAATGAAATATATATTGCGGTATCTAAAACCGATGATCCTACCGGAGAATGGTATACTTATACATTTACATCTCCTGATTTTCCTGATTATCTTAAATTTTCCGTTTGGCAAGACGGATATTATATGACGGCAAATTATGATCAAAAAATATTTGCTTTTAACAGAGATAAAATGCTTGCCGGAGACGGAACGGCGGAAGCTGTCTATCAAACTTTCAATCCTCCGCAACCGAACGGTTTTTTCGTTCCTCTTCCTGCTGATGCTTCAGACGGTGTTTTGCCTGACGCGGGAACTCCGTGTACAATCTTTACGTATTCCGATGACGGCTGGGGCGGAGGAAATATTGATGCTGTAAATATTTATAATGCATCGGTAGATTGGAATAATTTGACTATGACAGTTACTAATGTAGGAGCTCTTTCAACTCAATCTTTTGATTCTTCCTATGATTCCGGATGGGATGATATTCCGCAACCGGGAACTTCTCAAATGCTTGACGGTATAGGCGGAGCTTTAATGTACAGAGCTCAGTGGAAAAAGTGGTCGGGCTATAATACCGTTCTGCTTACATGGGCAGTAAAAATAAGTTCTTCTCAAAGAGGAATATTTTGGTGTGAATTAAGACAAGATCAGACTGACGACAGTTGGTCTATATATCAACAAGGAATTTATGCTCCCGGAACAGATTATTATTGGATGAGCAGTGCGGCAATGAATGATATGGGAGATATTGCTTTATGCTATGCAAAAGGTAACGGTACGGATACTTATATGAGTTTGGCTTATACCGGCAGAAAAGCGGGAGATGCCCTCGGAACCATGACTTTAGCTGAAACAATTGTGCAACCCGGTGAATCTGCTCAAACCGGAACAAACAGAAACGGTGATTATTCGCAAACTTGTGTAGATCCGGACGGTGTTACGTTCTGGCATACGGGAGAATATCTGAAATCAGGAGGTAACGCGGGAACAAGAGTGTATTCTTTTCAAATATCCGATCCTGTTAATCCGAATATTACCGCACAAGGAGTCAGTACTACGCAAATAGACTTGTCTTGGACTTTAAACTCTGACGGAGATCCGGCTTTAATAGCATGGTCTGCCGACGGAACTTTCGGAACTCCTGCCGACGGAACAACATACAATCCCGGAGATGCAATACCCGGCGGAGGTGTCGTTCTTGTTTACGGAACAACTCCTACTTCATACAGTCATACAGGTTTAAATCCTGCTACTACCTATTATTACAGAGCTTGGTCTTACCAATCAAACAGTACCTATACGGACGGTATAACAACTCAAGGAGCTACTTTAAACGGAGATCCTGCTAATTTATCCGCAAGCGGAGTTTCTGTTTCTCAAATTGATTTAGATTGGGACTTAAATGCGGAAGGCGATAATGTTTTATTGGCATGGTCTGCCGACGGAACTTTCGGAACTCCCGCCGACGGAACAACATACAATCCCGGAGATGCAATCCCCGGCGGAGGTACCGTCCTTACTTACGGAAACGGAACTTCATACAGTCATACAGGTTTAAATGCTTCAACTCAATATTTTTACAGAGCATGGTCTAATCTTAACGGAACTTCTTATTCTCCCGGAGTTGATGCAAATACTTATACATTATGCGGAATAGTTACCTCTTTTCCGTTTACGGAAGATTTTGAAGGAGGAACTTTACCTAATTGTTGGTCTTATGAAGGTACCGAATGGACTTATGAAAACGGAGGACATAACGGAAATCCCGCATCTGCACACAGCGGAAGTTATAATGCTCTGTTCTATAACGGTTCTTGGACAGCTGACGTCAGTAAATTAATAACCCCGGCAATGGATTTATCGAATTTATCAGATGCTACTTTAACTTTCTGGCATACTCAAGCTAATTGGTCGGGTGATCAAGACGAATTGAGAATTTATTATAAAACATCATCATCCGGAACATGGAATTTGCTGGAAACATATACGAATGATATTTCTTCTTGGACGGAAGAAACTATTGATTTGCCTGATTTGAGTTCTACATACTTTATAGCTTTTGAAGCTACCGGGCAATACGGGTACGGTGTAGCGATAGATGATATTACCGTAGACGGAACACCGGCTTGTACGGCTCCTTCATTACAGGCATCGGCTTTTTCCCAAACGGTTCAAAATATGAATGACATTACGGTTACCTGGACAAGAGGAAACGGAGACGCCGTTATTGTTTTAGCTCATGAAGAAAGTATGGTTGATGTAAATCCGGGCAGCGGTACAACTTATTCTGCCGATGCGGCTTTCGGCAGCGGAGATGAAATCGGAACAGGAAATTTTGTTGTTTATAACGGAACCGGAAACTCTGTAAGTATTACGGGACTAAATGCCTCAACTGAATACCATTTTGCAGTTTACGAATATTTTAATACTGATGTTTGTTATTTAAAACCGGCTTTAACCGGTATTGCTTCTACATGTTACATTCCTGTAATTAATTCTCAACCTGTTGATACCGAGGTTTGTGAAGGAGGAGATGCTACATTCTCCGTAACGGCGGAAGGTACAAATGCTACATATCAATGGCAAAAAGACGGAAGCGATATTGCCGGAGCAACTTCGGCATCATATACTGTTACCGGGGTAACTTCAAGTGATTTGGGCAGTTATGCTTGTGTGGTTTCTGCTGATTGCGGTTCGCCGGTTACATCAAACAGTGCAACTTTATCATTTTATGAAGCTCCTGTAATAACAGACCAACCTGCTGATGTTAATGCAACGGCAGGAGATAATGTTTCTTTCAGTATTACCGTTACGGGTTCCGGTTTAACATATCAATGGCAAAAAGACGGAAATGATTTGTCTGACGGAGGTTCCGTAAGCGGAAGTACGGGTCCTGTATTAACAATAAATCCTGTTGCGGAATCTGATGCAGGTTCATATAACGTTACTGTTTCAAATGCATGTTCGGACGAAGTCGTTTCAGACGCTGCCGTTCTTTCTGTTGCATCATCAATTACGGATATTGATAAATACGGAATAAACATATATCCTAATCCCAATAACGGAATGTTTAACATAATGTTCAGTAACGATTTCTCTAAGGCAAGTTTGAAAATTACGGATATTTCAGGTAAAATAATTTTTGAAAAATCTAATTTAAATAAAGGATTAAATACTTTTGATATCACAAATATTTCCGGAGGGATATATTTTATTCATATAAATTATGATAATAATCCTATAATTTCAAAAATTATTATTAATAAGTAACAATCTTTTTATTAACAAAAAAAAGCAACCTTGTTCTACGGGTTGCTTTTTTTATTTTCTTTTGAAATAAAAAACTTACTTTTGCGACAAAATTAAATTCTATGAAGATAAAACAGGGAGATAAAGTGAAATTTCTGAACGATGTCGGAGGCGGAACGGTTACGGAAATAATAGATTCTTATACCGCAAAAGTTCTTACGGATACAGGATTCGAAATACCTTATTTAATCGAAGAACTTATGCCTGATTATTCGTCCGAACAATATAATGCACCGGTTCAAAACTCCGTAATCGATAGCATGAAAACAGAAAAAGAAGAAGAACCGGTTTACACAAATTCCGTTGAGACTAATATTTTTGCGGCTTTCGTTCCGGATAATATATCGAGGTTAGATTATTCCGACT
>JAADDR010000065.1 GCA_013153865.1 Chlorobiota bacterium | reverse complement strand
TTTAATAAAAAAAACCGCAAAATTAAAACTGAAAAATATAAATGGCAATTGATAAATAAAACCCGATAAACATAAATTAATACCTTGAAAAACATCACAATATATCACAACAACCGCAAAATAATCCTTTGGAAAAGCACGCCCGAATTTGAAGATTTAGTCGAAAACCTTGAAATCGACGAACCTTTCATTCATAAATGCAACGACCGGATGAGCAATATACTTAATACGTTTTTCGAGAAAGAAGACATTAAAGAAATCAGTTTCGAACATCCGGATTTGAATAAATTATTTAACGATTTTAAATCATATTTCGATAAATACATCGAAGCGGCAGGCGGTCTGGTAAAAAATCCGAAAAACGAACTCCTTGTCATACACCGTTTCGGAATACCCGATTTACCAAAAGGAAAAAAAGAAAAAAACGAACTGCCCGAAGAAACAGCCGTAAGAGAAGTCGAAGAAGAATGCAACATAACCGGATTAAAAATTACCGGCAAAGCAGAACCGTCTTTCCATATCTATTTTCAAAAAAACAAAAAAATACTGAAAAAAACATTTTGGTTTTATATGTTTTACGACGGAACAAAAACACCTTCGCCCCAAACCGAAGAAGGCATAACAAAAACAGAATGGTGCAACACCGAGAAAATAAAAGAATATGCCGGCAAAACATACTTGAGTTTGAAACGGTATTTTACGGAATTTTACGAAATCAAAAAATAAAGACTATTTTTGCAGCATATTTTTAACCTGTTTTTATTGTGAACTTTTCTTTATTTACGGCTAAACGGATAACCTTTTCTTCCGAAAACAAAAAACGAATGTCAACATCGGTGCTTAACATCGCCGTAAGCGTTGTTGCCGTAGGAATTGCCGTAATGATAATAACCGTATCGACCGTAAGCGGATTTAAAAAAGCCGTATATCAAAAAATAATAGGTTTTCAGGCACATATTACAATAAAAAACAGGGACATAAACGAAACATACGAAACACGACCGATAAACAAAAACCAACCTTTCTATCCGGACATTACCCGTATAAAAGGCATAAAACACATACAAATATATGCTGCAAAACCGGGTATCGTTAAAACAAAAACCGAAGTATCCGGAATAATATTAAAAGGTATAGGAAAAGATTACAATCCGTATTTCTTAAAAGAAAATCTCGTAAACGGACGCCTGCCCGACATAAAATCAAGTAAAAAATCAAAAGATATTCTGATTTCTCAAAAAACGGCAAACCTGCTAAACCTTAAAACAGGCGACAATATGGACGTTTATTTTATCCAAAACCCGCCCAAAGCCCGAAGATTTAAAATTTGCGGAATTTACAAAACAGGTATGCAGGAACTCGATAAAATGATTGCCGTTTGCGACATCAGGCAAATTCAAAAAATAAACGGTTGGACAAAAAACCAAATAAGCGGATTCGAAATATTTATCGACAACTTTGCCGACATAGAAAAAATGACGCAAAAAGTGCAAGACGAAGTTGCCGGAATTATAAGCAACGACGGAAGCATGCTGCAAGTAAGCAACTATATGAGAGACAACCAATTTATAGTGCAATGGCTTAAACTTTCCGATACCAATGTAGCCGTAATACTTATTTTAATGATTATCGTTTCGGTTTTAAGTATGATTGCCGCATTACTTACGATAATACTCGAACGAACCGCAATGATAGGCATCCTGAAAGCTCTCGGCGCCGACAATAAAAAAATTATCTCCGTTTTTTTATACAACGGCGGATTTCTTATACTTAAAGGTCTGATAATAGGCAATTTCCTCGGAATAAGTCTGCTTATGTCGCAAAAATATTTTAAAATCATACCCCTTAATCCGGATTTATATTACGTTGACAGCGTGCCGGTCGATATCAACTTATTTCACATACTTCTGCTCGATGCCGGAAGTTTGGCAATAAGCATCGCCGTTTTAATTCTGCCCGCAATGCTTGTCGCAAAAATAAGCCCGTCAAAAACAATCAACTTTAAATAAAAACCGAAATGATAAATCCGGAAATTAAAAACCGCTTAATAAAAGCCGTAAAAAATCCTCTGCCCGGATTAAAATCGCATAAAAAAATGATGCCCGACAATCGCATCGGTAATGCAAAAAACAACCGTCCGCCGCACAAAAGCGCAGTTTTGCTGCTTTTATTTCCCGACAAAACGGATTTAAAACTCATTTTTATTAAAAGAACCCAAAACGAAAGCATACACTCCGGACAAACAGCATTTCCGGGCGGAAAATTCGAAAAAACCGACATAAATCTCAAAAATACGGCTTTAAGAGAAGCAAAAGAAGAAATTAACGTAAACCCCGACAAAATAACCGTAATAAAAGAACTTACGCCTCTGTATATACCGGTAAGTAATTTTAACGTACACCCGTTTGTCGGAATTTCCGAAACAAAACCCCGGCTTAAAGCGTCAAAAAACGAAGTTGACCGTATATTTACCGCAAAACTGAGCAAATTATTCGAAATAAAACCGGTTTCAAAAATAATTAACGTAAGAAACAATATAATTAATGCACCTTTTTTTATTTTTGACGAATTTGAAGTATGGGGTGCTTCGGCTATGATATTAAACGAATTTATCGACCTTACAAAACCCGAATTTTTAAAATAGAATAATTAAAATGGGAAAAAACAAACTTAAAAGATTTAAAGAAAACGAAACATTCAAACATCTATTTCAGCCGCCTGCAAAAGAAATGTATCAAAAAGATTTCTTCCTTAAAGGAAAATGGAACAAAGAATATTTTAAAAACGAAAATCCGATAATCTTGGAAGTCGGATGCGGAAAAGGCGAATACACAACCGGTCTTGCACTGAAAAATCCCGGTAAAAACTATATAGGCATCGACATAAAAGGACCTCGTCTGTGGCGGGGAGCAAAAACCGTAAAAGAACAAAACATAAAAAACGTTGCTTTTATAAGAAATAAAGTCGAATTTCTTACATCTTTCTTTGCCGAAAACGAAATAAGCGAAATTTGGATAACTTTTCCCGACCCGCAAATAAAAAAAATGAAAAAACGTTTAACATCGGCACGTTTTCTCGAACTTTATTCAAACATCTTAAAACCCGAAGGGTTTATTCATCTTAAAACAGACAGCCTTTTAATGCACGAATTTACAAAGAAAATTATCGAATTAAACAACTTGGAATTAATTACCGCAACCGACGACTTGTATTCTTCGAAACTCTCAGGCGAAGTAAAAGAAATCAAAACATTTTACGAACAAAAATTTCTTGACGAAGGTCTGAAAATAACATATCTTAAATTTCGTTTAAACAAAAAAACAAACTTCATAAACCCGGAAGAAGATTAAATCGAATATCCGGGTTATACCCAAATAGCCGGTCTGTCCTGCTTTTCACTTTTTCGTAAAAAAAAACGCCGGCATATTTCAGCCGGCGGCGATTGCGATAATTGAAAAAAATTAACAGTTTACTTTACTTATCGGCAATTATCTTTTCTTGAAAATTTTGAAAGTTTTTGTTACTTCGTTGTTTTCAACTTTTATAAAATATATTCCTTCGTTAAAAGACGATATGTTAATTTCGGAAGTTCCGTTATTTCCGTAGATTGTTTTTTCCGATATTTTTTTGCCCGTAAGGTCATATATCGAAATATTTATATTTTCCGCATTTTTAATTTCGTAATCTATATAAAGATAATCATAAGCCGGATTAGGATAAATTTTTAATTTTATTTCTTTTTCCGTAAATTCAATATTTACCGTATTTACGTAAAACGAATCGTTATATTCGCAATTATATTCGTTATTTATCGTAATTTCATACGACCCGGGCAAAAGATTTTCTATATCTTCTGTTGTTTCGCCGTTGCTCCAGTTAAAAGTATAACCATAATCCGAAGGATTAAGAGTAATATCTATTGCTCCGTCGTCGCAAGTCGAGCAACTGCTTTGTGTTATATTTTCAGAAACGGTATAAATTCCGGCAGTTTGAATTTCAAACGTTCCGTTATATTCACATCCGGTATCGTCGTTTGTAACGTTAACCGAATATGTTCCTTCGGAAAGGTTTTCCAAATTTTGCGTTGTTGCTCCGGTATTCCAAAGAACCGAATAATTATCCGCTCCGGTAATTGTTAAATTAATATATCCGGAACTTTCGGCACAAAAATCATCGTGAACATAATCCGAAACTTCCATTGTTCCTGTATTATTTTCCACGGTTTTTGTTATCGATACGGCGCATCCGTATGCATCTGAGATATTACAGGTATATTCGCCTGCCGAAAGATTTTCTATATCTTCGGTTGTTTCGCCGTTACTCCAATTAAAGGTGTATCCGTCGCTGCCGACCAAACTTAAATCTATTGCTCCGTCTGCTTGTCCGCAAGTTTCGTCGGTAACTGTTGCAGAAACAGAATACCAACCTTGATTTTCAACTTCCGCCGTTATTATGTCGGTACAACCGTTGCTGTTATCTGTTATTGTGCAGGTATATGTTCCGGCAGATAATCCTGAAATATATTCTCCGCTCATTCCGTTATCCCAAGAGAAAGAGTAATCTCCGTTCGGCGGATTTACGAATATATATATATCACCGTCATTACCGCTGCAAAATTCGGGATTTGAATATGCTTCCGCCGTAAAACCGGCATCATTGTCAACGGTAACATCTTCGCTTACCGCACAACCGTCGGCATCATGAACGGAAATAACGTAATCATCGGCATTTAAATTTTCAAATACGGGAGTATCGGTATCATTTGCATCGTTAAGTTTATATGTATATGTTCCGGGTGTTAACGGAGAAAATTCTATTTTTCCGTTTCCTTGGTTACAAACATCGTCTGTTACGATAATATTTGTTATACCGAGATTTTCGTTTATTTCGTTTGTTATATGATATTCGGAAGATGTAGCACAACCGGAATTGTCAGTAACATTTACGGTATAAGTTCCCGCCGCAAGATTGTTTATGTTTTCGGTTGTTGCTCCGTTACTCCAAATTATCGTGTAAGGTGCTTCACCGTCGTGAATATTCAAATTAATAAATCCGGTATGGTTATTACAATAGTCGTCTTGTTTTTCGATTAGTGTTATTTCCAAACCGGTTGTTACATTCATAACATCGTAAGAATTTGTAACGGAACATCCGGCATTATCCGAAACCGTAACGGTATATGTTCCTGCCGAAAGTCCGGAAACATCTTCGGTTGTTTCGCCGTTGCTCCAAGAGAAAGAATACGGCGTTGTTCCGCCGGATACGGTAATATCTATTGTTCCGTCGCTTGTTCCGCAAGATTCGTCGGTAATATTTGCATCTGATATTTCAAATCCGTTTGTTATATTGTTAATCGTAAATGTTTCCGAATATGTACATCCTATATTGTCCGTAACCGTAACGGAATAATTTCCTGCCGATATGTTTGTAATATCTTCGGTATCGGCACCGTTGCTCCATGCAAACTCGTAGGGTGCTTGTCCGTTTTCGGCGGTTATGTCTATTGCTCCGTTTGAAAGTCCGCAAGTCTCGTCGGTTATGTCTTCGGTTGTAATTGAAATATCTCCGCTTGAATTTATAATGTAAAAATCTTGCGTAACGAGAGTGCAATTATCTGCATCCGTTATCGTTAATCTGTAAATACCTTCATTTAAGTTGTCGATATCTTCGGTTGTTTGTCCGGTATTCCATAAAAAATTCAAAGGTGCATTTCCTCCCGAAACGGTAACATCTATTGCTCCGTTATTATTATTACAAGTTTCATCTGTTTTATCGTACGAATCCAGTCTTAAATCTCCGGCATCATTTAATATTTCAACATCATTTGATATTGAACAATTATTATTGTCAGTAACCGTAAATGTATATATTCCTGCCGAAAGTCCGGAAATATCTTCGGTTGTTTCGCCGTTGCTCCAAGAGAAAGAATACGGTATTGTTCCGCCGGATACGGTAATGTCTATTGCTCCGGAAGCATCTCCGCATTGCTCGTCGGTTTTATCGATATTATCTACGGATAATGTTCCGGCATAATCATTTACGGTATATGGTCCGGCAATTATTTTACATCCGGAAGCATCTGTAATTTCGCAAGTGTATGTTCCTGCCGAAAGCCCGGAAATATCTTCGGTTGTTTCGCCGTTGTTCCAAGAGAAAGAAAAAGGAGTTTCGGTTCCCGAAACGGTAATATCAATTGCTCCTTGTCCGTTTCCGCAAACTTCGTTTGTAAGAGAATATCCGTCTAAAGAAAGTGTTGCCGTAATATTATTTACCGTTGCTTCAATATTTTCGGTACAACCTTCATCGTCGGTAACAGTACAAGAATAAGTTCCGGCAGACAAAGAAGATATATCTTGCGTATGTTCGCCGTTGCTCCAATTATAAACAAAAGGAGTATTTTGTCCGGTAACGGTAATATTTACCGCACCGTCAGAGTTGCCGCAATTTTCGTCGGTAACGTTTATTTCGGTAACTTCAAGGTCTCCGTTATCTTCGTGAACCGTTGTGCTGACATTCAAATTGCAGCCGTTATTATCGGTAACTTCGCAGGAATAATTACCTGCATTTAATCCGGTTAAATCTTCCGCCGTATTTCCGTTACTCCAAGAATATGAATACGGTTCGGTTCCTCCGGTTACGGTAATGTCTATTTCTCCTTCGTGATTATTGCATATTTCATCAATAACGTTTATTTCTTGTAATCGTAAATCTCCCGGTTCGTTTATTATTGTAAGTTCGCCGGTAGATGTTTCGCATCCGTTATTGTCATAAACCGTTCCGGTATATGTTCCTGCCGAAAGATTAAAAATATCTCTTGTTGTTTCGCCGTTGCTCCAAGAATAAGTATAAGGTTCAGTACCTCCCGAAACAACAATTTCTATTTCGCCTTGTCCGTTTCCGCATACTTCGTTATCCACATCAATGTCATCAATATTTAAAGTTCCGGATTCGTTTTCTATTTCGTATTCGGGAGTTCTTATTACACATCCGGCATTATCCGTTATTGTGCATTGATAATTTCCTTCGTGTATGTTTATCAGGTCTTGTGTTGTTTCGCCGTTACTCCAAGAATATGTGTAAGGAGTTTCGCCTCCGGATATTGATATGTCTATGGATCCTTGTCCGTTTCCACATATTTCGTTTACGGCGTTTCCCCATGTTTGTTCTAAATCTCCCGAGTTATTTTCAACATTTACGGTTTTTGATATTGAACAATTATTAGCATCCGAAACGGTAACGGTATAACTTCCGGCATGTAAATTTGCTATATCTTGTGTTGTTTCGCCGTTGCTCCATTCGTAAGAATACGGAGCGGCACCTCCGCTTACGGTAATATCGATGCTTCCTGTTCCGTTTCCGCAAGTTTCTTCGATTGAAACAGCATTTGAAATTTGAAAATCACCGCTTTGGTTTTCTATTATGAAGGTATCTTTTAATGTACAATTTTCCGCATCCGTAATAGTAACAATGTATTCTCCTTCGGAAAGATAGTTTAAATTTTCCGTTGTTTCTCCGTTATTCCAAGTTATATTGTAAGGCGAAAAAGAAGTAAATACAGTAAGATTTATTGCTCCGTTTTGTTCTCCGCAACTTTCGTTTGTAATATCGGCATCGGTAATTTCCAAGTCGCAATCGGGAATACAATCTCCCACATAATTCGTAATATGGAACGTTTGTTGTTTTGAACAAGAATTTTGGTCGGTAACGGTAACAGTATAATCTCCTTGTTGCAATTCGTCAATATCTTCGGTTGTTGCTCCGTTACTCCAAGAATAAGTATAAGGCGGAATACCTCCTGCAACGGTAATATCTATCAAACCTTCGTGATCTCCGCAATGTTCGTCTGTAATTTCGAAAGTTAAATTTATTTCCGTTGCCGGATTTACGGTATAAGTTTCTACTTTATTGCAATTATTTGCATCCGATACGGTAACGGTATAATTATCGGGAGCAAGATTGTCGATATCTTCGGTTGTTGCTCCGTTGCTCCAAGAATAATTTAAAGGAGCCGTTCCGCTTGCCGTAAGGTCTATACTTCCGTTATTTTCATCCGGACAAGTTTCGTCTTCTACATCTGCCGAGAGCGTTAAACTGCCTCCGTCGTCGGATACGTTAAACAAAAAGTTGTAAGTACAAGTATTTGCATCTGTAATATTTACATTATACGAACCGCTTGCAATATCCGCTATATCTTCGGTTGTTGCTCCGGTATTCCACAAAAACGAATACGGAGAACTTCCTCCCGAAACCGTTATGTCTATGCTTCCGTTACTTTGTCCGCATGTTGAATTGGTAATATCGGAAGTTATATTCGGCTTTGAGGGATGGCTTATTGTAATTATTGAATCCGGTCTGTCTGCTTTAAGACTTAAATTCCATCCGAAAATATATCCGTTATCTAATGCCATATTATCGGTAACAATCATTTTCCAATCACCGTTGAGAGGTGTACCGATAAATGCGTCAAAAGAGTTTTCCGGAGCGTAAGAACCTGCCGGCAAGTAATAATCGGATAAAGTATTTCCGTATGTTGATACGTATGTATGATAAGGAATGTCTCCCTGCAATTCTTGATTGAATGTTCCGAAAACGGGATTTGCATTCCAAGTATATTCATATCCCAATCCGGGAGTTATATTTGCACTGTTCCATTCGTCTATCGGACCAGACGCAACCGGTTCTCCGAGGTCGCAACTTCCGCCTCCGGAAGGATTGAATTGTTTTAAAATTACGCTTGATCCGTTGGGAGCTTGTACTTCCACCGATAAATCGTTTACGTATGAGTGTTCAAGTATAGCCGTTAAACCGAGTATTTGGTCGGCAGATTCCAATACCTGACCGTCTTCAAAACCTGAAATATTAATTGTGCTTTCTATACCCTGCCCTCCGTCCGGTAAAAATGTTTGTCCGGCATCAAATTGTCCGCCGAAAACAACATCTTCGGCTTTACATCCGTAACTGTCAATAACATCTATTTTATATGTTCCGGAATCTAATCCTGTTACGGGAAGCGAGGTAAAAGTTTGTTGTTCGAGAGTTAATGTGTCGGTAATATAAAAAGTATAGGGTTGATAACCGCCTTGAATATCAATGTTTATTTGTCCGTCGGAAGCACCGTTGCAAGATGCGTCTTGTCCTTCCGCAGTAAAAATAATTTGGTCAAAATCGTCAATAAATAATTTTGCCGTATCCGGAGCGGCGCACGGAGTTGCTTGATAAATCAGAAAAACAGATTCTTGTCCTTCGTCCAAACCGTCGTTTATTGCTTTTAGCACCAGCGTAGATTGTATTTGTCCTGCCGGAATTATTACTTTCGGGTCAATATAATCGTAATCTACACCGTTAACGGCTGTTCCTTTAATTGTTAAATTTATTTCGACATCTTCTGTTTGGGCTTTATCTAACGAAAACTTAAATTCCGCATTTACACATCCTTCTATCGAGATATCGTTTCCGGAATATGTTTCTGTATTTACGGTAACTATTGATTGAGATAATGAGCTTTCTTGAAGCAATACGCCCGAATCCATGCTTTCGTCTCCTCCGTCCGCGATAACAAGTCGCATGTGATATGTTTCGCAAGGTTGCAGTCCTTCGGCTTTTGCAGTCATAAGAGTAGTGTAACCGTCAAATTCTATATTTGTGTTTCCGTTTGTGTTATCGTTATAAAATTGCCAGTGTTCGTCATTATTTACGGTGTTTATCGTTATAGGAGTTGTTGTTCCGGGTATAACGGCAAGATTTTTTTCTCCCGTTATGCCGGGTCCTTGTATTGTAAATGCAAAAACGTCGTTGTACGAACCTCCCACGGCTTCGTTGTATTCTTCCGAAAGGAAAACATAATTAAATTCTATCTCGTCGGATTGAACGGTAAAATCAAATTCCAAAATAACGGCATCGTATGTGTCAAATCCGTATGTGTCATCAAGATAATCATCACCGTATCCTCCAAGTTGTGTAGATGTATGTATTGAGGAATTTGGTCCGGGAGCATCGAAGATACTTCCCGTTGAGAGAATTACTCCGGAATTGACTCCGAGTTCGTCTCCGACAAAGGTAAATTTTCCGGATTGTACGTCTTCGCCCCAAAGTTCGCAATTAAAAGGGGTTATGCTTTCTCCCGTAAAATAATCGGCAAGTTGCTGAGCGGTATAACCGTCAGTTACGGTAAGTTGTGCTTTTAATTTTGAAATTAAAGCAATATTCAAAATTGTTATTAAAAAAATAACTTTTAAGTATTTCATTGTTTTGCGGTTTTTATTTTTTTATGATTTTTTTAACGAAAGTTTTGTCGGAACTATAAATTTTCAGGAAATAAATTCCGGAAGGGAAATCGGAAATATCGTATTGTTTTTTTTCTGAAATTATTTTTATTTGTTTTCCTGAAATATCAAATATTTCTGCATATTTAAAATTCGATGTCCCGGAAATATAAAATTTGTCGGTTACGGGATTGGGGTA
>JAADDR010000134.1 GCA_013153865.1 Chlorobiota bacterium | reverse complement strand
CCGTTATATTAAAATATATTGAAGAAACTGAAGATTTATCTCCCGAAGAGCAAAAAGCTCTTGATATGCTTAAAAATTGGGATAATAATTATGATAAAGACAAAATTGCTCCTTTAATTTTTGAAGAATTTTACCTTATACTAAGCAAAAATATAATAGAAGACGAAATCGGAGAAGATTTATTAAAAGAATTTCAGCATACGGATTTACTTACCAATTATCTGATAGACAACACAATTAAAAAGGGAGGATCTTCTTGGTGCGATGATGTTAACACAAAAGACAAGACAGAAACATTAAAAGACATGGTTCAGAAATCGTTTAAAGAACTTATACCCGAGTTTAAAAAACGAACAGGTAAAATAATTACGGAAACCCAATGGGGAGAAGTTCATAAATTAGACTTAAAACATCCTTTGGGAAAAGTGAAAATGCTTGACATTGCATTTAACCTGAACCGTTTGCCTGCAGTAGGAGGAAGTTATCATACCGTAAGCCCGTATTCTTATGTTTTTAAAAATCCGTATTATGCCAATCACGGGGCTTCACACAGACATATTTACGATATGTCCGATTTAGATAATTCATTCAGCATAATACCTACCGGTGTCAGCGGCATTCCTTCGAGCAAACATTATTGCGACCAAACGGACATGTATATAAAAGGCGAATATCATGCCGATTACACGAGTATAGATAAAGTTAAAAAAAATGCGGTTTATACGGCAGTTTTTACGCCTTACGAAAATTGATTTAAAATATACGGGCATAAAAAATGCGGGCATAAAACCCGCATTTTTTTGTGTTATCAGTCGTATAAAAGAATTAATCTACCGTCCAAGTATTACCGCTGTGCAATAAATCGTCAACATTTTTAATTTTTGATTTTGCACGGACTTCTTCAATTTGTTTTTCGAGCAATACTTCGTATGTGGGAGCTTCTACCGAACGAATAACGCCGAAAGCAACCGGAAATCCGTCGGCAATACTCATATTTATTAATGCCAGATGAATATAAGGTAATTCTTCGTGTGCGTCATGAACAAGGATATCGTCTTCGGTAATACCGTTTTCGCCGATTGTAACAACTTTCAGCTTCATATTTTCGAGAATCAATCCTTTATTTTTTTCTTTTCCGAAGATCATAGGTTCTCCGTGTTTAAGCCAAAGTTGATTGTCATCCCGGGTTTCTTTTGAGGTAATTGCGCTGTGAGCTCCGTTGTTGTAGATAACGCAATTTTGCAATACCTCAACAACCGAAGTTCCTTTATGCCGGTCGGCTTCTTTAAGTATTTCCACGGTTTCGGCAACTTTTGCGTCGATAGAACGAGCAAAAAATTTACCTCTCGCACCTATAACAAGTTCTCCGGGATGAAACGGAGGTTCTATAGTTCCGTAAGGAGAAGATTTCGTAATTTGCCCGAAAACGGATGTAGGCGAATATTGACCTTTGGTAAGACCGTAAATTTGATTATTAAAAAGAACTATATTTAAATCGACATTACGTCTTATTTCATGAATAAAATGATTTCCTCCTATAGCCAAACCGTCGCCGTCGCCTGTTATTTGCCAAACACTGAGTTTCGGATTTGCCGTTTTTACTCCCGATGCAAGCACCCCTGCTCTGCCGTGTATTCCGTGAAATCCGTATGTATTCATGTAATAAGGAAATCTGGATGAACAACCGATACCGGAAATAACCGCATAATTTTCTTTAGGATGACCGAGTTCCGCCATTGCTTTTTGCACTGCCATTAAGATTGCCGTATCTCCGCAACCCGGACACCATCTGATTTCCTGATCGCTTTTAAAATCTTTGAATGTATATTTAGTATCTGCCATGACTATAATGATTCTAAAATTTGATTAACTTTTTGTTTTATTTCCGTTACCGTAAGCGGTAATCCTTGTATTTTGTCGTAATATTCGTAATGATTGTGAGGATGCATCATGCGTAAATATTTTGCAAACTGTCCGAGGTTTAATTCAAATACTATTATCTCTTTATATTTAGAAAGTATATTATTTGTATTTTTCGGAAGAGGATTAATATAATTAAAGTGTGCATGAGCTACTTTTTTTCCTTCTTCGTTAAGTTCTCTAACCGCCGTTGTTAAGTGTCCGTATGTACTTCCCCATCCTACGACAAGTATGTCGGCATCAGGATTTCCTTCAACTTTTAAATCGGGGATTTCGTCTTGAATCATTTTTACCTTTTTGTCTCTTTCTATACTCATCACTTCGTGATTTTCCGGTACGTAAGAAACATTTCCGGTATTTTTCATTTTTTCCAAACCTCCTATTCTGTGTTCAAAACCTTTCATTCCGGGTACAGCCCATTTTCTTACCATTTTTTCGTCTCTTTCGTAAGGCAGGTAGTGGTCTGCATCTTTTTCGACAAATTTGGTTTTAATTTCGGGCAGGTCTTTCATCGAAGGTATTTTCCAAGGTTCCGTACCGTTAGCAATAAATCCGTCGGTAAGTAATAAAACCGGCGTCATATGTTCCAGAGCCATTTTCGAAGCCTCGAAAGCATAACGGAAACAGTTTGAAGGTGTGCTTGCCGCAATTACCGGAACGGGGCTTTCTCCGTTTCTTCCGAAAAGTGCTTGAAATAAATCGGATTGCTCGGTTTTCGTCGGTAATCCGGTTGAGGGACCTCCTCTTTGAACGTTTACAATAACTAAAGGCAGTTCTGTTATAACCGCTAAACCTATGGCTTCCGATTTAAGGGCTAATCCCGGACCTGAAGTTGAGGTTGCGGCAAAATGCCCTGCAAATGCGGCACCTATAGAAGTTACGATACCTCCTATTTCATCTTCGGCTTGAAAAGCTTTTGCTCCGAGGTCTCTGCGGTTTTCTATTTCCACTAAAATTTCCGAAGCCGGAGTAATGGGATATGAGCCGAGAAAAAACGGGAGGTTTGCTTTTTCGGCTGCCGCCAGCAATCCCCATGCCGTAGCTATATTTCCGTTTATATTTCGATATGTTCCTTTAGCAATTGATGATGAATGCACTCTGTAAGAAGGCATCGCATGTATTGTAACGGCGTAGTTATATCCGTCTTTCAATACTTTTTTGTTTGCTTCGGCTATTTCCGGTTTTTTAGCAAATTTTGTTTCGAAAAACTTAATTGTATGATCGAGCGGGCGGTCGAATATGCAATAAACCATACCGAGAGCAAACATATTTTTGCTTCGCGTTATGCTTTTTGCGTCTAAGCCCGAATCTTTTAAGCTTTCTTTGGTAAGTGATGTTATAGGAGCTTCTATAACATTATAATCGTTGTAAATTTCTTTTAATTTTTCGGGGTTACATCCTGCTTTTTTAAAGTTTTTTTCGGTAAACGAATCGGTGTCAATTATTATCGTAGCACCGTCTTTTGCCCATTTTACGTTGGCTTTTAAAGCTGCCGGATTCATTGCCACCAGTACATCGGCAAAATCTCCGGGAGTATCTACTTTTTTTCCGAAATGGAGTTGAAAACCGGAAACTCCGCCTACGGTTCCTTGCGGAGCTCGTATTTCTGCAGGGTAATCCGGAAAAGTTGAAACATCATCGCCTTCGAGAGCCGAAGTATTTGAGAATTGAGTTCCGGTAAGTTGCATTCCGTCACCGGAGTCTCCGGCAAATTTTACTACAACCTGGTCAACTTCTATTATCTTTTTATCCATGATAATTTAGTAAATTTATTTAAAATATTTATTACAGCGGACAAATGTAAAAATATCATCGTAAAAACATCTAAAAATATATATGTTTTTCAAACACTTTTTTAACCGTTTGTTCATTTGCATGCATAATTTCCGTTATTAAATAACCGGAAGTATAAAGCCGAAAATATTAAATTTCGAAAAACAGTTTTACGTTTAATATGATTCGGGGGTAAATAAATTCTGACAGTATGATATTAAATTTTTAAGATTCAACTTGATTGTGAGATTAAAAGCATATTTTATTGAAATCGCAGTTTTTACATTCAGCGGTATTTTCGGTTTGAGAGAAAGGTATTTCGTCGTTAAATATTTCTTCAAGAACTTTGCGTAGTTTTTCTTCAAATTCGGGCAAAATTATTTTCGCTGTATTTTCATCGGGGATAATGTTTTTTAAGTCCGGATTTATATTTACCGGAGGCATTTCGGAATAATCATCTTTATTTAAAAATCGCAGGTAATATAATGCCGGTTTTATTTTTTTATCCGAGAAATCGGGCATTTTACTTAATATCAGCAGATAATACAGTATTTGAAATGCGTGTGTGTTTCGTTTTTCGTTTTTTTTATCGAACAGGTTATCGAGGGTAAAAGTTGCCGTTTTTATGTTTCCCGTTTTATAATCTATTATTTTGTAAATGTCGTTTTTTTTATCCGTACGGTCGATAATTCCGTGCAGTTTTACCTGCTTATTTTCTCCTTTTACGTCAATATTAAATAATGTTTCGTATTTTTTGTCCGCTTCCAGAGATATTATTTCAAAAGGTGCATTTTTAACATCATATTTAAGCAAAGATTCGAGATAATTTTCGATAACTTTTTTTATTATTATGTGAATACCTTCCGGGGTATAATTTCCTTCGGGGTTATATTGTTCTTTTAGTGCTTTGTTGACATATTTTTCCGTTTCCGATATTTTTGCTTTAATCATTTTTTCGGTAATAATTCCGCCTGAAGATTTTTTTCTTAAGTCATCGTAAATATGTTCTGCCGCGCGATGTAATATCGAGCCTAACTCGACTGCGGATATTTCGTCGCCCGGCATTTCCGGTTTTTTAAGTCCGGCGATGTATAAAAAATAGAATTTAAGGGAGCAGCCGATATAAGTGTTAACAGCCGAAGCCGAAAGTCTTCGCGAGTCATTATTTCCGGATACAATAAATTTGTTTAATACGGACCTAAGTTGTTTATCAACGGGTATTCGTATTTTTTTACGCCGCGGCAGGTATAAGTCTTCGTTAAGATGTTTGTGAGTAATATCGAAAGATGTTTCGTAAAGTATTTGTGTTATAAATCTGCTTATTTCTCCGGTGTTTTGATTGTCTGTTACATCGTTGTAAATAAGTGTTATGTTTTTTGCCCGCTGCAATGCTCTGTAAAAAAAATATGCAAATACGGCATCTTGATATTTTATCATCGGCAATCCGAAAGCAAATCTCATGCTTTGAGAGATAAACGTGGGGGGGCGTGATATTGCGGGGATATTTCCTTCGTTTAGTCCGAGTATTATAACATTTTCGAAGTCTAAATTTCTGGATTCCATCAAACCCATAATTTGCAGGCCTTTGTCGGTTTCGCTTTCGAAAGGAACCGTATCGTTTTTCAGAATTTGCAGTAATAAATCGGCGGTAAGTTTAAGACTTATGTTTTCGTTGTTTTCTCTTATAATTTCTCTAAATCGTTTTATTTTTTTGTATGCTCTGAATATATATTCGTTTTTAAGATTTTTTTCGGCATTTTCGGTTTTGGTGTTTTTCTCGAACAGCAGGAAAAGTATGTTAAGTAAATCCGAAAGAAATTTATCGGTATCGGAAATATTTTTTTCGTTTACGAATATCAGGTTTAACAGTATATCGTCGTATTTTTCGGTAAATCCGGGTTTAAGAACGGTTATTTTGCCGGTATTTATTTCTTCGATAATTTTTTCTGCAAGTTTGTGATTGTAATCAAGGAAATAAGGATGTTTTATAATGTTAAGAACTGTTTTGAAATAAAAATGCCCGTTGTTTTTTTCTGCCGAGATTCTTAATCCGGTAAATCGTACTACAAAGTTATATAAAGGTGTGAGCTTAAAGGCAAAGCCCATTGTTACGTTTATATTTTGTATCTTATCGGGCAACGAACTTAATATCGGGAAAAGCATTCCTTCGTCAGCCGCTATCACGGCGGTATTTTTTTCACAGTCGGTGTCTTTACGGTCGAGTAATGCCGATAACAGTTTTGCCTGACCGATTTTAGAAGATACGCCGAATATTTTTATTTTTTTGTCTTTAACGAAATTTTCGGGTATACCGGAAGGTTTTATTTTAAGGTTTTTAAAATTTTTTCTCAGGAAATCTCCCGCTTCCTGTTTTTCGTCATAAAAATAATAAGCATCGTTATCCCAGTAAAATTCGGCGAGTCCGTTTTTTTTAAAGAAGTTAAAAAGTTTTAATTCCGCTTTGTTTAAAGCGTTAAAACCTATAAAAATATATTTTTCGTATTTTCCGGTTTCAATTTCTCCGGCATCTGTTTTTTCAGACAGCACTCTGTATATGAGTCCGTTATATGCAAATTTTTTTTGCCTGAGTTTTCGGGTAAATTGTTTGTAAACTTCGGGCAGGATATTCCAAAGTTTAAGAAACATTTCTTTTTCGGCACTGTTTTTTTCCGTCAGGAAATTTGCCCAAAATCGTTTTAATATTTCTTTTTGTTCGTCTGAGAGTCCTCCGAAACGTGCTTCTATTTCTTTAATGTCTTTAATGTTCCGGTATATGCTTTGCGGGTTTACGAGCCATGCGTCAATTTCGTTAAAATCCGATATTATTATTTCACCGAGTCTGTAAAAGTTATCGAAAGAATAAGATATGAAATCGTAAGTTTTAAATATTTTATACAGTTCGAATATCAAACTTAATTTGTCTTCGTCCTCAAATTCCGTTATTCTTCTTATAAACCTGCCTATTTCTATCATTTCCGGCGGGCGCGAAATTTTTCCGGTAATCCGGGCATAATGTTTTCTGAACCAAAATTTTGTTCTTTTATTAGGAAAAATTAAACATATTTTATGCAAACCGGGTTTGTGTTCGGTAATAATTTTTTCGGCTGTTTCGTATAAAAATGTTTTAACGGGCATAAAGTTTTTGTTTTTTTATTCTATGCAACATCTTCCGTGCCCGAAACCACCCGCAAGGTTAACCAGCTTAGAAGAGCCGCAATGCGGACAATTTTCAATTTCGGCATGTAAACCCGTATGAAATGCATGTCCGCATGCTTCGCATTTAATTATATTTTTTCTGAAATGTATATTTCCGCCTTCCAGAATTAAACGTTTACCGTTAATAAAAAAGTCAGCCGATTTTTTTCTTGCCGTTTCGATTAAACGCGTAAAAGTAGGACGTGATATTTCCATTTCCGAAGCAGCTTCTTCTTGCGACATACCTATAAAATCGGCTAAACGAAGTGCTTCAAATTCGTCTAAACTCAAAACTATTTCTTCAAGGTTTCTTGCCGAAATTCCGGAGGGTTTAAAATCCGTAAAGAGCGGCGGAGTGTTAACTTTTCTTTTTTTTTGAGGTCTCGGCATATTTTACTGTTTTTAAAAGCCGTAAAAATACGCATTAATTACGAAATTATGTTTAAATAAAAGATTTAAAATTTTCTTGAATTTTATTTTAATAATTCTTTTGCGTTTTTAATTGCCGCTTCGGTAAGATTTTCGCCGCTGAGCATAGATGCTATTTCTTTTATTCTCTCTTCCTCATCAAGTTTTTTTATGTTTGTTCTGGTATCAAATTCGTCTTCGATTTTATATACTTTGTAATGCGTATCGGCTTTTGCGGCAACTTGCGGAAGATGCGTTATGCTTATAACCTGCATATTTTCGGACATTTTTTTCATTATCATACCGATTTTTTCGGCAATTTCGCCTGATACTCCGGTATCTATTTCGTCGAATATTATTGCCGGCAGAGCCGTATTTTCCGATATTACTGATTTTATCGCAAGCATTAATCGCGATATTTCGCCTCCTGATGCTGTTTCGGATATTTCTTTCGGTTCGGAATGTTTGTTTGCCGAAAACAAGAAACTGATTTTATCTTTTCCGTTTTTTGTATATTCTCCGGTATCCTGTCGTTTTATTTCAAATTTTACGTTAGGCATTCCGAGGCGTTGCAATATTTCCGTAATTTCTTTTGCCGATACTGCCGATGCTTCTTGTCTTTTTTGCGATAATATATTCGCCGTTTCGGAGAGTTCTTGTTCGGTTTTTTCGAGTTGTTTCTTTTTTTCGGCGATTTGAGAGTCGTAAGATGTTATTTCGTTAAGTTTTGTTTGAAGTTTTTCTTTAATTTCCATAAGTTCTTCTACGGAATTTACTTTATGTTTTGTTTGCAAGGCATAGAATGTGTCTAATCTTTCTTTAAGATATTCGGCTCTTTCAGGATTATATTCCACGTCTTCGACAAGAGATTCGAGTTCTGACGAAATGTCCGCAAGTTCGATTTTAACACTTTCGAGGCGTTCGATAAAGGGGTTTATTTTAGAGAAAAATCCTTGAATTTGTTTTAAAGCCGCCAAGCTGTTTCTTATATTTTCCGTTATTCCGTTTTCTTCATCTGAAATTAAAGAATATGAATACGTAAGGTTTTCTATTATTTCTTCCGAATGGTTAAGTTGTTTCAGTTCTGCTTCCGTTTCTTCTTGTTCTCCGGTTTTAAGTTTTGCGGCATCCAGTTCGTCGAATTGAAATTGCAGAAATTCCAAATCGGATTTTTCTTTTTTTGCTTTTTCGGTAAGTTCCCGGTATTCTTTTTTGAGTTTTACGAAATCGAAATATTTTATGCGGTATTTGTCGAGTATATTTTCGAGTCCGGCAAAAGCATCAAGCACTTTAAGTTGAAATTCGTTATCGTTTAAACTTAGATTTTGATGTTGCGAGTGTATGTCGGTAAGATATTTTCCTATTTCTTTAAGTGTGTTAAGGTTAACCGGAGTATCGTTAACGAATGCGCGAGAGCGTCCGCCGGGCATTATTTCCCGCCTTATAATCGTAATTTCGTCGTAATCGATATCATTTTTATCGAAAAAGACTTTTAACGAGTATCTTTGAATATCAAATTCTGCTTCGGCGACGCATTTTTTATCTTTGTTTTTAAGGACGGAAGTGTCGGCTCTGCTGCCGAGAATAAGGGATAATGCTCCTATCATAACAGATTTACCGGCGCCTGTTTCGCCGGTAATAACCGAATATCCTTGGTTAAAGTCTATATCGAGGTTTTCGATTAAAGCGTAGTTTTGTATGCGAAGATTTTTTAACATCGTGTTACAAAAATACTAATTTCAGAATATTTGCAAATCATATAATTTTTTATAATTGCCGTTTGCTTTTATGAGTTCGTCGTGTGTTCCTCTTTCGGTAATTTTACCGTTTTGCAGAACGCAAATAATATCGGCGTTTTTTATTGTTGATAGCCGGTGGGCTATAACAACCGATGTTCTGTTTTGCATTAATTTGTATAAAGCGTCCTGCACCGCTTTTTCGGATTCGGTATCGAGCGAAGATGTAGCTTCGTCGAGTATCATAATCGGCGGATTTTTTAATACGGCTCTTGCTATGCTTATGCGTTGTCTTTGTCCTCCGGACAATTTAGTTCCTCCGTCGCCGATATTTGTATCGTATCCGTTTTCGGTTTGCATTATAAATTCGTGGGCATTTGCTATTTTTGCCGCTTTTATTATTTCTTCTTCCGGAATATTTTCTGTTCCGAAAGCGATATTGTTTTTTATTGTATCATTAAATAATATCGGTTCTTGGTTTACGTTTCCCATAAGATTTCGCAAGTCTTTTATTTTAAAATTGCGAATATCCGTTCCGTCAATAGTTATTTTACCTTCGGTAACATCGTAAAATCGCGGTATGAGGTCAACGAGGGTTGATTTGCCGGAACCCGATTGTCCGACAAGAGCAACTGTTTGTCCTTTTTTTATTTTAAGGTTAATATTTTTAAGAACGTATGTGTTTTCGTAAGCAAAAGAAACTTCCGAAAATTCTATTTCTTTTTCGAAAGATTTTATTTCGATCGGGTTTTCTTTTTCTTTAATTTTATTTTCGGCATTGAGAATGATGTTTATTCTGTCGATTGAAGCGGCTCCTTTTTGAACGTTGTAAATTGCGGTAGAAAAAGCTTTTGCAGGCGTTATTATTTGCGAAAATACGGCAATATATCCTATAAACGCTTCGGGAGAGAGTGTGCTTTCGTTGCTTAAGACCAAAGAACCTCCGTAATACATTATTCCTGTAACCATTACTACTCCGAGGAACTCGCTCATCGGCGATGCAAGGTAGTTTTTGCGATATACCCTGTTCATTGTCCGGGTATAGTTTTCGTTATATTCGAAAAATTTTTTAAATACGAAATCTTCCGCCGTAAAAGCTTTAATTATTCGCAAACCGGAAAGAGTTTCTTCTATTTTAGAGAGCAAAGTTCCCATTTGGTCTTGTGCTTTTCGCGATGTTCTTTTAAGCGAACGCCCGACGGTTCCTATTACAAGTCCGCTTAAAGGTATAAGTATCAATACGAAAAGCGTAAGTTGCGGGCTCATTATTATAAGCGTAATGAGGTAAACTATTATAGTAAGCGGATTGCGAATAAGCATTTCTACGGAAGTCATAACAGTCCATTCTATTTCTTTCAGGTCGTTTGTCATTTTGCTCATAATGTCGCCTTTTCGTTCTTCGGAGAAATAAGCAAAAGGTAATTCTAGTATTTTTTTGTATATTTTATTTCTCATATCTTTTATTACGCCGTTACGCACG
>JAADDR010000166.1 GCA_013153865.1 Chlorobiota bacterium | reverse complement strand
ATTCAATATCGTCACATCAGGTAGGAAACTTAATTGAGTTTTTATCAAAACAAAAAAATACAAAACTGAACATATATTGGCTTTTCGAAAACGGAGACGACTTAATGGAAGATTCCGGAAAAGAATTTCAATTATTTTACGACATAAAACTTAATTTTGTGGAATTAAATAAAAAATAAAACCCTGACATTATAAATACCGCAAAATAAAAAATACCGGTTTACGACAATATTACACTAATTCTCAAACAATTAATAACCGCACTAAATTAAACCGGTTAAAAAATCAAATTCTCAACAGTATTTTTACCCGTAAAGGCATTATTATTGCTATATGCTAATCCGCAAAGCATTTCGCAAATTTTAAATTATGAAAGAATTTGACATAAAAAAAACCGATTTATCCCCGAAAATAATTCTGAACAAAGAAGAAAATTTTTATTTATTCTCCGGAAAATCGGTAATAGAAAATGCCGAAGAATTTTACACACCTGTATTTAACTGGTTTAAAAACTATTACAAAAACCCTAACACAAGCACGAATATCATATTTTTTATAGAATATTTTAATTCGGCATCATCGCACCAAATAGGTAACTTATTTAACCTGTTCTCCAAACATAAAAATACCCTGCTTAATGTTTGTTGGCTTTACGAAAACAACGACGAACTCATAAAAGAAGCAGGAAAAGAATTTAAAGATTTTTACGATATTAATTTCGATTTAATTCCGGTAAATCCGGAAGATACCGGAATATTCGATTTTTGAAAATTAAACGGTCAAACGATTCAAAAATTCATCTTTCAAGCGCATATTCAAAATATTCATATCAACGGGTTTTCCCAGTTCATTACGAATCGAAGTTACACCTTTATCGGCAAAGCCGCAAGGATTAATATATCCGAAATAAGACAAATCGGTATTTACGTTTAAAGCAATACCGTGCATTGTAATACCCATACTTATTTTTACGCCCGCGGCGCAAATTTTCCTTTCGTTTACGCCGCCGGCATCAAGCCACACGCCCGGTTTACCCTCTATAACCTCTCCCTTTATTCCGTAATATTTTAAAACCGAAATAACAGAATATTCCAAAAAATAAATATAATCTTTGGCTCCCCAGCCGAAAACATCCAAATCCAAAACCGGATATACAACAGACTGACCCGGTCCGTGATAAGTTATATCCCCTCCCCTGTCAACACGCAAACACTTTATGCCTTCGCTCTTTAACCTGCCTTCATTTACCAAAAGATTCGACCGGTCTCCGCTCTTGCCTATCGTAAAAACATGAGGATGCTCGCAAAAATAAACAACACCCTCGCATTCTTTTCCTTTACGCTTATTCTCAAGTAATTCCTCATGCTTTTTTTTCTGAATTTCATAAGCATCTTCATAAGATATAAAACCCGTATTACGAATATCTATACTCATATTTTACGTATTGTGCCGGCAATTAAAATTTAACGGAAAACTAATATCTCTTTTTACGATTCCAACGGCAAATTCCGACTATTAAAAAACATAAAAATTTCGGTCATAAATTATTATATTTGCGAAAATACTCAAACAAAATTCATAAACAACAATAAAAACAAAATAAAATAATGGATAAATTACTTTTATTAGGAGACGAAGCAATTGCTCAAGCTGCAATCGATGCCGGATTATCCGGCGTTTACGCGTATCCGGGCACACCGTCAACCGAAATTACGGAATACATACAACGAAACAAAATTGCAAAAGAACGAAAAATACACAGCGAATGGTCCGCAAACGAAAAAACCGCCATGGAATCGGCACTCGGTATGTCATATGCCGGAAAACGCGCTATGGTATGCATGAAACACGTAGGGCTTAACGTTGCCGCCGATGCCTTTATGAACTCGGCAATAACGGGTGTAAACGGAGGGCTGGTAATAGTAGTTGCAGACGACCCCGGCATGCACTCGTCGCAAAACGAACAAGACTCGAGATATTTCGGAGATTTTGCAATGGTTCCGGTATTCGAACCGTCGAATCAGCAGGAAGCATACGATATGCTTTACGAAGCATTCGATTTTTCCGAAAAATACAACATACCGGTTTTGTTCAGAATAACAACAAGACTTGCACATTCGCGAAGCGGAATAAAAAGAAAAAAACTTAAACCCGAAAATAAAAACAGTTTTCCCGGCGATTTAAGACAATTTGTTCTGCTGCCTTCCATAGCGCGAAAAAATTACAAAATTTTAACGGGAAACCAAGCACGGCTGGAAGAAGCATCGGAAAAATCAGTTTACAACAAATACATCGACGGAAAAGACAAAAGTCTCGGAATAATAGCTTCGGGAATAGCATACAACTATCTGGCGGAAAACTTCAAAAACGGAGAAATACCTTATCCGACAGTAAAAATAAGCAAATATCCTCTGCCTTCGGGCATGATAAAAAAACTTTACGACGCTTGCGATAAAATTTTAGTTCTCGAAGAAGGATACCCGTTTATCGAAAATAAACTTACGGGAGTTCTCGGCGACCCCAAAATAAAAGGCAAACTTACAGGCGATTTGCCCCGCGACGGAGAACTTAACCCGAATCATACGGCAAGAGCATTAGGTTTAGAAAAACAAAAAGAAAATACCGCACCGGATATTTTAGTCCCGCGACCTCCGGCATTATGCCCCGGATGCGGGCATACCGACGTATTCCTTGCACTTAACGAAGTAATGAAAGATTACGGCCCGGGCAGAGTATTCTCGGATATAGGATGTTACACACTTTCGGCATTACCTCCGTTAGAATCGATAAACACTTGCGTAGATATGGGAGCATCAATAACAATGGCTAAAGGAGCCGCAGATGCAGGACTTAAACACGTTGTGGCATTTATAGGAGACTCTACTTTTACTCACTCCGGTATGACGGGGCTGCTCGATTGCGTTTACGAAAATACCCCCGTTACGATTATTATTTCAGATAACGACACAACCGGTATGACCGGCGGACAAGCATCGCATGCCGAACACAGACTGCATCAAATATGCAAAGGACTCGGAGTGGAAGAAGAACACATAAGAACATTTGTTCCGCTTAAAAAGAATCATGAAGAAGCCGTAAAAATAATACGCGAAGAAATAGAATACGAAGGAGTTTCGGTAATTATACCTCATCGCGAATGCGTAAGAACTTTAGAAAGAAAACATAAACTGCAAATTAAATCAAAAAAAATAAATTAATCTTACTTGCTGAACCGTAAAGATTTTGAGCCGAAGCAAAAAGCAAAGAACAAAACATATAAACAAAAACACATGAAAACAGATATTATTTTATCAGGAGTCGGCGGGCAAGGAATTTTATCAATAGCCGCAACAATAGGAACGGCTGCCATGCAAGACGGTTTATATATAAAACAATCGGAAGTGCACGGAATGAGCCAAAGAGGAGGAGATGTTTCGTCTAATCTTCGTATTTCGGATAAACCCGTGGCATCCGACCTTATACCCGAAGGAAAAGCCGATGTAATACTTTCGGTAGAACCCATGGAAGCTCTGCGTTTTATACATTACCTTAAACCCGACGGATGGCTTATAACAAACTCTAAGCCGTTTAAAAATATCCCTAATTATCCGGATACGGAAAAAATTTATGCCGAAATTAAAAAAATTAAAAATCATATAATTATTGATGCCGATGAAATTGCCAAACAATTAAAATCCTTACGTTCTTCGAATATAGTAATGCTCGGTGCGGCATCGCCGTTTATCGAAATGAATTTCGAGAGTTTTAAAACGGCTCTGAAAACCATCTTCGGAAGAAAAGGAGAAGACGTTGTGGCAAAAAATATTGCGGCACTTGAAAGAGGAAGGGAGTTTACCCTGTCCGTAATTAAAAAATGACAGACAAACAGATGAAAATAATATTAAGGCGGGTATCACTTTATCCGCCTTATTTGGGTGCGGGAATAAAACTTAAATCGGTAAACGAAGATTATACCCGGTTTGAAGTTATTATGAAATTGAAATGGTTTAACAGAAACATCTACGGCACACATTTCGGCGGCTCGTTATATGCCATGACCGACCCGTTTTTCGTATTTATAATCGCAAATTACCTCGGAAAAAATTATGTCGTATGGGACAAATCCGCAAAAATAAATTTTAAAAAACCCGGAAAAGGACGTGTAAGAGCAATATTCGAAATAAGTAAAGAAAAACTTGCCGAGATAAAATCGGAAACAGATAAAACGGGTAAAAAAACTTTCTTTTTTAATGCGGAAATTTTAAACGACGACAACGAAGTTATTGCGGAGGTAGAAAAAGAAGTTTATATACGCAATAAAAATTTCATTCCGAAAAATCAGTAACTTTCCGGCAAGTTACATACTGTCTTTAAAAGTATCTTTAAGATGATGTTTTACCGGAACATATACAAAGCGGTTCAGTTCGAATATACCTTTTGCACGCTCGGTAATTATTCCGGAACGCATCAAAAAAGCAATATTGTCGGAAATTATTCTCTCATCGGCATTTAAAATTCCCACGGCTTTTTTAACGGATAAACGTTTATGCAGCAAAAACTGATACAAAACGGCATTTGTATGTTCGTCAAAAAGATTAAGAGCCGATAAATCGGGCATATTAGGGCTGTCGATATAAATATGTCCTCCGGAATATTTTTTTATGTTTGCAATCCACGAACTTACGGCAATTCCGGCATTTCCGTCGGAGAACATCGTAAAACGCTCAAAAAGTTTTTCCGTTTCGGCGGGTTTTAAACGAGAATACTCCCTGCTTTTATAAATAAGCGGAATGCCTCCGGCAACATGCCGTTTTAAAAGCATATCTTCGGTATCGGCAGGCGAAAAAGGCCGGCAATTAATTATGTTGAGAAAATAATTTTCGAAATCCGAATTTTTGTTAAGTATTTTTAAGGCAAATATGTTTATGTTAACCATAAACAAAAACTTGTCGGAATATTCTTGTATCAGATTTTTGAGTTTTGTTATTATTTCATATCCGTCGTCTTTGTTTTCCCACCACAATTCAGCCGCATCAAACAAAATAACGCTGCCCGGTTTAATTTTTGAAAACCTGCGGAAAGCAAATCCTTTTATTTGCAAAGCTTCGTCTGTTGCGGCATCAAAAGTTTTTACCGATATACTTCCTGCAAGCGGAGGTTTTACGACATACAGGTCTCTGTCTCTAAGATATTTACCCGCAAAATAATAAGACAAAAACGATTTTCCGGAATACGGTTCTCCGGTAATAAGGATACCGCCTTTATAACCCGACTCGTAACGTTTTACCGTTTCGGAAAGTTCCGACAACTCACGAAAACGATTTACGAAAAAATCGCTGTTAAAATTTTCGTCTCTCAAAAACAATTGTCTGTAAAAATACGGCAAATCCGCCGAAATCTTGCTGTCGGGCGAAAGTTGTAAAACTAAATCCAATGCAGATTTAACTTTCGAGATTGTTTCCTGAGCTTGCTCGTTTTGTTTATTAAAATAAGTTTTTGTTTTAAATTTAAAGAGAGTAAATATTTTTGATTTTAATTTCAGTTTTCTTCTTTTAAATATCGAACCGAAAACGCTTCTTTTTTGTTTTTTATCTTTTTTCTTCGCAAAACTTTTTGCTTCGCCTTCATTTTTAATAAGCAAATAAATATTAAGATGATTTGATACCTCGCTTAAGCGTTCGTCAACCCGGCGATGCATGTTTATAATCTCCGTTTCCGCTTCTTTTCTCAACTCCGTAAGTTTTTCGATTTGTTTATTAATAAATTTTAAAACATCTTCCGGAGTATTATGTTCATTATCGGCAACTTGCCCGTCATTGTCAAAAAGAGTAAACAAAATAAGATTCAGAATATTATGAACATTTTGCTCTAAAGACGAGATTTTATCGGGTAAATTATCCGTCATTTTTGTAAGCGGTTCGTTCAGTTCCGTTCTAATAACATAATCAAGCAAAGAAGGAACGGATACTTCCACCGTATCGGCATCTTCAAACTGATGCTCGGTAATTTCGTTAAGAGCTTCGTTTGTAAGCAGTTCTATTTTTTCGGGAAAACGGTCTATTAAATATCTGAATTTCTCGAAGCCCGCAACCAATAATTCTTTAAGTCGATAAGCTATTTCGTTTTTGTCGGTAATTTCGGGTAATTCGGGTTTGTCGAATTTTGCTTTATAATTTTGTTTGTATAACGATAAAAATTCGATTAAAGCGGGTTTCAGCAAATCTATTTTGTTTATTATAAGTTGCCTTATCAGTTCTTCGGCGGAATTAGCCGATTTTCCGATAATCCGATACATGCGATTTTCAAACTCCAAAAAGAGCAGTTCCAAACTCCATGCGTTTAAAAACAGTTGTTCGTTACGTTTCCAATATCTCGGAATTAAGTTAAGTTGTTCTTTTAATTTTTCAATTTCTTTTACCGATGCCGCTTTTTTTACGTATCTGTTGGGGTGAACTTCCGAAACCTGTTTGCTTATTTTATTTATTACCGCAATATTTTTGTTATGAACGAAAGCATAAACGGATTTTACGGCATCTTCTTTTATTTTATTTATCCGGGCAAGTTCTTCTCTGATTTTTTCATGTTCTTTTTCGATATGTTCCGGCAATAACTCGTTTTTTTTCTTCAAAGCTTGCAATCTCAAAATGCCCGACCTCGCATTTTTAATAAGTTTTTGCAGTTCTACTATAAATTGTATATGTATTACGCCCGTTTTTTTTCCGGTTTCGTTAAATGATTTTATTATTTCCTCGGGTATGTATTGTTTTACGATATCTTTATATCTTATTTTATATGTAACCGGTTTTTTCGAGATTTTTATTTTAAGACGGCTTTTTTGTTTAAACAATTTTAATTCGGAATCGTCGGTTTCTTCGGGTGTTAAATCTTTTATATCGTATTTGCAAAAAACATAATCGGGCAAATCGTCAATAACGGTATCGGCTTCGGAGCTTATAAACTCGTATGTTTCTTCGAAAAGCTCGAACTGTTCGGGTATAACCTCGGTATTATAATTTCTTACGTAAGTTTGCACGGTTTTAAGCAATTTATCCGATACCACGTTTAAATTTTTCAGAGTGTCGCTGCCGGAATAAGTTTCGTCGGCAATACGGTTAAATAAAAGTTCCGTTTCTTCGGTTATTTCGCTTATAAACCTGAATGAAGGTATAAAAGTGTTGCTCAAATGTTCTTTGTAAGCCTTATCAAAAACGTTTATTTTATCGAACAACCGGCGTATATGGCTTTCCAAGACAGGATTATCGGGCAATTTTATTTTTTCCGTTTTGCTTAAAGTATCCGTTACCGATTTAAAGTCGAATTGTTTATCGGGTGTTTGTATGTATTTAAATCCGAGATTAAGATTTTTAAATTTGCTTGATGCTTTAATTAATATAACCGTTCCGATATCCTGCATTAATTTGCTCGTGTTTTTCACAAACTTTTCTTCCTCTCCTTCTTTAATATCCGGCAAACCGAGAATAATCAAATCGGTTTCAAGAGATTCGGTGCGTATAAGTTCGTAAAACGGTTTTTGCTCTATCTGATTATTTATGATTTTAATTTCGGCGTCTATTCTCATGTTGTTAAGAACCTGTTCGGCATGAGTTCTTATTTTTTCGGCATTTTCGTTATCCGGATTGCCTATCAGAAGACGCAACTCTGCATTTTTCCAGTGGCTTGAAGACCTCAAAAATTTAGTAAGATGAAGAGCAAGGTTACCGTTATTTCCCGAGCCGCGCCACCAAATATCAATGGTTTTGTATTTTCCGAATCCGTATCGTTTGTCGTAATCCATTAAAAGAAGATTAACGTCGAGTTCGTTAATACGTCTTATCATCTGCGAGAAACGCACGGGATTTTTGCTTTGCCTCATCCAGCCCATTAATACGGTATTAGGTTCAATACCCGAAAAACCGTATGTGCTTATTATTGTTTCTATTCCCGTGTAAATATCGCTGCATGTTTGTCTGCGCGTAAAAACTCCCTGCAAAGTTCCGTTATGGTCGGGAACCGCCTGCAAATGTTTCGGAAATAAATATTTTTTATCTTTTGATTCGTATAAGTCGAAATTTGAAAGTAAACCGTATTTACCGACTAAGTCTTTGCCGAACTCTATTAAATGAGGTCTTTTGCCTTCTCCTCCGCTGAACAAAATTATATTCGGCTGCCAGTTTCTCTCTTCCAAGCTTTTTTTGTTCAGGGCATAAAGTGCTTTTCTTACTATCGACAGCCAGACGCTTTGCCATACATCGCCCGATTCTGATTTAAGTTGCTTACGATTAAGCCATGCAAATATCCCGAACATAATAACGAGAGCCGCAATCATGGACGGAACTCCGAGTTGCGCCATTACCAAAAAACTTGCAATAAAACCGATTAGTCCTACTATTCCTTTTACTTTAAATGTAGGTCTGAAATCAGTGCTTGCCCAACTTTCAAGAAAAAATGCCAAATTTATAAATCCGTAAGATGCCAGATAAAACATAGAAACTACTTCGGCTATGGCATTAAGACTTCCGATAAGAATACCGCCTTCGGCAATAAGGAATATAAATATAAGAGCGTTGCGAGGTTCTTGGGAAGCTCCGTAGCCCTTTGCGAATATTTCCGGCAAAATTTTATCTTTTGCTATTGCTTGAAGGATGCGAGGACCTCCGAGTATTCCGCCGAGAGCCGACGAAAGCGTTGCTCCCCATATACCGGCTAAAACCAAAGGTGCGTAAAGTGATACTTTAAGCAAAAAGTTATAATCGTTTATCAGCAGATTACGATCTACAAACAATGCAAACAATATTGTTAAGCCGACGTAAACAATAAATCCTACGGCTATGGAAGCCAAAGTTCCCCGGGGAATATCTTTTTCGGGGTTACGCAGGTCTCCGGACATGGCAACTCCCGCCGTAAATCCTGTAACAGCCGGAAAAAACACTCCGAATATTTCTTGCAAACTTGCTCCGTTTTTCAGAGGTGCGAGAGAAACTGTTGTTGCCGTAAATTCGGTGCCCGTAAGTATTCCTGCCACAATAGAAACAAGCGAAAGAGCTATTGCGGCCATAATAAAATATTGCGATTTTATGGCTAAAGAAGTGCTTATAAAAGCTAATGTTACAAGTAAAATAAGTGCTGCCGTTGCAATTATGCGAATACTGTTTAGATCTCCGGCCGACAAACCGAAAAATGTTCTGAACGCATCAACGGCAAGTAAACTTTCGGCAAATCCTACGAGATACAAAGATATTCCGAGAGCTGTTCCCGTAAAAAGAGCTATGCCTACTGCCCCGCCTACCGGGAATCCTAAACTTCGAGACAGGATATAGTAAATTCCTCCGGTTTCTATTTTTTTATCGGTGGCAACGGAAGAAATGCTTAACCCGGTAGTTACCGATATAACGTGAGAAATGATAATAATAATTAAAGCGGTAAATAATCCGGCATTTCCGGTGACCCACCCCAAACGCATATACATAATAACGCCGAGAATGGTTAATACCGAAGGTGTAAATACTCCGGCAAATGCTCCGAATTTTTTTGGTTTTGACATCGGTTTGTTATAGGTTTGCTTTGTGCAATAATACTAAAATTATGCCGAATAAAAAAGCGCTTTCGAAAATACGAAAACGCTTTCTTACCTGCATTAAGGCAATATTTATAAGTCGATATAAAATGCCAGACTGAATGCAACGTTTTTATGTTTTATATTCAAATCTCCTATTGTTGAAGGTGCTTTGTTTTTATTGTTCAGCCATCCGTCAATAATACCGTTGTTATATTGTATGGTAAGCGATAAATGTAAATTATCTTCGATATTATAAACTGCACCTGCTCCCGCCGTAAGATAGAAATCGGCAAGAGTAAGCATATCTATATCAGAGTCGTATTCGTCGGAATAGAGTTGCGGATTTTGATTATCGGTTATGCGTCTTGAGTCGGCAATGTTTATCCCGAGCCCTACACCGAAATTAATAAGTGCCTGTATGTCTTGTGCTACGTCGAATTGTCCGTTAAGATTAAGCGGTAATTGTAAAAACTGGATTTTAAAATCTTCGGTAACATCTACCAAGTCGGAATTTTCGGGCATTTGGTTTGTTTGATGAATGCCGAATTTTTGCCATGTGAATATTCCGGATATGTCAACGTTAAAGTTATCCGAAAATTTATATCTGACCGAGGGTCCGAATCCTATTCCCATTTTTGCTCCGTCGTTTTCGTACGTGTACATTGAATCTCCGTCGGTAACCGAAACCCAATTTATTGTGGGTATGGCTCTTAATCCGAAAGATAATCCGCTTTGAGCAAATATTCCGGAAGTAAAAAATACTGCTGCTATTGACAGTAATAAGATCTTTTTCATATTTTTTATTATTTAGAGTTAATAAAGTTTAAAACAGATATACAAATATACGGGATTTATTTTATTCCGTTAATAAGTTCGTTCATTTTTTGAATTTCTTCTTTCTTTTTAACTGCTTCTTCGGCTAATGTTTCTATTGTTTTTTTATTTTTTTCAATTCTGTCGGCTTTTTCTATGTTTTCTTTTTTTAGGTTTTCTATTGTTTGTTTGTTTTTTTCTATGTCGTTTGCAAGATTCTCGTT
>JAADDR010000034.1 GCA_013153865.1 Chlorobiota bacterium | reverse complement strand
CAAAGAAATCGATAAAACGATAGTTATAAATATTTTTTTCATTTTATTGATGTTTTAATTAATTCGCAAGATATAAAAAAAGCCGATACGGTTAAAATATCGGCTTTGTGTTTTGTATGTCGTAATTTGTCGTTTATTCTTTTATCAATTGTTTTACTGTTTTAAGCCCGTAATTATTTGTTATTTCGATTAAATATATTCCTTCAGGTAACGAATTGAGTTTTAAAGTGTATGTGTTTGAATTTATATTATTTGTTATTTCGATTTCTTTGCCTAAAATATTCGTTATTTTAACGGATTTTATATATCCTTCCGATGTTATAGTTACAGTTTCTTTTGCGGGATTAGGGTATAATTTAAAGGATTCTGATATTCTTTCGATAGAAGTCGGTTCGCAGTTTTGTTCTGTGCCTTCCGTCCATGTTTCATCACCGTTTACGAATATTTTAAAGTAATACCTGATGTTGTTTGTTAACCCGGTTACTGTTTCTGAAGTTCCGGTTCCCGAGTATAGTACTTTTCCTCCGTCGGGGAAATCAGGATTGTCGGGGTCGGTATAATTCGACGAGTTGACAATATATTCTCCGGAAGGAGTGCCTGTTATTTCCGCATCATTAACGACTAAAATAAGATTGTCGAAACATGAAGAAGGATTCTCCCATGAAATATTGCTGCTTTCGCTTCCGCATGAAATATTCATATTAGAAACATCTTCGGGTAAACAATATACGGAAAATGTATCGCTTTGGGCGGAGAATGTTCCCGAAGCGGCATTCAATCGTAAGTTTTTACCTGTTTCCGTATGTGTTATATTATCGAAACTTGCGATACCGGTATTCCATGTTCCGCTTAAGGGATCTCCCGTCATTACGCCGGTAGATGTTAAAGTTAATTCTTCTGAATAATCGGTATCAATATTTCCGTTTTCGTCTGTTGCAATTATCGTTACTGCCGGAGACATTGCGGTATTAATTTCCGTATAGACAGGTTGTTGTTCGAATGTAACGTTATTTGCATCTACTTTAATATTGAAATCTTCTGAAATTATATCGTTTCCGCCGTTTATCGTTGCGGCAAATCCCGATGTTTGATTGTCTGATATAAAGTTGTGATTATCAGCATCAATCATGAAAGCCAATACTTTATTGTCTTCTATGTTTTCGGTATTAAGATATACGGAAAGAGTAAATGTTTCCGAAGATGCATCGTTGACGGTAAAGGGATTTGTTTGTATGTTGATGTAGTTATCGGTAATATTTTGAGAAATTAACGGTATATCCGTACCGTTGTTACTCAACGTTATTCCTTGTATGTTGTTAGTCCAGTCGGCAGTGTTGTCGGGTGCGGGATAAAATCTGAAATTGTAAACGTTTGTTCCTGTTCCGTCACTTGTGCCCATGTCTTCAATTACGAAAGAAAAAACATTTACCGCTTCATTTTCGCTGTCGCTTAAAGACGATATATCGTTTGACGGTATTTGGCTTGAAGGGGGTAAGATTTCGGTATCGTTATCTGTTGCGGGCAGCGGTGTTCCTTCCAAATATATATCATCAAGTTCCCACAGTGTTGAAGTTCCGGCTCCTGTTCCGGATGAAGTATATTGGTATGCGATATATACTGAGTTTCCGTTTATTGCCGACAGGTCTATATTTCCGGAGGAAGTCCATGTTTGCGAGTCTTCCGCAGGATATGTATAAGGAATTTCCGTCCATGTTGCAGAATCAGGATTGCCGCTTCCGGTATAGTCGGTTGAATATTTAAGTATTACTTCCGGGTCATCGACGTTGCCGTCGGAATATTTTGTATAAGTGTTAAATGTTAATGTTTCTCCGGAATAATTATCTAAATTTACAGACGGGGATATAAACCAGTCGTTGGAAGCCGCATCTCCCTGATATGCATTTATATACATGTATGAATCTGTTCCGCATTCCCAGTCTTCGCTTCCCGAAACGGAATATGTAATCCATCCCGAGGCGGGACAGCTTGAAAAGTCTTCGTCTATTATAACAGCCGGAGCAACTTCTGTTTGTCCTATTGCGGAAGCAGGATTGTCGGTTTTGTAGTTAATGTCGCTGCCGGAGTTTGTGTAAGGGAAAATCTCGAAATAATATGTTGTAGAAGCACTTAGACCTGTAAATGTTACAGTTTGTACTCCGTAATTTATATTCTTTTCAAAAGAGCCGTCGGCTTCCGGCGTGCCGTCAACCGGAGGAGTAATACTTCCGGTATTTGCTTTTATTAAGTAAGCATCGGGTAGTTGTGTTCCTCCCGCATCTGTCCACGTAAGTGTAACGGTATTCGACGTTTCGTTACTTACCGTAAAGTTTGTTACATTTTCCGAAGGTTCGGGGTATAAAGGTGATGCGCTTATTACTGTTCCGTTTGAATATTCTTCGGATTCATTTAATGACCATATTTTGTAATAATATATTTGAGGCGAAAGGTTTTGATGACTGAAAGAAGTTGCATTTCCCGTATATATAACTTCGCCGCCTCCGGTTATGCTTTCTCCGGAAGTATAGCTTCCGGAAGGTGTGCCGAAAGTATTTTCTGTATTGTATGCCAATAAGACATTATTATCGTCGGCATTTAAGCTCCATGATAAATTTATTTGAGTTTCGGAGACTGCGGAGGCCGTAAAGTTTCCGGGGTCGGCTATTATGCCCGAACAGTCGTCAGCCCATATACAGTTTACCCATTCGGGGTGGTCTATGTAAGGGTTACGGTTGCCTTGAGCATAGTTACCGTTACTGTCTCCGTAATAAACGGCGTTGTTTCTGTCAATTTCTCTTTGACTTACGGGATCTTGTTCGTGCCATTCCAAAAGCATGTTTAAAAACCATGATTCAAAACAAGGGTATGATGTTCCGTTTAAGACCGCATCGGCATTTGAAGTGTTTGTTTCCCATGAAGCAATTTCATTTTCGTAGCATGTAGCCATATAGAAATATGCTCTTGCAAGGTCTCCTTTGAACTCGTCAACAGGTTCGAAAACGGTTCCCGTGTATCCGGGGTATGAGCAAGGTCCGAGTTTGCTTCCGTTTTGAGATGTCCATGTAGGATTATCAATTTCACCGTAAGGGTAGTTGCTTCTTTTACTGTTTACATAACCGTCTGTAGGAAATATATGAAAAGCATCCGAATACATCGGATTTGCATCGTTAAACCAACTTTTCGGAAAAGAATGTTCTCGATTATAACAACTTCCTTCACCGGAGTAATTCCCGCATTGGTCGCTTCCCGGAGTGTAATTATAGGGATCCGTGCCGGAGGGGTCTTCGGAATACATATCCAGAATGGTTCCGTCATTTTCATAATAACGGTCAATATCCGAGAACTTATATAATTCCCATAAACCGTCGTATCCTATGTTATTATGAGATGATATTATATTGTATAATGCCGTTTTCAGGTCTTGTCCGGTTAATCCGGCTGCGTCGTCGTAATATCCGTCGGGTATTTGAGCTCGGGATATTAGACTTATTGTTAATGTTAACAGTAATGACAGGTAAATTTTTTTCATTTTTTTAAGATTATAAAAGTAATTAGTGATTTTATTTTTATGCGGTTTTTATTGCAGACAGATAAAAAAAAGACGTATATTTCGGTTATACGCCTTTTTTTATTGATTGTTTCAACTTTCGGCTGATATTTTTATCTTTTTACGAATTTTTTAACGTTGTATGTTCCGTTGTTATTTTTTATGATTAAAAAGTAGATGCCTTTTGTTAAATTTGCTATGTTTAAGTTATAATTGATATTGTTTATGTTATTTGCATTAAGAACGGTTTGTCCGGTAACGTTACTGATTTTAATGCTGCTTATTGTTAAATTATTTTTGATATTTAATTCCGAAATTGCAGGATCAGGAAATATTTTTATGTTTGAAGACGGGTTATTACTTCTTGCTTCGTAGATACCGGAACTGCAATCATTTGCCCAAATACAATTTACCCATTCGGGGTGATCGACAAACGGATTTCTGTTATGTTGATAACTGTAAACAACTTCATTTCTGTGTCTTTCGAAGTCGTCAACAGGATCGTCTTCGTTCCATTGCAAAAGTGTTGAAAGTTTACCGAAATATTCCCCTGAAGTAGGGGTGTAATCAAGTAATTCCAAGTCATAAGAAGTATCATCACCTTCGTATCTTACTGCCATATAAAACATCATTCTTGCAATATCTCCTTTTACGGCATCTCTCGGCTCCCAAGAATCAGAATCGTAATAACATTCGGTTGCTTCATCGTGTTGAGTCCCTCCGTTGTCGAAATCCAAAGAACCTCTGTCGCTGTTTACCGAAACATCTGCCGGGCGAATGTGGTGAGCATCTGTTCCGGCAGGCGGGTCAGTATCAAAATCACCGTGAGATTTAGCCCAAACATGTTCTCTGTTCCAATCGGGGTAAGATGAAGATTTAGAAATAGAACGTCCTGTATATATGAGAATAAAATTGTTTGAATTATTCGGGTCTTCGTCGGATTCTTTCAAAACATCCCATAAATCATCGTAATCCAACTCCGTATGATTGTCTATAATGTCATGCAGTGCATTTTTAAGTTCATTGCCTTCTAAACCTGTTGCACTGTCGTAATATCCGTCGGGTATTTGGGCGAGCATAATATTTGCGGATATAACGGATATAAGAAGAGTTATAACGGAAATAAAAAAAGTTTTCATGTTTTAAAATGTATGCAGGTAATAAAATATTCGGAAGTTTTTTATTTAAAAAAGACGTATAAATTATACGCCTTTTTTAAATTTAAGTATTCGGTAAAGATTTGTTTATCTTTTTACAAATTTGGTAACGGCGGATGTTCCGTCAACATTTTCTATGTTGATTAAATAAACGCCTTTTGTTAAATCGGCAACATTTAAGTTGTAGTTTGAAGCGTTAATGTTATTTACGCTTAAAACGGTTTGTCCTATAACGTTAGAAACGGTCAAGTTTCTGATTGTTGAAATGCTGCTTACGTTTAATTCGAAAACTGCGGGGTTAGGAGAAATTTTAAAATTGTTTGAAATTTCGGAAATACCTGAAGTTTCGGTACCGTTAATTGTGATGTTGTTAACCGTCCAGTTTCCGCCTGTATTAGATTCGTAGTCAGATACATATTTAAAAGCAATGTAAACAGTAGCTTCGCCGTCAACTCCGAGATTTAAATCGGTAGTTGTAGCCCAATCGTAGTCACTAGGATCGTCGTCTAAGGTTAAACCCGTAACTTGAGTCCAAGTAGCGGAAGCAAAATTTGCACTGTCACCGTCGAAATCAGTAGAAACATAAAGTTCCAAATCTTGATATATAGTATATCTTTGTCTGTTATCAAAAGTAATTGTAACGTTCTCGTAATTTTCCGTAGAGAAAACCGGGCTTATAACCCATTGTTCGGATGTGTGAGTATGTCCGTCGTAGGCGCTGCCGCTGAGATAAAAATCATCGTTGTAATCTGATAAATGCCAGTTGAAAGGCACGGTGTCATAACTTGGAGTATAAGTAAGCCAGTCGCTCATATCACCGTCTTGGAAATCGTCGGAAAAAATTTGAGCATTCATGCTTAATGCAAAAATTACCGATAAAATTAAAAGTAAACCTTTTTTCATAATTTAAAATTTTTAATGTTTATAAATAAAATTGTTTAATTAACTGATAAAACAGTCAGCAAAGTTAAGAAAAATCTTTAATCTTTGTATATCCGGATGTTATTTTTTTTCTTTTATTAAAAAAATGTAAGTCGGAAAGTGGTCGCTGTATCCGTTTTGGAAGCGGTCAAACGAAAAAGTTCTTTTCGGGTAGCCTTTAAATTTTCCTTCTTGTTGAATCATGAAATTTTTTCTGCAAATACCGGCTTTCCAATAAACGTAACTTGTTCTGTCTTCGGAAAGTAATGATTGCGACAACATTATTTGGTCGAAGAAACTCCAAGCATCTCGATATGCTGTTGTTCCCACTCCGTTTTTATACACTTTATAAAAAGGACTGTATAAATCGCCGGGTTTTAGTTTGTTTATTTTACCTTTTGCTCGTAAATGTTTTACTACGCTTGCGTTATCCGGATTGTCGTTAAGGTCGCCCATGACTATAATTTTCGCGTTTTTGTTTAAATTAAAAATAGAGTCAACCAAATGTCTTGTTAAATCTCCCGCTGCGTTTCTTTTAGGTTCGCTTGCTTTTTGTCCGCCGCCTCTCGAAGGCCAGTGATTTACTATTATATTAAGAGTATCATCGTCGAATAATCCCGTTACGACAAGTTGTCCTCTTGTTTTATCGTCGGGGTCGAAATCAAAATGCAAGTTATGATAAGAAGTGTGTATTACTTTAAAGAAATCTTTTCTGTAAATAAGTGCTACGTCAATACCTCTTTCGTCGGGCGAATCGTAATGAACTATGCCGTAATTTGCATTTATAATTTGAGGTTCTTTTATTAAATCTTCTATTACGTTTCTGTTTTCTACCTCGGAAATTCCGAGAATATGAGGACCTCCTTTAACAACTTCGTCTCCTATTTGTGAAATTACTTCCGCCATATTATGAAGTTTTTTACGGTAGCGTTCGCTTGTCCATGCTTTTTTTCCGGAAGGTAAAAATTCATAATCGTAGGTGTCCGGAGAGTCTATGGTATCAAACAGATTTTCAAGATTATAGAAACCTACGCATCTTACTTTGTATTGCTTTTTTTGAGCTTCGGAATTTTGAGTGAAAGCGGTTATAAGTATTGCCGATACGGTAAGTGCATTAAAAAAAATACGTTTAAACATGTTTTAAAATTTATGTGTAATAAATAAAATGTGTTATCTTTGTTGCCCTTTTTATCAAAAATTCAAAATTAGAATAAAAATTTAAATTAAAAAGAGTAAATTATGAGAAAATTATTTTTAATACTCTCGTCGATTCTTTTTGCCTCATTTGTTTTGAGTGCTCAGAGTAACATAACGGGAGTTGTGAAAGATAAGGTTTCCGGACAAACTTTATCGGGTGCCGTTGTAGGTTTGCAAGGTACCGGTTTCAGTACCGCAACGGATGAAAACGGAAAATTTTTGTTGGAGAACGTTCCTGCGGGCGAGTATATTTTGACTGTTAATGCCGACGGCTATGAATCGGTAAATAAAAACATAATAACCGCATCAGAAAATTCTGATTTGGGAATAATATTTTTAAATCCGTCTTCTACGGATGAAAGTGAGGATGTTATAATAGAATTATCCAATGATGAGCTGGAGGGCGGAGATGATGATTTAAGAACTAACGTTTCGGGAATTTTACACGGTTCCAAAGATATTTTTCTTTCTACCGCCGGTTATACATTCGGTCCTTTGCGTTTCAGAGTCAGAGGTTATGATAATAAATATTCGGATTTATACATGAACGGTATTCAGACTAATGATATGGAATCCGGTCGCGCCGTTTGGTCTTATTGGGGCGGATTAAACGATGCCGTAAGGAATAACGAAACATATAAAGGAATAACCGAAACCGATTTTGCTTTCGGAGGAATAGGCGGTGTTACCGGTATTGATACCAGAGCATCAAATATTAGAACAGGAACAAAACTGACTTATTCTTTTACTAATCGAAGTTATGATCACAGAGCCATGTTTATTCATTCTACCGGAATGATGAAAAACGGTTGGGCGTTGGCTGTTTCCGGTTCGAGAAGATATGCCGACGAAGGTTATACCGAAGGTACTTTTTACGATGCTTATTCTTATTTTATATCGGCTGAAAAAAAACTTAACGATAATCACAGTTTAGGATTGGTTATTTTCGGTGCGCCTTCTAAAAGAGGAGGCAGAAGTGCAACCGTACAGGAAGTTTATGATTTGACGAGTACTACTTATAATCCTAATTGGGGATGGCAAGACGGCGAAAAACGTAATGCACGAATAACCGACTCTCATACTCCCATGGCAATTTTTACTCATTATTGGGATATAGATAATACGAGTAAATTAAAAACTTCTTTGGCGTATTCGACAGGAAAATACAATAAAACTTCGTTGAATTGGTATAATGCTGCCGACCCTCGCCCCGATTATTATCGTTATCTTCCTTCTTATATAGAAGACAGTGATCCTGAAGCGGCAGCTGTAAGAGCTCAGGAATTTGAAGACGGTTTAAGGCAAATTGATTGGGATGCAATGTATCAGGCAAATTATACAAGCATTGATACGGTATTTGATGCCGACGGTATAACCGGCAATACGGTAACGGGAAAACGTTCAGAATATATTGTAGAAGACAGGAGGAATGAGAATAATCAGCTGTGGTTCAGTTCTTTGTATAATAAAGATTTGAACGATAACATTAAAATTACGGCAGGTATTCAATACAGATATTATAAAGCCAGACATTATAAAACTTTGGAAGATTTACTCGGAGGAGATTTTATTGTTGATATAGATAAATATGCCGAGCGCGATTTTGCGGGAGAAGATGTTGCCGATAACGATTTGGCAATTCCGAATCATATTGTTGACGAAATAGGAGAAGTATTCGGGAATGATTATTACTCTACCGTTAATTATGCCGAACTGTGGGCGCAAGGAACATACAGCTTAAATAAATTCGATTTTTATCTTTCGGGTAAAGGTTCTTTTACCGATTTTTGGAGAACGGGAAACATGCAAAACGGAAAATTTCCCGATAACTCTCTCGGAGATTCCGAAAAACTTTCATTTACCAATGTTGCCGTTAAATTAGGAGCTACTTATAAAATCTCCGGAATGCATTTTTTACATGCCGATGCGGCTTTCTTGACAAAAGCTCCGGATTTCAGAAATTCTTTTGTTTCTCCGAGAACCAGAAATCAAGTTGTTGACGGTTTAACCGATGAAACTGTTCTTTCCGCTCAAGGAGGATATGTTTTACAATCTAATAAAATTAAAGCAACTTTTGATTTGTTTTATACGCAATTTCAAGATCAAACAAGCGTAAGGAGTTTTTATTTTGACGAGTATCACAACTTCGTAAATTTTGTAATGACCGGAATAGATAAAACGCACCAAGGAATGGAATTAGGCGTAGAATATACGGTTATGCCCGGTTTAACCGTTTACGGAGTAGGTTCTTTAGGATATTATCGTTGGACTTCGAGACCCGATTTCAGTGTTTACGTAGATAACAGTGCTGAAGTAACTTACGAAAACGAAACCGTATATGTTGACGGATTTTTGGTAAGCGGAACACCGCAAACAGCACTTTCGGGCGGGGTAAAATATTGGGCACCGAAACACTGGTGGATAGGTGCGAGCGTTAATTATTTAGATGACAGATATTTGGCTTTTAGTGCTTTAACGAGAACAATCGATGCCGTAAAATATGCCGACCATACAACCGATGCTTTTACGGAATTAATAAATCAGGAAAAATTACCGAGTTCGGTAACCGTTGACGCTTTTGCGGGTAAGTCATTCCGTTTCAATTATAAATATTTCTTAAACATAAGTTTGAATGTTACGAATATTTTGGATGACAGAACAATAATTACCGGCGGATACGAGCAAGCAAGATTGGACATAAGCGATTATGATAAATTTCCTCCGAAATATTATTACGGATACGGTTTGCAGTATTATTTAAATATCAGTTTCAGATTTTAACGCTAAAAAATATTAAAATGAAAAATATATTAAAAATAACATTAATCTCGGCAGCCGTATTTTTTACTTTAAGCGGCTGCGTAAAAGAAGATTTCGATACAACGCCAGAATATGTTACGGATTGGGTTGCCAATACAAGTATAGCGGATTTAAAAGCAAAATATCCGGATGTGCCGGCAACAATAGACGAAGATATTATAATAAAAGGTATTGTGGTATCGAACGACGAATACGGTAATTTTTATAAAGAATTATTTATTGAAGACGAAACGGGTGCAATAGGGATAGAATTGGACGACGGTTATCTTTACGAAAAATATCCGGTAGGAAGATTAGTTTACGTAAAATGCAAAGGTTTATCGATAGGTTCGGATTACGGTGTTCCGAAATTGGGCTTAGGATTGGGAATAGACAGAATTAACAGTGCTCTTATAGAGGATTATGTCGATATATCCGCAGGCGGCACTCCGGTAGAACCGAAAATTACGGATATTGCGGAATTGTCGGCAAATAACGGTTCTTTGGATTCTTTACTCGGATGTTATATACAGATTAATGATGTTCAGTTTACCGATAGTGATACGACTTATGCCGTTGAAGGAGAATTTTATTCCGAAAGGGAAATTGAAGATTGTTCGGGAAATACCGTTATTATGAGTACAAGCGAATATGCCGATTTCAGAGACGAACGTTTACCTGCCGGAAAAGGAAGCATAAAAGCGATATTAAGTGTATTCAGAGGAGATTATCAGTTGAGAATAAATTCTCCGGAAGATATAGATTTTACCGGAGAACGTTGTTCCAAATAAATATTATAAAATAAAAATCAGATGTTATGAAAAAACATATTAAAATACTTTCAGTTTTAAGTGTCGTAATAGGAATGTTGTATCTTCCGGCATGTATCGATTACGATTTTGCAGAGCCCGAAAAAGCGACTTATAATCCGGATATTGAAGCTAATACGACAATTGAAGAATTAAAAGATTTATATACCGGCGAATTAACTTTAATTGAAGATGACGTTGTTATAAAAGGAACCGTTATCGCTAACGA
>JAADDR010000178.1 GCA_013153865.1 Chlorobiota bacterium | reverse complement strand
TTTAAAAATTCTTTTACTCCGAAATATTCGCCGGACTCAAAATCTAGAATTTGTTTAGAGCATCCGTATAAAAATATAAAAAGCAGTAATGCAAAAATTCTTATTTTATCCATTTTTTATAAAATTAAATATTTATATAAAAACGATTTTATATAAAAAATTATTTCAGCCGCTTTACTGTTTTTTATGTTTCCACCTTTTATGCGACCAAAGCCAATTTTCGGGTTTTTCTTTTATTATTTCTTCTATTGTTTTCATAAACCGCCGGGTAATTTCACCTTCTGCCGTTTCTCTCGGATTATCTTCAAAAACAGATAATTTTACTTCGTAATACCCTCTTTTTATTCTCTGAACATCACCGAAAATAAGAGGAATATTATATTTTTTTGAATAATATTCCGCCCCGTGCAAACAAGCGGTATCTTGATTTAAAAATTTAACCCAAATTGCCTTTTTTAAATTAGACGGACTTTGGTCCGATATCATCAAAAAAATAGCCGGCTTTTCGTGCTTTTCTTCAAAAGTATGCCGAGTTTGTTTTATCGGTACTAAAAACATACCTGCAGCAACTTTAGATTTTCGTACGTAATTATCAATATATTTATTAGACAAAGGTTTATACAATCCTATACTTTTATGCCTGAACTGATATCCGAAACCGGCAACTCCCCACTCCCAATTATTATAATGTGCGGCAAGTCCTATTACACTCTGTCCTTTTTCGTAATAAGGATCTAAAAGTTCAAGATTAACGACTTTGTAACGTTTAAGCAACGACTTCCTGCTCATCGACAAACCTTTTATGCTTTCTACGGTTATATCACTTAAATGCCTGTAAAACCCTTTTGCAATTTTTCTTATTTCCGTATCGGATTTTTCGGGAAACGAATTTCTTAAATTTTTAAAGACTACATCTTTTCTGTATTTTAAGACATAATAAAAAAACAAATACAAAATATCCGACAAAAAATACAAAAGAAAAAAAGGAACTGCGGAAAATATAAGCACCGTAAGTCTGAAAAAATAATAACCTGTTTTTTGCATAATTTTTTATTGATTCACAAAGTTAAAATTAAAATGGTAAATTTGCGGTAACAAACATAACTAAAAAACACAAAGCATGAGCAAAAGTAATATATTCAGATTATTAATGTGGGCAGTAATGGTATTCGGAGGCACAGCCGTAAGTATTTATTTCGACCTTAAATATTTCAGAGATATTTTTTTTAACCTGCCGTTTCATATAGTAAGTTTTGCAACAGGATTTGTAATACTTCAGGGAGTATTGCGAATTGCAAAGAATACCGGCAGATATTTAGCCCGAAACGGAAGAGAAGGGAACATAAAACGTTTGCAGACAAATAAGCTGGTAACCGACGGATTTTACGGATGCATGCGCCACCCGATGCATTTCGGTCTTATTTTTTTTCCCGAAGCTTTGGCTTTTATTATAGGAAGTCCTTTTTTTATACTTATAGTTGCCCCTGCGGAAATAATTTTTATGCTCATAATGATAAAATTTCTTGAGGAAAAAGAAGCCGTAAAAAAATTCGGGCAAGCATATACCGATTATAAAGAAAAAGTACCTTTTTTCAGCTTAAAAAAAGAATGCCTCAAAAAATTACTCAAAAAATAAATGTTTGAAATAAACGCTTCATACTGGAATAATTTATACAGAAAAAATAATTTAGGATGGGATATAGGATACGTAAGCCCGCCTCTTAAAAAATATTTCGACCAACTTACAAACAAAAAATTAAAAATCTTAATTCCGGGCGGAGGAAACGGTTACGAAGCAGATTATCTTTACAAAAAAGGATTTTTGCAAACATTTTATCTCGATTATTCCGACGAAGCCGTAAAAAGTTTCAGGAAATTACATCCCGGTTTTCCTGCCGAAAATATAATACAAGAAGATTTCTTCAAACATAAAAACAAATACGATTTAATAATCGAACTGGCATTTTTTACATCAATTATTCCCGACAACAGAGAAAAATTGGCAAATAAAATTTACGATTTGTTAAACCCGAACGGTAAATATGTCGGTTTGTTTTTCAATCACGAATTTAAACTCGACAAACCGCCTTACGGTGCAATGAAAGAAACTTACCTTGAATTGATAAAAGATAAGTTTACGGTAAAGACCTTTGAAATTGCTTATAATTCCATAAAACCGCGCGCCGGCAGAGAGTTATTTTTTATTTTCAAGAAAAAATAAACACTAAGGAAGTTTTCTCAACATCATAAGCTCATATTCCGGAAAATCGACAAATCCGTATTTTCGATATATTTTTAAAGCCGGTATATTTTCTTTATGAACTTCCAATTTTACTTGAAATCCTATTTTTTCTATTTCCTGCATACATTTACCCATCAACTTTGTTGCCAAACCTTGTCCCTGAAAATCGGGATGAATACCGAAATGATGCAAAAATGTTCTTCTGTTATCGTGAGTAAGCCAAAAAGTGCCGATAATTTTATTTTCTTTTATCATTAAAGTAAGATTTCCTCCGGCATTTATCGTTCGCATAATCACCTCGTTATCATCACCCCTCTCCTCGCCTCCCATACCCGTGAGCTTCCATAAATTCATTACTTCGTCAAAATCTTCCGGCTTATAATTCCTGAACGATATTTTATTCTCGGCTTTCATTAATTCTCTGTTTTGAAGATGACCTAAAGAGCAAATAGTCATTATTGCGGAAATATAAATTTTATCTTACGCAAAATTAAACAAATAAATTTGCTTATTAAAAATTTAATATCTTAATTTGCCTTTCAATAACGAAAACAATGAGAAATTCATATTTTAAATATTCTTTTTTTTATTTTAAGAAAATGCTTTCTTAATCGGATTTTTTATATCCAGTTTTGAAAGCTTCGATAAATTTCGAAGCTTTTTTATTTTTAAAAAAACATGAAACAATCTAATACATATTACTTTTTTTACTTTCGATTCGAACGTATCGTAAACGGTCGGCAGTAAAAAACTATGTCATAAAAAAACATTAATCCCGACCTGAAAAGTCGGGATTTTTAATTTTAAAACATATGATTACAAAAGTTGCAATACAAGGTATAAAAGGAGCTTTTCATGAAGAAGCGGCAGTAAAATATTACAAAAACAAAAAAATAGAAATTGTTCCGTGCGTAACATTCTCCGAGTTAACGGAAGCTGTTGAAAACGGTAAAGCGGATACCGGAATTATGGCTGTAGAAAATACAATTGCGGGCTCTATACTGCCTAACTACTCACTTATAGAAAATTCAGATTTACGCATAACCGGAGAAATTTACATACGAATAGTGCAAAATCTTATTGGCAATACGGAAAACATAAACAACATAAAAGAAGTTTATTCACATCCCATGGCTCTTTATCAGTGCGGAAGTTTTTTTAAAAATCATCCCGGCATACGACTTATCGAAAGTTTTGATACTGCAATAAGCGCCAAACACATAGCCGATTCCGGAGAAAAAAACACCGCAGCCGTGGCAAGCAGTTTTGCGGCAAAAAGATATAACCTCAAAATAATTGCAAAAAATATAGAAGATAATAAATTGAATTATACGAGATTTTTCGAATTAAAAAGAAAACCCGATAAAAAGCCCGAAAAAATTAATAAAGCATCAGTTTGCTTTACCCTGTCAAACAAAAAAGGAAGTCTGGCAAGCATATTATCGGTTCTGGCGTATTACGAAATAAATCTGCACAAAATACAATCACACCCCATTATAGGCAAACCTTGGAAATATTCATTCTATGCAGATTTAGTTTTCGATTCGAAAAAAAAATACAAGCAAGCGAAAAAAGCGGTAATACCTCTTACAACTAATTTTAAAGTGCTGGGAGAATATAAAGAAAGCAATAAATCCCTTACAAAACTGCATAAAACAATAAAAAATAAAATTTCATGACAAATACAGCAATATCCTCGGCAGCCGCATCAGTTTCAAACTATTATTTTTCAGATAAGCTGAAAGAAATAAACGAACTGCAAAAAAACGGAAATAAAATCATAAACCTCGGCATAGGAAATCCGGATTTAGCACCGCCCGAAGAAGTTACAAAAATTTTGAGTAATCTTTCTCTCGAAAAAAACGTACACGCATATCAAAACTATAACGGAATATTCGAATTAAGAAAAGCATTTGCCGATTGGTACATGAAATATTTTAAAGTAAAACTGAATCCCGAAAACGAAATATTACCTCTCCAAGGTTCTAAAGCAGGTATTATGCATATTTCAATGGCATTTTTAAATAAAAACGACAAAGTTCTCATCCCTGATCCCGCATACCCCGCATACAAATCGGCAACAGAAATCGCCGGAGCCCTGCCTGTAATCTACGACCTCAAAAAAAGCAAAAACCGGTTACCCGACTTAGACGAACTTAACAAAAAAGATTTGTCAAAAGTTAAAATAATGTGGATTAACTACCCGAATATGCCTACCGGAAAAAATGCTTCTCGTGTTTTTTTCAGCGAATTGATAAATTTTGCCTCGGAAAATAAAATACTCGTATGTAACGATAATCCTTACAGCTTTATTTTAAACGAAAACTGTCTGAGTCTGCTATCCGCAGAAAACGCCTTCAACAATGCCGTAGAACTCAACTCCTTAAGCAAATCTCACAACATTGCAGGATGGCGTATCGGTGCATTGTTCGGAAACTCGAAATATATAAACGCAGTAAAAAAAATACAAACAAACATTACTTCCGGAATGTTCTTACCGCTTCAAAAAGCCGCAATAAAAGCACTCTATATAGACCGGCAATGGTATAAAAACTTAAATAAAATTTATACTGAAAGACGAAAAACAGTTTGGAAAATACTTGACAAATTAAATTGTAAATACGATAAACATACAAGCGGCATGTTTGTATGGGCAGAAATTCCGGACAAATTTAAAACAGGATACGATTTCTCCGATTTTTTACTCTATAAGCACTCAATATTCGTTACACCCGGAGGCATATTCGGTTCAAACGGAAATAAATACATAAGAATATCTCTTTGTAACGACATAAATACTTTAAATAAAATTTTAAAAAAACTGCAATAAAATGAATATTACCGTAATAGGATTGGGCTTAATCGGAGGATCAATGGCTATAGATCTTAAAAAAAGAAATTTTGCAAACAAAATCTTCGGAGTCGATAATAACAAAAAACACGCCGAAACAGCTATAAAGATGAAAATAGCCGACGAAATTACCGATTTAGACACAGGAATTAAAAATGCGGACATAATTATAACGGCAACACCGCTTGACGCTTGCCTTAAACTTCTTCCCGAAATTCTCGACAAAATAAACGAACAAACGGTAATAGACGTATGTTCTGCCAAACATGCCGTTTGCAACTCCGTTAAATCTCACCCTAAAAGAAAATATTTCGTAGCATCACATCCTATGGCAGGAACAGAACATTCCGGACCTCAAGCTGCCGTATCACATCTTTTCGACGGTAAAACAACATTCCTCTGTAATACCGAAAAAAACACTAAAAAAGCTGTCGAAACAGCGAAAAAGATATATAAAACATTAAATATGAAACTAATAAAAACAGATGACATATCTCATGACATACATGCGGCATTTGTTTCTCATATATCTCATATAAGCTCTTTTGCCTTGGCTCTTACGGTATTAGAAAAAGAAAAAGACGAAAAACATATTTTTAATATGGCAGGCGGAGGATTTAAATCAACTGTTCGCTTAGCTAAAAGTTCTTCAGATATGTGGACTCCCGTTCTCGAACAAAATGCGGCGAATATAATAGAAGTTATAAACACCTATACAGAAAAATTACAAGAATTCAAACATGCAATATCCGAAAAAAACCGGAACAAAATAAACTCACTGATACTCGAAGCAAATAAAATTAAACGTATAATCTGAAAAAATAAATCATGGATTTCAAAAATATAAAAAGACCGGTAATAATAGCAGGACCATGCAGTGCGGAAACCGAAAAACAAGTTATGGAAACAGCCGTCAAATTAGCCGCCGACGGAATAAAAATTTTCAGAGCAGGTATATGGAAACCGCGAACCAGACCCGGAAACTTCGAAGGCATAGGTTCCAAAGGGCTGGAATGGCTGAAGAACGTAAAAGAACAAACAGGAATGCTTACTACAACCGAAGTTGCAAATACAAAACATGTTTACGAAGCTCTTAAAGCAGGAATAGACATACTTTGGATAGGAGCAAGAACAAGCACAAACCCGTTTGCCGTACAAGAAATAGCCGATGCTCTAAAAGGCATGAAAATAAAAATAATGATAAAAAATCCGGTAAATGCCGACATTAACCTCTGGATAGGTGCGACAGAAAGATTTAAAAAAGCCGGAATTTCCGACATCACCGTAATACACCGGGGATTCTCGTCATATACACAATCAATATACAGAAATGACCCTATGTGGCAAATACCCGTCGAGTTCAGAAGACGTATGAAAGATATACCCATGCTCTGCGACCCGAGTCATATTGCCGGAAGACGGGACTTATTGCTGAGAATCTCGCAAAAAGCAATGGATTTAAATTACGAAGGATTAATGATAGAAACTCATATAAATCCGAAAACGGCACTAAGTGATGCCAAGCAACAAATTACGCCCGAAGAATTAAAAAAACTTATAAACTCTCTTATTATAAGGCACAGAAACATAAAAGACATGGAAAATCCGGAGCATTTAAACACTTTAGAAGAACTCAGAACAAAAATAGACGAATACGACGAAATAATATTTAATTACCTGCACAAAAGAATGGAAACAGCAAAAGATATAGGAAAACTTAAAAAGAAAAATAAAATTACCGTTTATCAACCCGACAGATGGAACCAAATTCTTGAACATGCCGTAGAAAAAGGCAAAAAATTAGGTCTGAGTACCCGTTTTATAAATACTTTTCTTGAAGCCGTTCATCAAGAATCAATTAACAGGCAAACAGAAATTTTTAAAAAATAAATTAATATCTTTAACAATTATTTAAACTGAAAATGTCAAAACTATATAAAATATCGGGAACCGAAATAACCGTTTCTCCCGGACAAATAAGCAATACCGTATATGCACCGCCTTCAAAAAGCGTTATGCAACGCATTATTGCGGCGGCGATACTCTCCGAAGATAAAACAACAATATTAAACCCTTCTTTTTGTAACGATTGTAAAACAGCCGTAAACATTGCCGAAAAACTCGGAGCAGAAATAATTACTAATAAAAACAAAATAGAAATATTTCCGCGTAAAAATAAAGCCGCAACAGATATAAATTGCGGAGAATCGGGTCTTGCAATAAGAATGTTTGCTCCTATAACGGCTCATTTCGGCAATAAATTTATACTAAACGGAGAAGGCTCGTTAAAAAAACGTCCTTTAAAAGAAATTGAAGAAACTCTTAACCAATTAAATTTAGACTGTCGCACAAACAACGGTTTTTTACCTGTTCGTATTTCAGGAAACATAAAAGGCGGAAAAATCGAAACAGACGGTTCCGAAAGCTCGCAACTGCTTACGGGACTCCTTATTTCGTTGCCGGCATTAAACGAAGATTCGGAAATAAATGTTAAAAATCTTAAAAGCAAACCTTATATTGACTTAACTCTTGAAGTATTAAAAAAATTCGGAATAGAAATCAAAAACATAAATTACGAAAAATTTACGATAAAAGGCAGGCAAAAATTTAAAGCTCAAACCGTAACAACCGAAGGAGACTGGAGTGCGGCGGCATTTTTGGCGGTTGCGGGGCTTATTTCCGGAGAAATAACAATAAAAGGTTTAGACGTGTTTTCCGCACAAGCCGACAAAAAAATAATAAACGCAATACATGCGGCAGGCGGTAAAATATCTGTTACCGAAGACAAAATAATTTGCAAAAAAAGTAATCTCAAAGCTTTTCAGTTCGATGCCTCGGACTCTCCGGACTTATTCCCTCCTCTTGCAGTAATGGCGACATATGCAAAAGGCACCTCGTTACTCAAAGGTGTTAACCGTCTTATACACAAAGAAAGCAACAGAGCCGAAACATTAAAAACCGAATTTGCAAAAATCGGTATAAACATAATAATCGATAAAGATTTAATGCTTATAGAAGGCGGAAAAATATCAGGAGGCATTACCGACTCTCACAACGACCACCGTATTGCAATGGCTCTGGCTGTTGCCGCTCTCGGCTCGAAAAACGGCATAACAATAAAAAATGCTTTCAGCATAAATAAATCTTATCCGGGGTTTTACGAAGACTTACTGAAATAAAATCAGATAATAAGTCTTAATCCTCCGAAGTCTTCCAATTTATACGGAAATTTATCGCTCGGAGAACCTATAAACATAAAATTAATGGGTATTTGCCATTCTTTAGACAATTGAGCAATAAATTCGGGTGAAAATTCGCCCACTACTTCTACAAATTCTATTTTAATATCCGGATATTCTCTGTCGAGAAATTCTATGTCTTTAAGTAATTTTTCGGGTAATTCCTGTTCTTTGTTGTCAATAATGTGAACTATCTTTATTTTACGGGTATGTTCATTTTTTTGTATATACAGCAAAACTTTATTTAACGACACTATGTTATCGCCTTTTGTAAAGAATACAAATTCTTGAGAGTTAATTTCGTTAATAAGATTTTTTACGTTATTTTCAAATTTCCTTAAAGTTTTAAGCATATTAACGAATAAATAATCAACAAAACTCAATAATGATTTTAGTATCGCTATTCTGTTAAGCATAAATATTATAAACAACATCGTAGGAACAAAATAATAAGTAAAGATTACGATATTGTAAGGTTGTCCTTCTTCAGGTTCTTTTATAAGATTTCCGGCAAGCGCAATCATTACCGCAACTATTGCAAAAAGTACGGCAAACCATGAAGCTCTTTCGGGACGAGGAAGTTTTTTGCGTCTTAATTTCAGCAATATGTTTCCTATGGCAAAAAGCAACATTACCGAAAGAAACGAAATGGTATAGACTCCTGCAAGAGGTTCTACTTCACCTTTGGTTATCAATAAGATAGAAACAGACAAGGCAAAAAACAGGATTATTATTCGATATGAACTGCCTTTTTTGTTCTTTTTTAATAAAAAACGTGGTAAGATTCTGTCTAAAGTCATTCTTTCCAATAATCCGGATACACCGACAAATGAAGTTAGCACGGCACCGCTTAATACCAAAACGGCATCAACGGAAACCACTATTGCCAACCAACTTCCGCCGGAGATGCTTCCCATATACGACAATAAATCGGTTTTATGTTCCGAAATTTCGGGCACGGGTATAAGCGATAATGCCAAAAAAGCCATCAAAGGATTAAATATGCTTACTACTATCCACATATTTCTTAATGTTTTAGGGAATACTCCGGGTTTTTGCTCTTCGACGAAGTTGGCAGAACTTTCAAAACCGGATATTCCGAGCATTGCCGCGGCAAAGCCCCAAAATATTGCTTTTAAAACGCTGCCGTCGCGAGGCGGCAAATTACTGTTTGCATGAAAAACGTCAAAACCGTTTTGAAAAAGGTAATAGAAAATAGTTCCGGCAAGAACTATCAACGAAACCAAATGAAATATAAAAATCATCATGGCAACGAAAGAGGATTCCGTTATTCCCATTATAGTAAGCCCCATAAATATTGCCAGCAGGATAATTGTGGCAATTATTACGCTGAAACTCGGAATTATGCTGTGTAAATAGTGCATGGCTTCGGTTGCCGAGATAACGGCGGTCGCAATATAAGACAACAAGGTAAGAGTTGCGGCAAGCGATGCGGTAGATTTTCCGGTGGTATTAAGCAATGCATTGTAAGCACCTCCGTTAAGCGGCAATGCTCCCACAACTTCGGCGTATATTTTTCTGAATGCGTATAATACTACGGCAACAACCAAAAGTGCAATCCAAGCATATTGCCCGGCAGCTATGATAGAAAGTGCCGATACGTATAAAACGGAAGATGATATGTCGTTTCCGCATATGGCGGTTGCTCTTATTTCGTTTAATTTATGTTGCGATGATTTTATTTTACTTTCTAATTCCATTTGTAAGTAATATTTTTAACGAAGAAGCGGCAAAATTAATCTTTAATTAAAAACAAAAAATAGTTATTGAGTTTTTTTATTAAACTTGAATATCAAACCGTTAATAAATAATGTTTTATTTACTTAAATTTTTCCAACTTTTTTTATACGCTTTTTTAAAATATTTAAAAAATTTATCTCCTTGCGTATATTTTGCGATATATGTTTTATAATTTCCGACAGGATCTTTTTTATGGTCTTCTTTTGCCATATCCGCAGCCAATACTGTTTGAATTTCTTTGGTATATTTGTTTTTTGCTTTTCTTCTGCTCAGCTCTCTAAGCAAATCCAATGCTTTTCCGTATTCTTTGTTATGATTGTAAAAACCTGCTCCGTAAATGATGTAATCGCTGTAAGATTTTTGTAAAAAATCAAACAAAGGGATATGATTTATGCCGTATTCTTTAATATTCTGAATTTCATAATAATCTTCAAGCGACATATATGTTTCGGTTGCAGATTTATAATTTTTTCTTTGCAGATAATCGCTTACCTTATTTAAATCGGTAATATATTTTACCGCCGGAGATATTTCGTCTTTTTTCTTCGACACTTTTCTTGTATCAATATC